>JAFXJO010000005.1 GCA_017532185.1 Clostridia bacterium | reverse complement strand
TGGCTCGTATTAAAGGCGCTATTATGACTCGCAAGAGAAGAAATAAAGTACTCAGACTCGCAAAGGGCTACTACGGCTCAAAGAGCACTCTCTTCAAGACAGCTAAGCAGGCTGTTATGAAGAGCGGCAACTATGCTTATATCGGCAGAAAGCAGAAGAAGAGAGATTTCCGTCGTCTTTGGATTACCCGTATCTCAGCTGCTTGCCAGATGAACGGCATGAACTACTCAACAATCATCAACGGTCTCAAGAAGGCTGACATCAGCCTCAACCGCAAGATGCTTGCTGAAATCGCAGTTGCTGATCCCGCAGCATTCACAGCTCTCACAGAGAAGGCAAAGGCTGCTCTCAACTAATCAGGTTTAAGATAATCAGAGGTGTAAATTCTTTACATCTCTGATTTTTCGCATTTTTCTGCATACTGCCAAGCGGCATTTTTTGAAAATTTGATATATATAAAGGTATCAAATAAAATAATATATTAAGGTATCAAATTAAACGTATGGAAAAGATTACGGCTCGAACAAATGATAAAATCAAATATGCCGTTCGCCTTGGAGAGAGCGCTTCTTTCCGCAAACAAAACGGCGAGTTCTTTCTCGAGGGCGCACGGCTCTGCTTTGATGCGGCAAAAACAGGCGTTGAGATAAAGCAGGCATTTTTCACTGCATCGGCGCTTGAAAAATATTCCGCATATGCAGAGAGTATTATTGCAACGGGTTGCATATGCTTTGAAATAAGCGGCGACGTTGCAAAAAAGCTTTCCGATACCGAAAATCCGCAGGGCATTTTCTGCATCTGCAAATCAAAAGAAAAAACCGAAAAACTCAATTATTCGGGCAAATATCTTGCGCTCGAAAATCTGCAGGATCCCTCAAATCTGGGCGCGGTCTGCAGAACTGTTGAGGCTCTCGGACTTGACGGTCTGATAGTCAGCGGCGGTTGTGATATCAATAATCCCAAGGCGCTCAGAGCAGCGATGGGTTCATCGATGCGTATTTCGCTTGTTGAACCTCAGAATCTTGTTTCTCTGCTTGAGGATGCGGCGGCAAACGGAATGCAGACCTACGCTTCCGTACCGAGAAGCGACGCTTCGGATATCCGCAAAGTCAGCCTTGAAGGCGGCGTGATTATCTGCGTGGGCAATGAAGGCTCAGGGCTTTCGCAGTCAGCAATAGAAGCCTGCAAAGATGCCGTTACCATTCCGATGGGCGGCAGGGCAGAATCTTTCAATGCCTCTGCGGCAGCGGCAATTCTTGCTTGGGAGTTGATGAGATGAACGAGAACACGGTTTATTGGATATGGCTCTCAATGGCACTCGGTGCGGCGGCAAGGGTTGATGAAATTCTCGCCTGCTTTTCTTCTCCGAAAGAGATTTATGAGGCAGACCGAACCGCAAGAATAATCTCGGGCGTTTTTGCAAAGCCGCAGATTGAAAGGCTTGAAAAAACGCCGCTTAAGAACGCTCAGGTTGCGATTGAAACCTGCAGACGCAACGGCTGGAAGATATATACTCCCGATGATGATGAGTATCCCGAAGGTCTTCGCCATATACACGACAGACCGCTTGTGCTTTACGTTGACGGCGATATTTCTTATATCAACTCGCGCGTTTCCGTCGGTGTTGTCGGCACGCGCAAACCGTCATATGAAAGCATCAAAATCGCAAGAAAAATTTGCGCAGGTATGGCGGCGATGAATGCGGTTATAGTCAGCGGCGGCGCGCTCGGAATTGACAGCGCGGCTCACGAAGGTGCGCTTGAAGCGGACGGTAAAACCGTTTGCGTTATGGGATGCGGTCTCGGCTGCGGATACTTAAGAGAAAACGAGGAGTTGCGCCGCAGAATCAGTCAGTCCGGCGCACTTATAACCGAGTATCCTCCGCTTGCAGGAGTTACAAGATCGAGCTTCCCGGAAAGAAACAGAATCATCTCGGGTATGTCGATGGGTGTGCTTGTTGTTGAAGCCGGTGAAAGAAGCGGTTCGCTGATAACCGCGCGCAAGGCTAACGAGCAGGGCAGAGACGTTTTTGCAATTCCCGGCAGTGTTCTGAACAGTGCTTATACGGGTGTCAACAGACTTATCCGCGACGGTGCGAGTGCCGTAACCTGTGCAGAAGATATTCTCGGCGGATACAAAATGATGTATCCCGACAGACTCAATCTCAATGCAAAAGTTCCAGAAATGATTGAGCAGAAGCAACCGTCGGTCAGGCTGAAGTTTTACGGTGAAAAAGAAGAAAAGAGCGTTGTGCTCAAAATCGAAAAACAGCCGCCTGCAAACCTTGACCCCGATTCGCTCGCAGTTTATAATCTATTTAAAGGCGAACCTCTTTCTGCCGATGAAATCTGCGCAATGAGTGGTTTGCCGATATCAAAAGTCCTCACAGCTCTGATGATGCTTGAGGCGGGAAATGCCGTCATTGCAATCGGCGGCAACAATTATCAGTTAGCATAAAGAATTTTCAAATAAATTACTGACAGGAGAATAACCTATAATGTCAAAGCTTGTTATCGTTGAGTCGCCTGCAAAGGCGAACACAATCAAAAAATATCTTGGCAAAGAATTTGATGTTGTTGCTTCAAAAGGACACATCAGAGACCTGCCTGCCGCAAAGCTCAGCGTTGATGTTAAAAACAATTTTGCTCCCAAGTATGCACTCATCAAGGGTAAGGAAAAGCTTGTGAAAGAGCTCAAGGAAAAGGTTGATGCAAGCGAAGCCGTTTATCTCGCAGCCGACCCTGACCGCGAAGGAGAAGCAATTTCGTGGCACCTTGCAACCGTTCTCGGTCTTGACCTCAAGCAGAAGAACAGAGTTACTTTTAACGAAATCACAAAAACAGGTATTGCGAACGGTATGGCAAGCCCCAAACAGGTGAATCTTGACCTCGTTAATGCTCAGCAGGCAAGAAGAATTCTTGACCGTCTGGTTGGCTACAGACTCAGCCCTTTTGTTTCGCAGAAAATCAGAAGAGGTCTTTCTGCAGGCCGAGTTCAGAGCGTTGCCGTCAGACTGATTGTTGACCGCGAAGACGAAATCAATGCTTTTAACCCCGAAGAATACTGGGTTCTCGAGGCAAAGCTTGCAACCGCACAGAGAAGAGTTCTCACAGCAACTCTTTATTCTGATGAAAACGGTAAAATCAAAATCACAAATAAAGAACAGGCGGATGCTTATCTTGCACGTCTTGACGGTGCCGAATATGAGGTTAAGTCCGTTAAAAAAGGCACAAGAAAAAAGAATCCTGCCCCTCCCTTCATAACCTCAACTCTTCAGCAGGAAGCTTCGAGAAAACTCGGTTTCCAGGCTGAAAGAACAATGAGAGCCGCGCAGGAACTCTATGAAGGTGTTAACGTTAAGGGCATCGGTATGAGCGGTCTTATCACCTATATGAGAACTGACTCTCTCAGAATTTCAGAGGAAGCAAGAGCTGCGGCAACAAGCTATATTGCTGAGGCTTTCGGCAACGAATATCTGCCCGAGAAGCCTGTTTACTATAAGTCCAGAGCAAATGCACAGGACGGTCACGAAGCTATCAGACCTTCGGTGCCTTCGCTCACACCCGATAAGGTTAAGGACAGCCTTACTTCAGACCAGTATAAGCTTTACACTCTTATCTGGAAGCGCTTTATGGCGAGCCTTATGGCAAGCTGTGTTCAGAACACCGTTAAGGCAGAAATCATTGCCCACAAAGAAAACGAAGGCGATAAATTCTGCATCTTCACAGCGGCAGGTTATTCCGTTAAGTTTGACGGTTTCACAAAGCTTTATGAGCTTGCAGAAGAAGAAACCGATAAGGGCGTGCTTCCCGAAATCAAGGCAGATGAAAAACTTAAGATGCGCGAGCTTAATGCAAACCAGCATTTCACTCAGCCGCCTGCAAGATACACAGAAGCTTCTCTCATCAAAGAGCTTGAAGAAAACGGCGTAGGCCGACCCAGCACATATGCAACAATCCTCTCAACAATCATCAAGAGAGGCTATATCCAGAGAAAGAGCAAGCAGCTCGTGCCCACAGAGCTCGGCGTTGCAATCACAGGTCTTCTCAAGGATAAATTTCCCAAAATCGTAAACACAAAGTTCACCGCACAGCTTGAAACAAACCTTGACCACGTTGGCAGCGGTGACGTTGACTACGTTAAGATGCTTGATGAATTCTATGCGGATTTTGAAAAGACGCTCGACAAAGCAAAGTCCGAGATGAAAAACGTCAAGATTCAGCTTGAGGAGGATATCACCGATATCCCCTGCGATAAATGCGGCAGAATGATGGTTATAAAGACAGGCAGATTCGGCAGATTCCTTGCTTGTCCCGGTTATCCCGATTGCCGCAACGCAAAGCCGCTTATTGTTAACACAGGTGCAAGATGCCCTGAATGCGGCGGAGAGATTATTGAAAGAAAATCCAAAAAAGGCCACGTTTTCTATGGCTGCAGCGAATGGCCCAAGTGTAATTTTATGAGCTGGGATGCTCCTGCAGGCAAAGCTTGCCCTGAATGCGGCAAGGCTCTCTTCAAGAAGAAGGGCGGCAAGCTTGTTTGTATGGCAAAGGGCTGCGGTTACGAAAAAAGCGGCAGGCAAGAAAAAGAATGATGATGAATAAGGTTAAAGTTATCGGAGCAGGTTTTGCAGGAGTTGAAGCGGCGTGGCAGCTTGCAAACAGGGGAATCGAGGTTGAGCTTTATGAGATGAAGCCCGTCAGATTCTCGCCTGCTCATTCAAATGAAGGCTTCGCAGAGCTTGTTTGCTCAAACTCATTCAAGGCAATGCGCCTCGGCTGTGCGGCAGGCATGCTTAAAGCTGAAATGGAGCTTATGGGCTCACTTTGCGTTGAATGTGCAAAGGCAACGGCTGTGCCTGCAGGCGGAGCTCTTGCGGTTGACAGAGATAAATTCTCTGCACTTGTTACAGAGAAAATTCTCGCGCGCAAAGAGATAACGGTTATCCGCGAAGAGGTTACGGAGATACCTGAAGGCGACGTTATAATTGCCGCAGGTCCGCTTGCTTCCGAAGCTCTTTCAGACAAAATAAAAGAGCTTTGCGGCGGAAACCTGAGCTTTTTTGATGCGGCGGCACCGATTGTTACGGCGGAAAGCATCGACCTTGAAAATGCATTTATGCAGTCGAGATATGACAGAGGCGAACCCGATGATTATATCAACTGCCCGATGAACAAAGAGGAATATGAAGCGTTTTACGAGGCTCTTATAAATGCCGAAAGCGCGCCGACCCACGAGTTTGATAAACGCAAGGGTGTCTATGAAGGCTGTATGCCGATTGAGGTTATGGCGTCAAGAGGGCACGATACAATCCGCTTCGGCCCGATGAAGCCTGCAGGTCTTGTGAATCCCAGAACGGGTCACAGACCTTGGGCAAATCTTCAGCTTCGCAAAGAAAACAAGGCAGGCACAATGTATAATCTTGTCGGTTTTCAGACGAATCTCAAATTCGGTGAGCAGAAGAGAGTTTTCTCAATGATTCCTGCTCTCAAGGATGCGGAGTTTGTGCGTTACGGCGTTATGCACCGCAACACCTTTATTGATTCACCCCGTTTGCTTGGCGAAGATTTCGGCTTCAAAGCAAGAGAGGGACTGTATTTTGCAGGTCAGATAACGGGTGTTGAGGGCTATATGGAGTCCGCTTGTGCAGGTATTCTTGCAGGTATAAACGCTGCAAACCGTATTCTCGGCAAAGAAAAATTCGTACCCGATGAGCTTACGATTTCGGGTGCGCTTGCAAGATATATCAGCGACGGAAACGTTAAGAACTTTCAGCCGATGGGAGCAAGCTTCGGTCTGCTTCCGCCGCTTGAAACCAAAATCAGAGATAAAAAACAACGCTATGAAGCGCTTGCTGAAAGAGGGCTTGAGGCTCTCAAAAAGCAGCTGCAGGGTGATTGCAATGAATAATAAACTTGAAAGCTTGCAGGAAAAGCTCGGCTATCATTTCAAGGATATTTCTCTTCTTGAAACGGCGCTGACGCATTCTTCCTATGCAAACGAAAAAAGCGAAAAAACGCCTTACAACGAAAGGCTCGAGTTTTTGGGCGATTCGGTGCTCGGCTTTGTTTCGGCTAATTATTTTTACAGCAATTTTGATATGCCTGAAGGTGAATTGACAAAGCACAGGGCGGCAAAGGTTTGCGAAAAAGCTCTTTGCGCTTACGCAAAAGAGCTTGATATCGGCTCTGCGCTTTTGCTCGGCAGGGGTGAAGACAGAACGGGCGGCAGAGAAAGACCCTCAATTCTCGCTGATGCGTTTGAGGCGGTGCTTGCCGCAATTTATCTTGACGGCGGTCTTGAAGAGGCAAGAAAGCTTGTGCTTCGCTTTATTCCGCGTCAGGACGAATACGATAACGCAAAGGATTACAAAACAACTCTTCAGGAGATTATTCAGCGTAACAGAGAGGAACGCCTTGAATACGTTGTTACGGATTCGTCGGGTCCCGACCACGCAAAAACATTTACCGTTGAGGTGCACCTTAACAGCAACGTTATCGGCAAGGGCACAGGCAAAAGCAAAAAGCTTGCAGAGCAATTTGCCGCAAAGGAAGCCCTTGAGCTTATGGGTATAAAATGAAGCATATAAACGTGGCACTTTTTGTTGTGCATAAAGGTTGTCCTCATATGTGCTCATTCTGCAACCAGAGAAGCATATCGGGTAGCCAAAAAGAAATCACGCCCGATGAAGTTCGCTCTGCGGCGGAAACAGCGAGGAAATCTCTTACGGCAGGTGAAGCGGCAGGCGGCGAAATAGCGTTTTTCGGCGGCAGCTTCACGATGATTGAGAGAGGATATATGATATCTTTGCTTGAGGCTGCATATGAATATGTTAAAAAGGGTGTTTTCAAGGGAATACGCATTTCAACAAGACCCGACGGAATAAGCGAAGAAATCTGCTCAATTCTCAAAAAATACGGTGTTACCGCAGTTGAGCTCGGTGCGCAGAGCCTTGATGACAGGGTGCTTGAGCTTAATGAAAGAGGTCACACCGCGCAGGACGTTGAGAATGCGGTTGCCTTGCTCAAAAGTTTCGGCTTCGAAACGGGTCTGCAGATGATGACGGGGCTTTACGGCTCCGAAGATTCGGACAGCCTTGAAACTGCGCGCAGAATTGTTGCGATGAAGCCCGATACCGTGAGAATTTATCCGACGGTTGTTATAAAAGGGACAAGACTTTATGAACTTATGCTGACGGGTGAATTTATTCCCAAAGGGATTGATGAAACCGTTGAGCTTTGCGCCAAAATAATTCCGGCGTTTGAGAATGCAGGTATCAAGATTATTAGAGTCGGTTTGCATTCGGGCGGCGGAGTTGAAGGCGATTATGCCGGCGGTGCTTATCATCCGGCATTGAGGGAGCTTTGCGAGGGCAGGATTTATTATGATATTGCGCTCGGAAAGCTTCGCGAAAAAGATTGCGGCAGTTACGTGCTTGCAGTCAACAAAAAAGAAATTTCCAAAATGACAGGGCAGAAAAAACAAAATCTGATTAAACTGCAGTCTCTCGGTTATACCTGCACGGTTGAAGGCCGTGACGATATGCCGAAATACGAGATTGCGGTGATACATAAAGGTTAGGTATTCAAATGAGATTAAAAGCGCTTGAAATGCAGGGATTCAAATCTTTCCCCGATAAAACCGTGCTTGAATTCGGCAAGGGCATAACCGCCGTTGTCGGTCCCAACGGCTCGGGTAAGAGTAATATTTCCGACGGCGTGCGCTGGGTATTGGGTGAGCAGTCAACCAAAACTCTGCGAGGCTCAAGAATGGAAGACGTTATCTTCGGCGGCACAAGCCAGCGAAAGGCTCTGGGCTATGCCGAGGTTACTCTGCGCCTTGATAATACGGACAGGGGTCTGAATAACGATAAGGACGAGGTGTCCGTAACACGCCGCTATTATCGCTCGGGCGAAAGTGAATATAAAATCAACGGTGAAGTCTGCCGTCTGAGAGATATCCACGAGCTGTTTATGGATACGGGTCTTGGCCGTGACGGCTATTCAATGGTTGGTCAGGGCAGAATTGCAGACCTTGTTTCGGCTCGTTCATCGCAGAGAAGAGATATGCTTGAAGAAGCGGCAGGTATTTCGCATTTCCGTTACAGAAGGGCAGATGCTAACCGCAGACTCGATCAGGCGGAAGAAAACCTTGTGCGTCTGAGAGATATTCTCGCAGAGCTTGAGGGAAGAATAGGTCCGCTTAAGACACAGAGCGAAAAGGCTCTCAAATTCCTTGCTCTTGCCGATGAAAAGAAAACGCTTGAAATCGGTCTGTGGCTTCATACGATTGAAAAATCAAGAAACGGTCTCAAGGAGCAGGAGCATAAGCTCTCACTCGCTACCTCGCAGTATGAGATGACCGAAAATGAGCTTGTTGAGCTTATTGAGAAAATCGAAGAAGCAATCAAAGAGAGTCAGGATATAACGCTTGAGGTTGAGCGTCTGCGCCAGACCATTGTTGAAAGTGAAGAAGAGGCGGCAGTTATTGACGGTAAAATTGCCGTTGAAAAGAATACAATCGAACATAACAGACAGACAATAGAAAGAATCAGCGGCGATATGGGCGACAGCGAACAGTCCGTTGCCGAAACCGATGCGCAGATTGAAAAGTCACAGCAGAATATTGCCGCAAACGAAGCCGGCATTGCCGAAAAGAAAGAGGAGCTTTCAAAAGAGCTTGAAAGACTCAATTCCTTGCTTGGCAAAAACAGCGAAAACAGCGAAAAAGCAAGAGAAATCAACGAAAAGCTTACTGCTTCCGCTATGAAGGCGGCGGATATCAGAGTTGAAAAATCAACCGCGCAGTCAACCCGTGCAGAGCTTGATGCAAGAATAAAATCCATTGATGAGGTTATTGAGACAAGAGGCGGAGTGCTTGATACCCTCAAGGCGGAAGAAGCTGCCGCAAAAGCAGAGCTTGACCGACTTAACGATGAGGCTGCGGAGCACGAGAATGCGCTTGAAGGCTACAGAATGATTCTCGGCACAAGGGGCGATAAGGTTGAAAAATACCGCAAAGAAATCGATTCCCTTAACCTCGATATTTATCAGAAAAATGCACGCATAAAGATGCTCGATGACCTTGAAAAGAACCTTGACGGCTATGCAGGCAGCGTTCAGAAGGTTATCAAAGAGGCAAACAGAGGTTTCCTCAAGGGCATTCACGGCACACTTTCACAGCTTATAACCGCGCCTGCCGAATATGCCGTTGCAATCGAAACGGCTCTCGGTGCGGCTATCCAGAATATTGTTACGGATAACGAAAACACCGCGAAGCGCGCAATCAATTATCTTAAAGATAACAGAGCGGGCAGAGCAACCTTCCTGCCTCTTACCTCCGTTAAGTCAAGACCGTTCACTGAAAAGGGTCTTGAAAACTGTGAGGGCTTTGTTGATATGGCGGATAAGCTGCTCGAATACGATGCAAAATACGCCGAAATAATCGGCTCTCTGCTTGCGAGAACGGCTGTTGTTGATAATATTGATAACGGTATCGAGATGGCAAAGAAGTATTCTTACCGTTTTAAAATCGTTACTCTTGACGGTCAGGTGCTCAATGCAGGCGGTTCAATGACGGGCGGCTCGAGAGGTTCGGGAACAGGCTTCCTCAGCCGTGCAAACGAGATTGACGGTCTTAAAGAAAAGGTCGCGGCTCTCGAAAAACAGCTTGATGAAAAGCAGAATGTTTTCAAAGGTCTTTCGGAGGAACTTGCGCTTGTTCAGGCTGAGCTTGATGCTTCCGAAGCCGAGCTTATCAAGGCGCAGGAAAATATTATCCGTGCTGACGGCGAGCTTAAGCTTATAAGCGACAGATACGCCGCCGCAAAGGGTCATATCGATGAGCTTGAAGCCGAAAAAGCAAGAGCAAAGCAGAGAATTGCGGAAGCTTTTGCAACCGAAGAAAAGGCAGAAAAAGAGCTTGCCGCAGTCAACGAAGAAGCAGAAAAGCTTACCGCTTCGCTGACAGAACTCAATGCAGAAAAAGAATCAATCGATAAACTGCGTGAAGAATCGGGCGAGGTTCAGAATGCTCTCAACCTTGAGATTGTTTCAATGCGCAAAGAGATTGAAGCGGATAACGAAATGATTGAAGAGTGTCTGCGCCGCAAGGATGCTTTCAGCAAGCGAGCCGATAAGCTTATCGCTGAAATTGAAGAAATCAAACGCATCAACGAAGAAACCGAAGCAGGCATTGCAAAGCTTGAAGAAGAGGCTGCATCTTTGCGCGCAAATGCGGTTGAGACTAAAGAGAGAATTACTTCGCTCATTGAAAAACGTACTCAGGCAGAGGGCGAAAGCACGGCTTTGAGAAACAAAGAACGTGAAAAAACTGCAGAAAGAGAAAGGCTCGGCGGTGAGCTTGCAAGGCTTGAAGAACGCCGCAACTCAATGCAGAGAGAGCTTGAAACGGCACAGAACAAGCTCTATGACGAATATCAGCTTACTCTGCGTGAAGCTGTTGAGATGGATATCGTTCTTGAGGATATTCCCAAGGCACAGCGTACTTTGCAGGAAATCAAGAACAAAATCAGAGGTCTCGGCAACGTTAACGTGGGTGCGGTTGAAGAATATAAAGAAGTTTCAGAGCGCTATGAATATATGAGTGGACAGCTTGCCGATATTGAAAAATCAAAATCGGAGCTTACAAAGCTTATCGAAGAGCTTACGGGCAAAATGGCAGAGCGCTTCAGAGAACAGTTCAGACGTATTAACAACAAGTTCGGAGAAACTTTCAAAGATTTGTTTGACGGCGGTAAAGCCGAGCTTGTGCTTGATGATCCGCAGGATGTTCTTGAATGTAACATCAACATCAGAGTTCAGCCTCCGGGCAAGAACGTTCAGAATATCGACCTGCTTTCCGGCGGTGAAAAGGGTCTTGCCGCAATCGCACTTCTTTTTGCTATCCTCAAGGTTACTCCCGCACCGTTCTGCATCTTTGACGAGGTTGAAGCGGCGCTTGATGACGTTAACGTTTCGCGCTATGCAAGCTACGTTCGCAATATGACGGGCAGCACGCAGTTCATTCTTATCACTCACAGACGAGGCACGATGGATGAGGCTGATATGCTTTACGGTGTAACAATGCAGGAAGAAGGCGTTTCAAAGCTTCTTGAACTCAAAACTGCAGAAATGGCAAAAAAACTCGGTCTTGAATAATTTAACACTATATGATATAATCAAATAAATAGCAGTTATTGCTTAATTTATGTTTAATTAAAATTAATATATTCGTAGGAGGAATTCAAAATGGCT
>JAFXJO010000026.1 GCA_017532185.1 Clostridia bacterium | reverse complement strand
TTGGAATATAAATTTGGCGGCGGCGGTAGTCAAGACGAATACGGAAACCAAGAAACAACAGACGCATATGAAATTAACGCTTTGAATGAATACGGTGACCCTTTGGATTCGCGAAGCAGATTTGTAAAAAAATATAACGGTGAACTTGTTTCTGATGAAACAAAAGTTGACGACCATATTAAGTATACCTATGACGAAAACGGTAATTTAATCAGATTTGAAACATACCATTCGGTTAAAACGTTTACTTACAGCGATGAAACCGTTCATCATCCGTGGGAGAGATTGCCGATATATATGTATACCGAGCGTTATGATGAATTCGGTGTAATTTACATTTATCCTTTCCTCTGGTACGTTAAGTAATCAAATAATGTAATATAAAAAGACACGGTATTTTTTACCGTGTCTTTTGCTTATCTGTTCTTGATTTTACCTATAACGCTGAAAATGCCGAAAACAACAATATCTGCAATAACAATCGTTGAGCCGACGGGTGTGCCGTAAAGAATTGCAATCAGCAGACCGATGAGTGTGCAGGTAACGGAAATTACCGCCGCGCCGAGAATAACCGATTTGAAGCTTTTGAATATTCTCATAGCCGTCAGGGCAGGGAAGATAATCAGCGCCGAAACAAGCAACGCACCAACAAGATTCATCGCAAGCACAATAACAACCGCAGTCACAACTGCAATGAGGTTATTATAAAGCTTTGTGTTTGTGCCCGTTGCGTTTGCAAAGTTTTCGTCAAAGGTGACGGCAAAAATCTTATGATAGAAAAGAATAAAAACAAGAATAACAACCGCCGCAAGCACCGAGCAGAGAATAATATCGTTTTTGGTGAGCGTGAGGATTGAGGTTGAGCCGAAGAGCGTTGTGCAAACGTCGCCGCTGACGTTGCTTGAAACGGTGAAAACGTTCATCAGCAGATAGCCGATTGCGAGCGCTCCGACGGATATCATCGCTATTGCCGCGTCGCCTTTGATTTTGCCGTTTGAACTCATTCCGAGAAGAATAACAGCGGCAAGAATCGTAACGGGCAGAGTGACCGCCATGGGAGCGAGAGAACAAACCGCCGCAACAGACATTGCGCCGAAAGCAACGTGCGAAAGACCGTCGCCAATCATTGAATAGCGTTTAAGCACAAGCGTAACGCCAAGCAGAGAAGCGCAGAGAGAAATCAGCAGACCTGCAATCAGCGCATACTGAATAAAACTGAAGCTGAGGTAATAGGTGAGGGTCTGAATCATTTTTCGTCACCTCCTGCGTTGAATACACGGCAAACGTCGCAGCAGAGGTAATCGTGCTTTGTGCCGTAGAAAGACGGTGTGTGGCAGATGTGAAGAAAATGCGAAGCATATTCGGTTGCGGCGTTCATATCGTGCGAAACCATAATAACTGTTATGCCGTCTTTGTTTATTTCTTCAATAAGCTGATAAAAATTGCGCGTAACAACGGGGTCAAGACCTGCAACGGGCTCGTCAAGAATGAGCAGTTTTTTTGTTGCGCACAAGGCTCTTGCAAGCAGAACTCTTTGTTGCTGACCGCCCGAAAGCTCTCGGTAGCATCTGTTTTCGAGTTCGGTAAGCCCAAGCTTTGCCATAACCTCTTTTGCGTGTTTTTTCTGCGCTGCGGAATAAAACGGTTTTAAGCCGCAGCCGTTAAGGCAACCCGAATAAACGATTTCTTTAACCGAAGCAGGGAAGTCCCTCTGGATAACCGTCTGCTGGGGGAGATAGCCGATTTCTTTGCGGCTTAAAGATTTATCAAAAATAATCTCTCCGCCGAGAACGCATTTGTGTCCGAGCAGAGCTTTCATCAGCGTGCTTTTGCCCGAGCCGTTTTCGCCGATGATATAAAGATAATCGCCTTCGCTTACCTTGAAATCAAGCCCCGAAACGATGGGCTTGCCTTCATAGCCGAGGGTAAGATTTTTGCATTCAATCAAAGCCATCAGTTCAGCGCCTCCTTAAAAATCTCAAGATTTTTTGTCATGGTGTCATAATAAGTTGCTCCGTTTTTGATATCCGTTTCGGAAACGGTCTGGAGCGAATCAACAGTCAGAATTTTTGCGCCCGTAGCGTTGCTTACGGTTTTGGCGGTTTTGCCGTCGGAGCCGTCAAGCATCAGTATGCAGGGGAGCGAGAGTTCGTTTGTGTGCTCAATAAGATGTGTGAAAGTTTCTGCCGTAATCTCGGATTCCGAAGAACAGCCCGTGAACGCGGCAAGGTGAGCAACGCCGTAATCGTGGGTCAGATATGCAAAGGGAAAGCGGTCTGCAAACAGAAGAACGTCTCTTTCCGATTCAGTAAATACAGCTTCGTATTCCTTTTCAAGAGTCTCAAGCTTTGCAACGTATGCGGCGGCGTTTGATTTGTATTTTTCTGCATTCTCAGGGTCGATGGCGCAGATTTCACCGCAAAGACCGTTGGTTATCGCAACGGCGTTTTTGAGCGAGAGCCAGATATGCTCGTCCGCTTCGTCGGGACTGTGGTCGTGGCTGTGCTCAGCGTGGTTATGCTCGTGATGAGAGCCGAATTCAAGCGTTTCAACGTCTTCGAGCGTAAGCGTATCAACGTATTCGGTCATTGCAACTGCTTTTAAATCAGGGTTTTCCGTTGCGTTTACGGCTTTTTCAACCCATTTATCAGACGCTCCGCCAACGTAAACAAAAAGGCTTGCGGTGCGTATTTCAACAATATCCTTTGCCGTTGGCTCAAAGCCGTGCATATCGGCACCGTTTTTGTTGAGAAGTATCAGATTTTCTTCGCTGCCGAGAATGTTTCTGATAAAATCATATTGCGCAAAGGTTGTGCAAACGATTTTTAAGCCTCCTTGCGGAATGGCAGGCAAACTGCAGGAGCATAAGAGCATTGCAAGCACTAACAGCGTTGCAAGCAAAACAGATAATTTTTTCATTTATACCTCCGCTTTATTTGCAGTCGCCGCATTTGCCGAGCAAAACGGTGTGGCTGTCAATCTCAAAGCTTGTGTTTGATTTGATGTTATTCTGAATTATCGACGTAACACCGCTGTCAAGGTGATAAACCTTGCCGCAATCGGTGCATTTCATATGCAGATGATTTTCGCATTTTTCGTCTGAAATATACTGATAAACAAAGCTGCGGCTGTTGCCTTTGACGGTGCGGTGAACAAGATTTTCTTCAACAAGCTTCTGCATCAGGCGGTAAACCGTGCTCTGGCTTATCGGCTCGCTCAAAGAAGCGATGATTTCTTCAATGGTAAAGGCTTTATCTGAATTTTCTTTTAAGAAACTCAGCAGACTTGTTCGCTGATGGGTATGATAGGTTTTCATTATCATATTCCTCCGAATTTGAGAATAACTCCTAAATCATTATACACACAAAAATTTTAATGTCAATATATTCTTGACTTTATTTAAATAATGTTTTAAAATAATAAAGATATTCTGCTTGTCTGCTTTCGGGCAGACAAAATATTTTTTTTGGAGGCATAATATGAAAAAGCGTATTCTCGCGGCTCTTCTTGCAATTTGCCTTGTTTTTTCAACAGGCGTGATTGCTTTTGCAGAAGGCGAAACAGTTGCTCCCGTTCTTAAGTTTGATGAAAACGGCGAATTCAAAATCCTTCACCTTTGTGACTGCCAGGACGGTTATCCTGCAGATGAAAGAATGTTTGAATATATCAACTACGTTCTTGAAGTTTATGACCCTGATATCGTTGTTCTCGGCGGCGATAACACCGTTGGCGAAGGCGAAACAAAGCAGCTTGCAATCGATGAACTCTGCAAGCCTTTTGTTGAGAGCGAAACCTATTTCACAATGGTTTTCGGCAACCACGATTATCAGCAGGGTTATACCAACGATGAGCTTTTTGAAATGTATCAGAAAGCAGGCGGCGATTATTTCCTCGCTTACGATGCAGTTCCCGAGCTTCACGGCACAGCAACCCATAACCTTCCCGTTTATTCAAACGACGGTTCAAAGGTTAAGTTCAACCTCTGGATGTTTGACTCAGGCTCATACGTTGACGGCGGCTATGACTGCGTAAGAAAAGACCAGATTGATTGGTATCTTGAAACAAGCAACAAGCTTAAGGCGGAAGCAGGCGCTCTTGTTCCTTCAATGGCATTCCAGCATATTATTGTTGGCGATGTTTATGATGCTCTTTTTGTTGAATCACCTATCAACCTCGGCGTTCTTACAGCCAACTATAACGGCAAATATTATACGTATCTTCCCAAGCTTCATAACTTCTCAGGATTCCTTGTTGAACCTCCTTGCCCCGGCGTTGATAATGAAGGTCAGCTTGAAGCAATGGCAAAGCAGGGCGACGTTCTTGCCATTTTCTCAGGTCACGACCACGTGAATGACTTTGAAACAGAATATAAGGGCGTTGATATCGTTAATACTCCCAGCCCCACATATAACTCATATTCAAGCATCGTTAACAAGGGTTCCCGTCTTATCACAATCAACGAAGAATCACCTTATACATACACAAGCGAAGTTATCACATATAACAACCTTGTTATTGAGAATCCCGAACTTGCAGAAGTTTTTGACCTGAGCGTTTCAACTGCAAAGCTCTATAACTTCCTCGGCAATCTTGCTCTTGTTCTCACAAAGTTCTGCGGTATTTTTTCAGGTATGATTTTCTAAAATAAAAAAGCTCTCCGATTAATTTCGGGGAGCAATTTTTTTAGTGAAGAGTTAATAGTGAAGAGTGAAAAGTTTAGGGTGGGCGTTGCCCACACCCGAATCAAGTGAAGAGTTAATAGTGAAGAGTGAAGAGTTAAGGGTGGGCGTTGCCCACACCCGAATCGAGTGAAGAGTTAATAGTGAAGAGTGAAAAGTTAAGGGTGGGCGTTGCCCACACCCGAATTGAGCGAAGAGTTACTTGGTTGCTTGGCAGAGGACTAGTAATCATAAATCAAAAACAGGCACACCGATTGGTGCGCCTGTGATTTTTTATGCTGTTTTCTTTTCGTATTCTTCTTTGAGCTTTCTGAATTTTTCGTTGGTTTCTCTCTGCTGAACCCAGAAAACAACCTCAAGCTCTGCAATGCCGCCCAGAATGTGCCAGAGCGAATGACCGTGGAAGTTGCCGAGAGCAAATCCGTTGATTTCGTTATCGCCCCAGAGAGAGGTGATAACAACCGCGATGAGAAGCGTTGAAACAAGAAGAATGATTGTTCTCTTTTCGGTCTTTTCCATACCCTTGAAGTTTGAGCCGAAGAGATAGAAAGGGGAACCGCGGTAAGGAAGCAACCGAACTCTGCAAGCGAAAGACCGCCTGTTTTGCCGTCCATGGGAGCTCCGCCGCCGCCGATATAAAGAGGACGGTTGTGAACAACAAAAACTTCATATGTAAGCACTGCGATAACAACCAGCATAATTGCCGTTACAACGGAGATAAATGCTGTTTTCTTTTTGTTTTTACCGGGATGGAACTCCATTGCCGCGCAGCAAGCGCCCCACCAAACCGTCAGCTCTGTGAGCGACATATCAACGTAACTCGCGAGAAGCTTGGTTGTCATTTTGAACGGTTCAAATTCGCCGTAATCCGCTGTGTGCATACCAACGGAGGTTACTGACATAACCGTGTAAAGCGCAAGGAATAAATACCAATACCACTTTTTGTTTTTGTTGATAAGCAGGAGCAGTATGCCGATTATGCCTGCAACGGTGTAGACCCAGTTTGTCTGAACTGCGGAATATTGAGCGCAGAATTCAGCGAGAGTCATATTTGTTCCTGCAATTTCAAACGATTTGAAAGAGACCCAGTCAATAAAATTGATTTCCATTATATCACCCCTGTTTTTTTGGAACTCCGATATTATAACAAAACTTTAACAAAAAATCAATAATTTGTCAGAATTTTGTTGTTTAAGAATCGTTTCAAAATAAAACGCGCAAAAAAGCAGACCTGTTACGGTCTGCCTTTTGAAAATCAATTAAAACGTTTCAACTCTGAAAAGATAGTTTGCACCGTTTTTGATTGCAACCTTGTCAAGTCCGCCCTCAACAAGTTCTCCGTCTGCATAAACGAGCCAGGCATATCCTGTTTTTTCGTAATTATGTTCTTCGCCCCAAACGGATTTAACCGTTTTGTCAACGTTGAGAGTGATAACGCCGTAATTATTGAGCGCGTCTGCAAGGTTTGATTCGTTGGTGTAAACCTTCTGTTTATTTGTTTCGCCGGCTTTGTTTACGGTTTCAAAATAGAAGCCATAGAGGTAATCTTCTTTGTTGCCCAATGAACTGTAATCGCCGGGAAGATCAGGCTTCTTTGTGGGAATAACGTTTTCTTTTGTTGAAGAATCGCCCTGAGCGTTTGTTGCAAGGGGAGCAGTTGTTGCGGCGTTATCCTTTGTGCCGCAGGCTGCAAAAGCAAGCATAACGGCAAAAATCGAAATAAATGCAATAATCTTTTTCATATCTGTTTTCCTTTCTTATTCGGGAAGTCTGTGTTTCTTGGCGTAACCCTTGAATGCTTTTGTGAAGTGTTCGCCGCCCTCATTCTTATAGTTGTTGAGGTATTCATGAGCGTCAAAAACGCTGTCGTGAATGCGGAGCACGCAGACCGCAACGTTTGAACAGTGGTCGCTGACTCTCTCAAAGTTTGTGAGCAGGTCTGAAAGAACAAAACCAAGCTCAATTGTGCAGTTGCCGCCTGTAAGCCTTGCAATATGGCGTCTCTTGATTTCGTCAACCATATCGTCGATAACCTGCTCAAGCGGTTCAACCTCAAGAGCGAGAGAGGTGTTATTGAAGCAGAAGGCGTCTGCAGTGAGACTGATAATTTCAAGAATTGCATTTGCCGCAACCTTAAGCTCTGCTTTTGCGCTTGCAGAGAATGAAATCTCTTTTGTGTTGATTTCGGCGGCGGTGTTGACTATGTTGAGCGCATGGTCACCGATTCTTTCAAAATCGCCGATGGTGTGAAGAAGCGTTGAAACGGTGTTGCTGTCTTCATCGGAAAGCTGGTTACCCGAAAGCTTAACAAGGAAGGTGCCGAGTTTATCTTCATAATCATCAAGCTTCTGCTCGTCGGCAATCAGTTTGTCGGCTTTTTTCTGGCTGTAATTATCAAGCAGCGCAATTGCCTCCTGAAGCATAACGGCAGAAAGGCGAGCCATTTCGTTTGTATATTCGCGGCATTGCGCAACTGCAAGACCGGGAGTTGCGAGAAGTCTGTCATCGAGGAAGGTTGTGCCTTTGCTTTTCTCTGCCTTGTCCTTAACAAGCTTTGTTGCAAGGATACCGAGCTGTTTTGAAAACGGGAAGAGAAGAACGGTTGTTGCGATGTTGAATATCGTATGAACAACGGCGATAGAGAACGGCGTTGCCGCAATAGACGAAAATGCGAAATTGAATATTGAATCAATGATAAGATAAGCAGAGAGCCAGATGGCGGTGCCGATGATATTAAACGAAATATGAACAGCGGTAACTCTCTTTGCGTGTTTGTTAACGCCTATGCTTGAAATCAGAGCCGTAATACAGGTGCCGATATTCTGACCCATAATAATCGGAACGGTCATACCGACTGAAAGTCCGCCTGTCATTGAAAGCGCCTGAAGAATACCGACTGTTGCCGAAGAACTCTGAACAACCGCTGTGAGAACAATGCCGACAACAAGACCGAGCAGAGGATTTTTAAACATTACCATAAATTCGGCGAATTGCGGGCTTTCTGCAAGCGGATCCATTGAGTCGCTCATAAGCTCCATGCCATACATAAGCACGGCAAAACCCATCATAACCGAGCCGATATCCTTGCTTCTGTTTTTCTTTGCAAGCATCAGAAGAAGAATACCGCCGAGGGCAACAAGCGGAGAGAATGATGAGGGCTTAAGAAGGCTGACGATGAAATTATCGCTGTCAATGCCTGCGAGCGAAAGAATCCAGGCGGTTATTGTTGTGCCGATATTGGAACCCATAATAACCGTGATGCTCTGAGTGAGCTTCATAATGCCCGAGTTAACAAGACCAACGAGCATAACCGTTACAGCAGAAGAAGACTGAATAACCGCCGTTATGCCTGCGCCGAGCAAAAGACCTTTAATCGGCTTATCCGTCATCTTGCCGAGAATGCGTTCAAGCTTACCGCCGGCAACGCGCTCAAGACCGTTTGACATGGTTGACATACCGAAAAGGAAGAAAGCCAAGCCTCCGAACAAAGTGAAAATATTGAATATACTCATTTCATAACCTCGATATAATCAAATTATTTCAACTTATATAATAAAACGAAATTTAACAAAAATCAATATTAATTTGAAATAATATTAACGTTGGTTTTATAAACAATATTTATATTTTTATGAATTATTTCAAACGCTTGTGCCTAATATATATTGTGAAGTGAAAAGTTAATAGTGAAGAGTGAAGAGTTAAGGGTGGGCGTTGCCCACACCCGAATTGAGTGAAAAGTTAATGGTGAAGAGTG
>JAFXJO010000004.1 GCA_017532185.1 Clostridia bacterium | reverse complement strand
GTAAGACCTGCCATAGCGATATCGCACTGATGCTGACCTACTGAAAGACAAACAGCTTCGAATTTCATATTCTGGATAACAAGTTCCTTGCCGAGATATTCAGCGAGAGCTGCTGCGATTTCCATATCGATGCCGTAATAATCTTCACCGCCGTTGGGGGTATACTCAAAAGGTTCAAAAGCTGCGTTTGTTGCAACAACAAGCTGCTCCTTTGATGTATCAAGCTTTGCCGACTTAACTGCAACAGGTGTGCCGTCACCGAAATAGTTATTGCAGATTTCGTCAAACTTGCCGTTTTCTTTGATTTCTTTAATAAAAGCATTAACCTGCTCAAGAAGCTCGGGCTGATTCTTGTCAACACCAAATGCATATTTTTCATCTGTGAGTTCAATGTCGATAACCTTTACTGCTGAGCCTGCAGTCTGAGCATCTTTGTTACAGCCAACAAATGCTGTTGCAACAAAAACAACGGACATAACAAGAGCAAGAATTTTAACAAACTTTTTCATTATGTAAATCTCCTTTACTGATTTTGTAGTTTTATTATAGCATTAAATATTTAAAAATCAAGCGAAATACATATTTTTTGTAAAACATTTGCATAAATATTCAAAAACGAGCACATACAGTTGTCTGTTATTATGTGCAGAGCTTCAACGCATCTTCAAAGTCCTGCCACATCGGGGCTTCAAAAACCATTTCTTCGTCCGTTACGGGGTGAGTCAGGGCACACTTGCGGCAATGCAGAAGATGATGCCCGATTTCTGTCATAAAATCGCCGTACATATCATCGCCTGCAAGCGGATGACCCGAAAACGCCATATGCACTCTAATCTGATGGGTTCTGCCCGTTTCAAGCCTGAGTCTCACAAGCGTTGCGTCTCCAAAAGTTTTCTCTGCAAACCAATGCGTAAGCGCCGTTTCAACGCCAAGCTCATACGAACAGGCTCGCAAAGTTTTCATCGGGTCGGGACGGTAAATCGGAACGTCTATACTTCCCTCACCCTCAAGTCTGCCTTTAACAAGAGCGCAATACTCTTTTTTCACCTTGCCCGAAAGCTTGCACGCGGCAAGCGGATTGAGTGCACACACAACAACACCCGACGTGCCTTTATCAAGCCTGCCGACTGAACGGAACGAGCTGTTTATCCCCTTTTCTGCAAGGTAGGCGGCAACCGCATTTGCAAGGGTATCTCCCTGATGGTTATGCGTCGGATGCATAGCCATAAAAGGCGACTTGTTAATCACAAGAATATCGTCATCCTCATAAAGCACGCTGATATCGGCTTTCATCGCTTCGGGAGCGTTGCCGCTGTCAGGCATAAAAACCGTAATAACGTCACCGCATTTGAGTTTATCCGTTGTTCGGGTTTTGACCCCGTTGAGCTTCATTCCGTCTGCGGTGAATTTGATGCTTCTCACAATTCTTGCCGAAAAGCCGCAATGCTCACGCAGAAAACGAACAACCTTTTCACCCTCATATTCGGCAGGTACGGTATAGTTTATTTCTCTGGGCATTTTATCCTCCGAGGTTATTGATATCTATAATTATAACAAAAGCTTTTCAATATATCAACATAAATCAGGTTGAAAAAATGAAGTTGTTATGTTATCATACTTTAAACGGAGGTTGTGACTATGAAAAAAATGATTGCTCTTCTTCTTTGCTTCGCATTTATTTTTCTTTGTGCCTGCGGCAAAGACGGCAACGAGCCCACCACTGACGACTATATAGAATACGTTAATATCGACGATTATACGGGCATTCCGAGAGAAACGCAGACAGCTTGGTTCAGCGAAGAAACAACTGCCGCAAAAGACCAAACTTCAAGCGACGGCACACCTGCCGTTGAAGCAGACTTGCCCTCAGATTTTCCTGCAATTCCCGATGGAACATCAAACATTTCAATAAAAAAATATAAAGCTGAGGAATCAGATAACGGTTATCAGTCCGACTGGATAAGACTTGAATTCTCTGCGCCGAAGCAAAGCATATACCAGTTTTCAAGAGACCTTACCGATGCCGGTTATAAAGGCAACGCAATCTTTCTTGTATCTCACGACGGATACTACGAATACTATAAAGAAGGCTGGTACGGTGCATGGCAAAACGGCAAACACCTTATCAGAATAGATTCCTGGCTTAACGAAATTGACGGAAGTTACGCTCTGACAATCGATATCGTTGAATGCACCGGCGAAACATATCCCGAGCTTGCAAAGCTCCTCCCTGTTTTTAACGGCTATTCATGCGCAAAGGGCAGTTACTTTGAGGTTCTTGATAACGGCGAAACGTTAGAGCACGAATTTGACGGAGCCTTCCATAACAAATGGCTTATCCGCTACACTTACGAGAATGCTTACGTCGGCGTAACGAGAAAAGAATTTGAAAGTTACGTTGAAGCTCTCCAAGCAGAAGGTTTTGACGGAAATCCTTATTATTATAAGCTCGACGGATGCGAAACCTACGGCTTTGACGGCCTTCGAAAAGATGACGGGCTCTTTGTTACTTTCAATTTTAACGAAACACTTTCAACAATGGAACTCATTTATACAAATTATATTCCGCAATAAAAAGACAGGCTTGTAAGGTTCTATCCCTACAAGCCTGTTTTTAATTACCGTAAACTATTGTCGTTATGCTTTTCGGCGGAAGAGTTATGCTCTTTTGCATTTCGCCCGAATACGTCTGCTCGCAATTATGCGAAGCATCGGTAAGATGGGTCTGCATTGAATCATATCTGCCGTAAAGACCGATATTCTGTGAATAAGCTTCGTTGTTAATGATAATCATAACGGTCTGCTCTTTATTTGCAAAAGCTATTGCAGAAACCGTTGCGCCGTCGCCTGCGCTGTTTTTAACCTTAACTCTCGTCATGCCGGGTTTTATGAACGAAGAAAACTGCTTATAGGCATAGTAGCGGCTGTATTGAATCAGTTCACCGTCAACGATATCAAGCACGCCGTCTCCATTCACCGCAGTCCAGCTCTGCCACGAAACAGCGTTCATCCAACTCAAATCCTGCATAATGATGTTCGCCATATAAAGACCGCTTTCAATAGTTTTTGAATCAAGCGTCATCGGAAGCTCGCACCATTCGCTCATCTCAAATTTTTTATCGGGATACTGTTTCGCCATCTTCTCGGCAAAAGCTGATTTCGCCCACCAGTTATTATCAATCCAATAGCTGTGAGCACTGATTGAATCACAGTATTCATCAAGGATTTCGCTTGCAAAAAACTTATCGATATATTCATAATAGCCTTCGGTCAGCTCTCCGCTTTCGGGACCGCTGAGTATATAGGGAGTTCCTCTTTTTTGCATTTCAACGGCAAACATTTCAAGCACCTCAACGGTTTCATCGGCCGTATAATGGCATCCTTCCTGACCGACCCATTCGCCTCCCCAGCTCCATTGAGGCTCGTTTATCGGTGAAATCGCACTCACGGGATAGCCCTGAGCAACAAACCAATCGGCAATTGTAAGCACGTAATCAACAAACTCCGCATAGTTTTCTTTGGGAAGATTGGAAACGTTCGCCTCAAGTCCGCCTGAAGCGTGACCGCTTTTTGTCATTGAAAAATGGGGGCTGTTACAAAAAAGAATAACCTCTTTCGCTCCGTATTCAACGGCAAAATCAAGCATTCTTCTTGCGTTTGCGTCACGGGTGAAATCATATTCACATTCGCCCGTTTCTTCATTCAAAACGTAAAAGCTTTCGGTGCGGCGCGAGGTATCCCAGATTCTGCAATCGGGATTATCGTGCTCACCGCCGCCAATATTATAGCGGTAAACGTCAAGACCCAGACCTGTTTCGTCATCATAGAGCAGACGCGCAATTTCTCTTGCGGTTTCTTCATCGTCAATATTCTGCGACCACCAGCAGGAACTTGTGCCGAAGCTTTCAAAGGTCTGATATCTTTCATATTCTATAACGCCGAGAGTCTGCGACTCGGTTTTAATTGTTGCTATGTTGAACAAAAGCGTCTGAACAGCCGCAAGGATAAGACAAATAAACTTCATAATCATTTCAATCTCCCCTTTTCGAAGCAAATTTTAACATAACCGCTTTTTGCTGTCAACCAACATACCAATATGTTTGACTTTTAATATAGGAAGGTTTATAATACATATTGAGGTGATTTTTATGCTTACAATCAACAATCTCACAAAACGATACGGCAACAAAACTGCCGTTGATAACCTGACGTTGCACATTGCTCCCGGCGAAATATACGGCTTCATCGGTCATAACGGAGCAGGCAAAACAACCACCATCAAAGCTTGTTGCGGCATCATCGGTTTTGATGGCGGCGAAATTCTTGTTGACGGCGTTTCAATCAAAGAAAATCCGATTGAATGCAAAAAGAAGTTTGCCTATATACCCGATAATCCCGATTTATACGAATTTTTAAGCGGCATCAAATACCTCAACTTTGTTGCCGATATATATGCAATTCCCAAAAGCGAAAGAAATGAACTAATCAAAAAATATGCCGATATGTTTGAACTTACAGATTCGCTTGCAGAGCCGATTTCAAACTACTCTCACGGTATGAAACAGAAGCTTGCAATTATTTCGGCGCTCATCCGTAAGCCGAATCTGATGATTCTTGATGAGCCGTTTGTAGGTCTTGACCCAAAAGCTTCGCACCTGCTCAAAGAAATTATGGCAGAGCTTTGCAAAAACGGCGGCGCAATCTTTTTCTCAACCCACGTGCTTGAGGTTGCGGAAAAGCTTTGCACAAAAGTTGCAATAATCAAAGACGGCAAACTCGTTATCAGCGGCGATACTGCAGAGGTTATCGGCAACGCTTCGCTCGAAAGCGTCTTCCTTGAATTGGAGGCGGAATGATGTTTAAAACATTATTAAAAATAAACATTCAGAGCCTTTTCCTCTCAATGTTTTCAAACGGGAAAGGCAAAGAAAAAAAGCAAAAAAAGAAAAGTCCTCTGATGCTCGTGCTCATAGGTCTGCTTGCAATTTATATTGTGGTTTGCCTTATCGGCTCGGTTGCGCTGATGTTTTCACCCATTGCAGAGGTATTCGGCACCATACCCGATCTTAACTGGCTTTATTTTGCGTTGGCAGGCATAATGGTTTTTCTGCTGACTTTCGTTGGCAGTGTTTTCTCAACGCAGAACCTTATTTTTAAAGCTAAAGATAACGAACTGCTCCTGAGTATGCCGGTGCCGACCCTCTATATTCTGGCAAGCAGAGTTGCAAGCCTTTTTGTGCTTGACCTTTTCTATGCGGCTGTTATGGCAATTCCGATGATCGGCGTTTACATTTATCATCACGGATTTTCGCTTTCGCTCCTTGCGTTTTATATCATCGGCATTCTGCTGATAATTGTTTTCTCTGCTGCCGTAACGGCTTTTTGCGGCTGGGCTATCGCGCTTGTCAGCACAAAATTCAAAAAATCAAATACTATCCAGCTAATTCTGAGTGTCGGCTTCTTTATGGCATATATGGTTTTTGCCATGAATATGCAGGAATATCTTCAGAAGCTGCTCACAAACGGCGAGACCATTGCCGCAGCAGTCAAAAAGGCAATGCCCGTTTTCTATTGGTTCGGCAAAGCCTGCACCGACGGCGAGCTTGCTTCAATCGTTCTGCTTGCAGTTACGGCAATAATTCCGTTTATTCTCGGATGTATGCTCATTTCAAAGAGTTTTATAAAAATTGCAACCGCAAAAAAATCAGCAAACAAAAAGAAATACGTTGCCAAAGAACTCTCCGCAAGCTCTGCAAAGGTTGCGCTTCTCAAAAAGGAATTTGCAAGATTTTTCTCAATGCCTATGTATATTCTTAACTCCGCAACAGGCGGTCTTATGCTGATTCTGTTTGCAGTGATTATGACGGTCAAGGGCGACGAGATGGGACTCGACATGCTTTTTGTTGCCGCGCCCGAAGTAACAGAGCTTATTCCGCTTATAATAGCGGCAGTTATCGGCTTCTGCTCGGCAATGTGCAATCCTGCCGCCTCTTCAATTTCGCTTGAATGCAGCAAAATCAACGTTCTTCGCTCGATGCCCATTAATTCAGACGATTTCTTTTTTGCAAAATATGCGGTGAATTTCACAGTCGGTTTTGTGCCGATGACCGTAGCTTTTGTTTTCATCGCAATTGGTTTCAAGCTTGAAGCACTGACTCTCGTTGCTCTTTTCGTTTCGGCGGTCAGCTTCCTTGCTCTGACCTCGTTTATCAACCTCACGGCAAATTTGATGATGCCCAAGTTTTCATGGCAAAACGAAATGGTTGTTATAAAACAAAGCGGCGCGGTGCTTATTGCAATGCTTGCAGGTATTGCGGCAACGGCAACCCTCTATGCGCCTGCATATTGGTTAACGGATTACATCTCCGTTGAAGCATATTTCTTCATTCAATCTGCGGTGTGCATCGCACTCTGCTTCGGATTTATTAAATTCTATAAAACATCGGGCAAAGCCCGTTTTGAAAGGATGAGCGCATAATGATATGTGACAAAATCGAAAACCTTAAATTCTATTCCGCATTCAACAGCCATTTTGAAGATATGGCAAAATTCATCGAAGAAAACGATTTCGCCGCACTCCCCTGCGGAAGCTACGACGTAGGCAACGGCGTTAAGGTTAATATCGCTGAATACGAACCTTCGGGCAACGATAAATTTGAGGCTCACAGAAATTTCCACGATTTGCAGTATGCCATTACAGGCAACGAGATTATCGAAGTTATCCCCATCAGCGATGCCGCAGACTCAACAGGCTATCAGCCCGATATGGAGTTTTTCACCGCACAGAATTGCGCAAGCACAAGCGTTGCACTTGAAGCAGGC
Organism: Clostridia bacterium; assembly: GCA_017532185.1. Classification (GTDB taxonomy): domain Bacteria; phylum Bacillota; class Clostridia; order Oscillospirales; family Acutalibacteraceae; genus CAG-177. The sequence continues at coordinate 19,470 of JAFXJO010000004.1, read as the reverse complement.
ACTTTTGCTTTTCTTGCGCCGCAGGATGCTCACAAGCCCTGCGTTAAGCTCACAAGCGATAAAATAAAGAAAGCGGTTTTCAAGATTCCTGTTTAAAAAGATCAAACCTCCTTGCACGAAGCAGGGAGGTTTATTTATTAATATCAGGATTGTTTGTTCTTCCGATAAGATAGTCAACGCTTACACCGTAAAAATCAGCAAGCTTAACAATTAAAGCAAGCGGCACTTCTCGCTCGCGGCGCTCATATTTAGAATAAAGAGATTGGTCACAAACAAGCATCTCGGAAATTTGTTTTTGCGTTAAATCTCTGTCTTCGCGCATATCTTTTATCCTTAAATTCATATCATCACCGATTAAATAATACAATAGGGCAATAAGGCCTATTGACAATTAGGACAAATAGTCCTATAATATATTTAAAAAAAGCTAGGTGTTTTGATATGATTGTTTTTATTTCATTTGAAACTATTTTAATTATTGCTATAATACTTGGAGCTCCTATTTTTGCTTTGGGAATTAAAATTTCCGAAGTGATTGATGTTATTGCCGGGTACACAACAGAAATAGTCATAGGTACTCTTGTTTTATCTTTTATTATTGCTGCCATTTATTTCATCGTAACAAAAGATTGGTTTTATGCCTTGCCTATTGCGTTAAACACGCCTGCTATCGGTATATTCTCCGCATTTGCAATTGCCGAATTAGCAAGGGGTTTTGGTATTTTATATGGGATAATTTCAATAATACTCAGTATAATTGGTTGGATTGCAACTGTTGCAGTAACTTTTGGTGTATTTATTATTTTAGGCGATTCTGCTGACAAAATAAGCCAAAAAAAGAATAAACCGTCCTACGGCTCCTTTGTTGCAAAAAGTATTCTTTATTGTTTTATTGGTGCTCTGTTACAATTCGGAATATTTGCATTCTGTTTCTTTTGATTTTCAAGATTCCTGTTTAAACCAACAAGTTAAACTCTGTTTATAATAAGGCACAACGTACAGCAGCGGAAATATTGCGGCGCAGGCAAGCGTCCACGGCAGAAAGCCGAGCTTGAAGCGAAGCAATTCCGCTGCTTTTTTCTCGCCTTTTTCTATGCTTAATTTTATGCAATCCTTTACGGTAAGCGACGGATATGCCGCAAGCAAAAACGGCGCTTTCGCATATTTCTGAACTGAAAAAGCAAAAAATATCAGTCCCGAAAATGCCGTTACCGCCGCACCGATAAGCATTATTATACAGAATGCTATGCTCTGCGCGCTTGATTTTATGCTCAAAAACAATGCCGCAACAACACAAACGGGAATCGCTTCAAACGCAAGCAATTCAACGGTTTTAAGCAAAAACAGCAAAACTGCAAGCCACATATTTTTTGCATATTCGGCAAATTTTATTTTCGGCTTTCCGCCGTTTGTCAAAAGAAGAATCATCTGCGCCTGCAGGCGGTAATTCGCGCAGGATTTTATAACAAAATAAGCCACAGAAAGAACAACACCTGCCGCGATTGCATAAGGTGTTTTGCCGTTTATCACAACCATTCTGACAGCAATAATTCCTGCCGCAAGAGCAAGAAAAGGAAAAACAACAGAAGAAACACATCGTTTTCTGCTTTTGAGGGCTTCTTTCGCCCTGATTCTGATTAATTTATTCAAAACATCACCGCAAAATAAAAATCGGGAGATTTCTCTCCCGATTATTTTTTGCCGTATTTTGTTTTTTATGCCGCTTTGATTTTATCAAGCAGACCTGTTATTGTGTCAAAAACAGGGGCGGCATACTTTGAATATTTATCATAGAATGCGTTGCCGGGCTCGTAGGTGGGCTTTTCAGCGCCTTCGGCAAAGTTGCCCATTGCCTTGACTCTGAGGTTGGGCTTATCATTCTCAAGATACTGTGTATACATCGGATTTGACCAAACGTCATAATATTCGTCTGCATACATAAACCAGTTATACATCTCCATTATACCGTCATGGCAGTTGGAATGGAGCATACCCTTGATAAACCAGGTGTGCTCGGGAAGAATGCAGGTTGAAGCATCGATATCACCTTCGGGTGAAACGTGGTTATGACCGCAATCGCAGTTTTTCTGCTGATAATCGTCACCGAGTGTTTCATCCTTAAGAGCAACGGTTGCACCTGCGGAAGCATATTTTGTGTCAACAGTTGCGTCGCTGTCATTATGCATATTCTCAACGAGAGGTGTTCTCTGAATATCGTAGCCTGCAACAATCATAACTCTCACACCGTTATCAACGGCATCGTTGAGAATTTCTTCTGCGTTGCACTGAACTTCATAGTGGTAATAGTCTGCTTTTGCAATAAGACCTGCCTGAGTTTCGGGGTCAAGATTAATCTTCTTTGCTTCTTCATATGCTGAATCGGGCACGAATGACCACAGACCGAGAAGAGTGCCGAAAACGGGTGTGAGAAGCTCATCAAAAACTCTGTCCTGAAGATTATCAAGAATACCGCCTGCAAAGCCGTAAACAAGGTCAACAAGACCGCTGTAATAGAGGAAATTAAACAGAACGTTGAGAAGTGCGCCGCCGAAATCAAAGGGAGGCATACCGTCTGAAGCGTAATCAAGAAGAGCCTTTGAATCGAGAGCAACCTTTCTTGTGAGAAGGTCACCTGCTACGTCTGTGCCGAGAATCGGGCAGCACTGAAAGATGCAGGCGTCAACGTCTGCGTAGCCGTATTCGTGGAAATAAGCCATAGTCACAACGCCGCCCATTGAAGAAGCGCGAAGATTGACCTTATCGTGACCTGTAAGCTTTTTAACGTGCTGAACGAATTCGTTGAACTGACCTGCAACCTCAACGGGGTCAAGACGCCAGTCATAGTTAAAATAATAGCTTTCGCCGATTTTATGCGAGGTTTCGGTGGGAAGGTCGATTTTAACGTCAACGTGAGACAGAGAATCGCCGTTGCCGTCAAGTCTCATATCGCCCATTGCGTTATTGACAGCCTTGATGAGTGCATCGCCAAAGGTATCATAATCTTTTGCCATAACCAACCAAACAAGCGAAGGGAGAATTCCCAAAACAAGATTCACGATTGCGCCTGTATCGGGTCTGAAAAGTGTTTTTTCGTTTTCTGTGTCGGGGTAAGCGTAAATGTCTGTGTTACCCAAAGGACCTACGTAAATTGTCGGCAGCACACCGCAGTTGCAGCCCTCGGTCTCATTGCCCTGTGCATAACCCGCAACAGCGCAAATTGAGAAAAGCATTGACACAGTGAGAATGATTGCAATTATCTTTTTCAATTTTGAACAACCTCTTTCTGTTATTTTTTTGAATATTTTAACACAAAATACATATTTACTCAATAGTTTTATAAAAATATATTTTACTTGCAAATATAATTATATATATGTTATAATGCGTTAGATAATGTTTACATTCGGGAGAAATGATATGGCGAATATCACAAAAGACCAAAACGTTCAGACAGGTATAAGTCTGAACAAAAAAACCATTCTGGTTATCTGCATTCTGCTCGCGGCAATTATGGCTTTTGCAGGCGTGCTGACTCAGACAATGCCCCGTGGCGTTTATGAATATGATGCAGACGGAAATATCATCAACGGCACCTACACGCCTATCGATGAAAAAATGCCGATATGGAAGATATTCCTTGCGCCGATTCTTGTTTTCACAACAAGCAATGCGCTGACAGGCGTTGCTATTATTCTTTTTATAACCATCATCGGCGGCACGTTTCTTATTCTTGATAAATGCGGCATTCTCAAATACATAATGGCGGTTATCATTGATAAATTCGGAAACAAAAAATATCTGCTTCTCAATATGATGATTCTTGCCTGTATGATTTTAAGCTCAACGGCAGGCATTCTTGAAGAATCGGTTACCCTTGTTCCTATCGCGGTTGCGATTTCTCTCGCTCTCGGTTGGGATTCATTCGTAGGTCTCGGCATCAGCCTTATCGCAGTTGCTTTCGGCTTCACCGCCGCAACCTTCAATCCGTTCAACGTTGCAACCGTTCAGAGACTTGCCGGCTTGCCGATTTTCTCGGGTCTGGGATTCAGACTTCTTGTTTTTGCGGTTGTTTATTTAATCCTCGCAGGCTTCATTACTTTCTATGCCAAAAGGATTGAAAAGAATCCCAAGAAATCTCTTTGCTATGAAACAGACATTGCTCTGAGAGAAAAATACAAGCTCGACGATAACCTTTCGGTTTTATCTGACCCCAAAACAAAAAAGGCTGCAAAAGCTTTTATCTGCTGCCTTTGCGGCGTTCTTGCGGGTATTCTTATTGATTTCATTGCCAAAACAGAGGGTATGATTTCAATGCCTGCAATGGCTGTTCTTTTTGCCGTCGGCGGTCTGCTCGCGGGCAAATTCTCAGGTCTTAACGGCAAAGAACTCGCCCGTTCCTTCGGTGACGGAATAAAAACCGTTGCACCGATTATCCCTCTTATCCTTATCATTCTCTCCATCACTTATATTCTTGACCAAGGCAACGTTATCCCCACAATCCTTAATTTTGTTTATAATATTATTCAGAATATGTCACCCTACACGGCAATTCTGATGCTCTTTGCTTTTATTGTTGTTCTTGAATTCTTTGTAGGAAGCGGCACGGCAAAAGCATTCCTTATTATGCCCATCGTTCTTCCTCTTGCAGATATGGTCGGCGTTACACGCCAGAGCGTTGCCTTTGCATTCTGCCTCGGTGACGGCTTCACCAATCTTCTCTATCCCACAAGCGGAATTATGATTATTGCAATCGGCCTTGTTAATGTTTCATATGGCAAATGGCTCAAATTCTCCTGGAAGCTTTTTGCTCTTGAAGGCATCGCATCGGTTGCGCTGATGCTGCTTGCGGTTGCAATAAATTATACATAAGGTGAATCGGATGAAACTTAAATTCAATAAAGACGGAAAATTCAAAATATTGCTGTTCGGCGACATTCACGAAACAGGTGATTTCCGAACAAACCCGAAATTCAAGGATATGCGCAAGCTTATGAATGCGGCGCTTGACGAATACAAGCCTGACCTGTGCGTTTTGCTCGGCGATAACTGCGACGACGACGTTCTCGCCAATAAAGGTCCCGAGGAATTCAGAAAAATGCTTATCGCGGTTTGCGAACCGATAATCAACAGAAACATTCCTTATGCTCTCATCCTTGGCAACCACGAGCACGATTACAGGCTTGAGGATCAAATTGTTGAGATTTATCAAAACACTTACGGCTGCATAACAAGAAACGAAGAACCCGGAATCACAGGTGACGCCAACTGGAAAGATATCATCTATTCCTCAGACGGAAAAACGCCGAAATTCTGCCTTTGGTTTATCGATTCAAACAACGTTTGCTGTGACCGTTCTCTTTCACATTACGACTACGTTCACCACGACCAGATAAGATGGTTTGAAAGAGAAAGCGCAAAGCTCAAGGAACTTAACGGCGGCAAGCCGATGCCTTCTTTTGTTTTTCAGCACACACCCGTACCTGAAGAATATCAGCTTATGCGCAAGGCTCATTTATGGGAGCTTCCGTGGTCTGCCAAAGGCTACGGCGTTCACAGCAAAAACCGCTACGTGCTCAAAAAAGGCGCAACGGGTTATCTCGGCGAAGGTCCCTGCTCACCCGACGTTAACAGCGGACAGTTCGCAAGCTGGAAAAAGGTTGGCGGCGTTCTCGGCGCTTTCTTCGGGCACGACCATCTGAACGATATGAGTGGCTACGTTGACGGCATCTTCCTTGCTCAGCACAAAACCGCAGGATTCCGAGCATACACCGACGGCTGTAAAAGCTGCGTAAGACTTCTCACTCTTGATGAAAACAACCTTTCAACGTTTGAACAGGAACTCAAGCATTTCAAGGAATTCGGACTCAAGTGCGAAAGTCTCGGTCCGATATTCAGAACTCTTTCAGACAGACAAAGCATTAATCTGCACATTCTCGGCTATTCGGCGCTGGCAATCGGCGGCGTTACCGCCGCAGGCATTGCAGTTAAAAAACTTATTGATAAAACAGGAGGATAATACAATGGAAAAATCAACAAAACTCAGCAAGCCTCTGCTTCTGAACATAATCCTTTTCGGCTTTATGGGGCAGGTTGCCTGGGCAGTTGAAAACAACTTTTTCAATATGTATCTCTTCAACCGTATCGGCGGCAACGCAGATGACATCGCAAACATGGTTGCCGCAAGTGCCGCAACCGCAATGCTTTCTTCGCTCTTCATGGGCAGCTTGAGCGATAAGCTCAACAAAAGAAAAATCTTTATCTGCGCCGGATATATTATCTGGGGTATCACGGTTATGACTTTCGCATTCATAACCCCTGAAATCTTCGCAAAAATTACAGGCAACTCCGTCACCGCTTGCGTTCCCGTTGCAGTTTCGGCAGTTATCATCATGGACTGCGTTATGACCTTTATGGGTTCAACAAGTAACGACGCAGCTTTCAACGCCTGGGTAACAGACGTTACAAATCCCTCAAACAGAACTCTCACCGAAACAATCCTTGCCGTATGCCCCGTTGCAGCAATGGTTGTTGTAACAGCTGCTTTCGGCGCACTTTCAAGCAAATTCGGTTACGGTCCTTGCTTTGTGGGTCTTGGCATTCTCGTCACAATTTGCGGTATCATCGGCATTTTCACAATCAAAGATTCACGCAACGGAGTTAAAACCTCCGCAAGCTTCTTTGAATGTCTCACCTACGGTTTCAGACCTTCGGTTATCAAAAACAACAAGAGCCTTTATATCGCTCTTCTCTGCATGGGTATTTTCTCAATTGCAAGCCAGATATTCTTTCCCTATCTCTTCATCTATATTCAGCATTACGTTGATATGGGAACCCTGACCGCAACACCCATCTATTTCATCATTCCCTGTGTTCTCGCACTTGTCGGCGTTATTCTGCTTCTTGTTAAGCTCTACACTTCAATTGATAAGGTCGGCAAAGCAAAAATCGCTTTCCCCTGTTCCGCTATCTTCGTTGTAGGTCTTGCACTTGTTTATTTCGCAGGCAAGAACTTCTGGTTCTTTGCGGTAACAATTCTTCTCGGTCTTGCAGGCTATGCTCTTCTTATGATTCTTCTCAATGCCGCTATCCGCGATTTCACTCCCGAAGACAAAGCAGGTCAGCTCCAGGGCATAAGAATGATTTTCTCGGTTCTTCTGCCTATGGTTATCGGTCCCAGAATTGCGGCAACCGTTATTGACCGTTTCGCCGTTGATACATACCTCAACGAATATGAAACCGCAGTTAACATTCCCGTTCCTCACATCTATCTTGCCGCCGCAATAATTGCCGTAACAATCTTTATTCCCCTTGTTTTCCTTTCAAAGGAACTCAAGAAGGCTGAATCGGCAAAGGCAAGCAAATAACAAAAAGAAGGAAATTTTCAGCTATGAATATTATTATCGTCGGTCAAGGCAAGTTCGGCACAACAATAACCAAACAGCTTGTTGCCGAAGGTCACGACGTTGCAGTTATTGACCTCAAAAGAGAAAAGGTTGTTTCCGTTGTTGACGCATATGACGTTATGGGTATCTGCGGCAACGGCGCAAGCTGTGAAGTTCTTGAAGAAGCAGGCGCAGCAAAAGCGAAACTCATCATTGCGGCAACAAATTCAGACGAGCTCAACATTCTTGTTTGCCTGACCGCAAATAAAATGGGTACGGAACACACAATCGCTCGCGTTCGTAATCCCGACTATGCTAACCAGCATCAATTCCTGAGAAACGAACTCGGCATCAATATGATTGTTAACCCCGAATTTGAAACGGCAAACGAAATTTCAAGAATTATCCGCTTCCCTTCTGCAGCTCACCTTGATTCTTTTGCAAGAGGTAAGGTTGAAATCGCAAGCATCCGCATCCACTCCGATAATCCCCTTTGCGATATTCCTGTTTACGATTTGAGAAAAAAGACAAAAGCAAAGGTTCTTATCTGCGCGGTTCAGCGTAATGATGACGTTTTTATCCCTTCAGGCGACTTTGTGCTCAAATTCGATGACGTTATCAATATCACAGGCACGCGTTCGGAGCTCGCTTCATTTATGCGCCAATGCGGTGTTTATAAACACAAGGTTAAAAACGTTATGATAATCGGTGGCGGCAGAATAGGTTATTACCTTGCAAAGCAGCTTTCCGATACAGGCAGAAACATCAAGCTCATTGAGCATAACGAAAGCAGATGCTATAACCTGAGCGACATCTTGCCTGACGTTACTGTTATCTGCGGTGACGGTACAGACCAGGATATTCTTGACGAACAGCGTCTCGAAAATCAGGACGCACTCATCGCCCTCACAGGCATTGATGAAGAAAACATCATCGTTTCCATGTATGCGGAATCAAAAGGCGTTAACAAGGTTATCACAAAGGTAAACCGCCATTCATATTCAATTCTTAACGATATCGGACTTGAAACAATCGTTTCACCGCAGATTGTTGCAGGTAACCTCGTTACCCGTTACGTAAGAGCACTCCAGAACTCGGCTTACCACGCACAGATTCAGACTCTTCACAAACTCGTCAACGGCAAGGTAGAAGCTGCAGAATTCATCGTCCCCGAAAACGCGAGCTATATTGACATACCTTTCAAAGACCTCAACCTGCGTTCCAGCCTGCTTATCGGATGCATTATGAGAAACGGCAAAATCATATTCCCCGGCGGTAATGACGTTATGAAAGCAGGCGACAGCGTTATTGTTGTTACTGCAAACAGAATCCTTGAGGACCTTCACGATATTTTTGAATGATAAGGTTAACAAAAACAAATCTGTCGGAGGTCTTTAATGAACTATAAAATTATTTCTTATAACATCGGCAGAATTCTTCTTGTTGAAGCAGCTCTGCTGATTCTTCCCGCAATAGTTTCGATTATATATGCAGACGGCGTTCTCGCATCGTTTGCCGTCACCATTGCCGCACTCACCGTCACAGGTCTTCTTGCCACAAAAAAGAAGCCCTCAAACAAAAGTCTTTATGCAAAAGAAGGCTATATTATCGTTGCGCTGACATGGGTGCTTATGTCTCTTTTCGGTGCTCTGCCGTTTTATCTGAGTGGCGGAATCCCGAATTTCATCGACGCTTTCTTTGAAACGGTATCAGGCTTCACAACAACAGGTTCAACCATTCTCAGCAACATTGAAGTTTTACCGAAAAGTCTGCTTTTCTGGAGAAGCTTCACGCACTGGATAGGCGGTATGGGTATTCTTGTTTTTGTTATTGCTATTATGCCTAAAACAGAAAACTCATCAATGCACGTTATGAGAGCTGAGGTTCCCGGTCCCACAGTCGGCAAGCTTGTTTCAAAGCTCGGCGCTTCCGCAAGAATTCTTTACGGTATCTATTGCGGACTGAGCATTATTCAGGTTATTTTGCTTCTTGCCGGCGGTATGCCTCTGTTTGACAGCATTTGCACCACCTTCGGCACTGCAGGCACAGGCGGCTTCGGTATCCTCAACAACAGCATCGAGGGCTATAACAGTCTCTATGCAGAAATGGTTATCGGTGTGTTTATGCTTATATTCGGCATAAACTTTAACCTTTATTATCTGCTTCTTATGCGCCAATTCAAGCAGGCTCTGAAAAGCGAAGAGCTTCGCTGTTATCTCGGAATCGTTGCCGGCGCAGTGATTATAATCTCCGTTTCGCTTATAACAAGAAACTATACCATAGGCAGCGCTTTCAGATACGCATTCTTCCAGGTTGCCTCAATTATAACAACAACAGGTTTCTCATCGGTTGATTTCGGCACCTGGCCGATAATCGCACAGCTCGTTCTTCTTTTTCTTATGTTTGTTGGTGCCTGCGCAGGCTCAACAGGCGGCGGCATCAAGGTATCCCGTCTCATGATTCTCGTTAAAAGCGGTATGAGAGATATCAAAAAAGCCATCAACCCCAGAAGCATTGAAACCGTTAAGGTTGACAGGCAGGCTGTTGAAGAACCCGTTGTTAAAAGCGTTTCGGTTTTCTTTGCAACTTACATTATCGTTCTCGCAATATCATCTGCGTTCGTAGCTCTTGACGGCAGAGACTTAACAACAACTCTCACATCTGTTGTTTCTTGTCTCGGCAATATCGGCCCGGGTCTTGGCTCTGTTGTCGGCCCGGCAGGTAATTTCAGCAGTCTTTCAATGCTGAGCAAAATCGTGCTTTCGTTTGATATGCTCGCAGGCAGACTTGAACTTATACCTATGCTGATGATATTCACGCCTTACGCCTGGTCAAGAAAATATAATTAAAAAAACGGGTTGCCCGACTTCGTTCAGGTAACCCGTTATTCTTTTATTTTATTTTCGTTATTTTGCTGCCTTTAACAAGATATGCATTTTGTGCAAGGTCAATCATCGGCTTATCGTTTAAAGAATCGGTATAAAAATTCTCGATAACCGCATCGGGATATTTCGCCTTAAACGCTTTCACCTTATTTTCTCTGAAACAAAAACTGACAAGCTTATGATTTACGATATCGGTTTCAGATGCGATATAATTCTTAATCCCGAGTCTTTTGCATACCTCTGCAATCGAAATATCAAGACACGCAGAAACAATAACGTCGTCTTCCTTGCGTTGCTTAAAATAAAAAGACTTTATTTTTGTGCAGTGTTTATCCCAGAAAATACCGACGTTGCTCTCAATATCCTCAATAGTTTCACTGAGCTTTTCAACTCTGTCCTGATATTTTTCGAGCGCTTCATCAAGCGTCATTTTGCCCGACTTATATTTGAACGCCGCCTTTGCAATCCAAGGAGCTTCCTTGAGAAGTTCAGGCTTTTTCTTTAAATAGAATATAAACAAATCCAGCACCGATTCGCCGTCATAAATCGTGTTATCAAAATCATAAACGTTCATCGTTTTCACCCCTGCAACTATTATAACCGAGATGAAGTTCAGCAATATTCCGTTTTGGAAATAAAATAAAGTTATATATTTTTGAGCTTTTTTGATATTGTTTTTGCTTTTTTGCGGTGCTATAATTGGAATGATTCAGAGGTGATTTTATGCCAAGCAAAATAAAAGACAGAGACTTTTATAAAGCTTTTTTCACGATGACCTTCACGCTCGCCTTTCAGAATCTGATTGTTTACGGCGTTAACCTTGCAGACTCCGTTATGATGGGAGCTTACAGCGAAACAGCTCTCAGCGGCGTTGGTATATGCAACAACATTCAGTTTCTGCTGATGATGGCGGTAACAGGCACCTGCAACGGTATGACGGTTATCGCTTCGCAGTATTGGGGAAAAAGCGATAAAAAGAATATCAAATCGGTTTCCGCCGTAAGTGTATGGGTGAGCATAGCTTTTGCGGTTATTCTGACTCTTGCCTGCGCTTTTGCTCCTGAAACGGTAATACGTCTTTTTACCGATAAAGAAGCAGTAATCGCTCAGGCGGTTGAATATCTTGACATTATTAAATATACATATTTAATATATGCACTCACAACAGTGTTGCTTGCAATTCTCAGAAGCGTTGAAACCGTTAAAATAGGATTTTACGTTTCGCTCTCATCGTTTGCAATCAATATTCTGCTCAACTACGCTCTTATCTACGGAAAATTCGGTATGCCTGAAATGGGAGTCAGAGGTGCGGCTGTTGCGACCCTTGTTGCACGAGCGATTGAGCTTGCGGTTGTTGTTATTTACACTCTTGCGCTCGATAAAAAGCTCAGTTTCAGGCTTACAGAGCTTTTCAAAACCGATGCCCGTATGTTTAAAGATTTCTTCAAAACAGGCTCTCCTCTGATGATGAGCAGCCTTTCCTGGGGCATTGCAATGAGCGTTCAGGGCGCAATTATCGGCAGACTTGTTGAAAGCGCAATCGCCGCAAACAGTATTGCCACAACCATTTTTCAGATTGCAACGGTTATCACCTATGCTTCAGGCAACGTTGCCTGCGTGCTCATAGGCAAAACCATCGGCGAAAACGGTTCGCTTGATTTGATAAAACGCCGCAGCAAAAACCTGCAGCTCATTTTCTTGGCAATCGGCGTTGCTTCAAGCGCAATTCTGTTGATATGTAAGGGGCTTATCATTGATTTTTATAATGCAACTCCCGAAACCTATGCCATCACAAACCAATTTATCTGGGTGCTCTCCGTTACAATAATCGGTACGTCTTACGAGGCACCTGCACTCTGCGGTATTGTTTCGGGCGGCGGCGAAACAGCGTTCGTCCTGAAAAACGATTTCATCTTTATGTGGCTGATTGTTCTGCCGCTTTCTGCGCTGAGCGCATTTGTTTTCAAATTCCCCGTTTGGGTAACCTTCGCCTGCCTCAAAGCAGATCAGGTGCTCAAATGCATTGTAGCTTACGTTAAGGTTAACCGATATAATTGGATAAAATCAGTTACAAGATAAAAAACACTCCCGAAGTCATTGACTTCGGGAGTTGATTTTTTTATCAGCCTACACTTCTTGGTTTTGTAACCTTGGGCGGAGGAGAAATCTTCACCTTTTTGCGGTTGGGATTACGTTCAATAAGCGGCTCTGCACCGTCATTAACACAAGCTGCAGTTATGCAAACTCTCTCAACCGTGGGGTCTGAAGGTACGTCATACATAACAGGCAGAAGAGTCTTTTCAATAATTGAACGCAGACCTCTTGCGCCCGTTTTCTTTTCAAGCGTCTTTTCTGCAATAGCACTCAATGCACCGTCATCGAACTCAAGTTCAACGTCATCAAGGTTAAAGAGTTCTTTATACTGCTTGATAATTGCATTCTTTGGCGTTGTAAGAATCTGAATAAGCGAATCCTTATCAAGCTCCTCAAGAGTTGTGATAATGGGAAGTCTGCCAACAAGCTCGGGAATGATGCCGAACTTAACAATATCCTGATGGATTGTTTTGGCAATCAGGTTTTCCTGCGCAATTTCTGATTTGCTTCTGACAGGCGCTTCGAATCCGAGGGTTGAACCGCCCGTTCTCTTTTCGATAATCTTTTCAAGGCCGTCAAACGCACCGCCGCAGATAAAGAGGATATTCGAGGTATCAACCTGAATAAACTCCTGCTGGGGATGCTTTCTGCCGCCCTGAGGAGGAACGTTTGCAACCGTACCTTCGATTATCTTGAGAAGAGCCTGCTGAACGCCTTCACCGCTAACGTCACGGGTGATTGAGGGATTCTCGCTCTTTCTTGCAATCTTATCGATTTCATCAACGTAGATAATTCCTCTTTCAGCTCTTTCAACGTCATAATCCGCCGCCTGAATGATGCGCAGAAGAATATTTTCAACGTCTTCGCCAACATAACCTGCTTCGGTGAGCGTTGTTGCGTCTGCGATGGCAAAAGGTACGTCAAGAATTTTTGCAAGCGTTTGGGCAAGCATCGTTTTGCCGACACCCGTGGGGCCGAGCATCAGAATGTTACTCTTCTGAATTTCAACCTCTGAATCGCCCTTGCTGCCGATTCTTTTATAATGATTGTAAACCGCAACGCTGAGCGCGATTTTAGCATTTTCCTGACCGATTACGTATTCATCAAGCTTTGCCTTGATTTCATGCGGCTTGGGCAGAGAAGAAACATCAAAATCGCTGTGTCTGCCTGTTGACGGCTCGGATTCGATAATCGAGCAGCAAAGGTCAACGCATTCGTTGCAGATATAAACGTTAGGTCCTGCGATAAGCTTATCAACCTGGTCCTGCGTTTTGCGGCAGAATGAACAGGTTACAAGCGGCTTATCTCTTCTTTCGTCATCTCTGGGCATATTCTGCCTCCTGTGGATAAATTAGATTTGGATTTATCTGTGAGCAATAACCTTATCAACAAGGCCGTATTCCATTGCTTCCTGTGCGGTGAGATAGTTATCTCTTTCGGTATCTCTTGCAATCTCGTCAATTGACTTGCCTGTGTTTTCAGCAAGAATTCTGTTGAGTTTTTCTCTTGTTTTGAGAATGTGGTCAGCAACAATCTTGATTTCGGTTGCCTGACCTCTTGCGCCGCCGAGAGGCTGGTGAATCATAATCTCGCTGTTGGGCAGAGCATATCTCTTGCCCTTTGCGCCTGATGAAAGCAGGAATGCGCCCATCGAAGCAGCCATACCGATGCAAATGGTTGAAACATCACATTTGATATACTGCATTGTATCATAGATAGCCATACCTGCGGTTACCGAGCCGCCGGGGCTGTTGATATAAAGGCTGATATCCTTTTCAGCATCCTGACCTTCAAGATAAAGAAGCTGAGCAACAACAATGCTTGCCGTTGCATCGTTAACTTCATCGGAAAGAACGATGATTCTGTCATTAAGAAGGCGGGAAAAAATATCGTATGAACGCTCGCCTCTGTTTGTCTGTTCAACTACGTATGGAACAAGTGCCATTAAAATTCAGTCCTTTCTTCGATTTAATACTGAATAAACCGGCATTAAGCCGGTTCATTCTTAAAATCATATTATGAATACTGACAATTAAAGTATAGTTAGAAATCTGCGGAATTATTCAGCAGATTCTTCCTTTTTAGCAGCAGCTTTCTTTGTTGTTTTCTTTGCAGCGGGCTTCTTTTCAGACTTTTCTTCTGCAGCAGCTTCGCCTTCAGCAGCATCCTTCTTCTTTGTTGTTCTCTTTGCTGCGGGCTTCTTTGCCTTTGCGGAATCAATAACTACCTTGAAAGCTTCCTGCTTCTTGATTTCGGCTGCAACTGTTGCTTCGGGAACGATACCCTTAAGCTTTTCAACTTCAATCTGATACATTTCGCTCATCTTGGTGTATTCTTCATTGATAGCTTCTTCTGAAGCTTCAATGCCTTCAAGCTCGATGATCTTTTCAACTGCAAGTTCAATCTTAACGTCTGAAACTGCTCTTTCTCTCATCTGGCTTTCGAACATTGCCTTATCCATACCCATATACATAAGGTATGTATCAAGGTCAATACCCTGCTGACCTACGCGCTGAGCGAAAGAATCGATGTTTTCCTGAGCTTTGTTATCATACATGCACTCGGGAATTTCGCCTTCAACGTTTTCACAAAGAGCTTCGATAACAGCATCTTCAAATGCTCTCTGAGCGCTCTCCTGCTTTCTCTTGAGCATATCTTCTTCGATGCCCTTCTTGAGCTCTTCAACTGTTTCGTATTCGCCCATATCCTTTGCGAATTCGTCATCAAGCTCGGGAAGCTCCTTAACCTTGATTTCGTGAAGCTTAATCTTGAAAACTGCATCCTTATCAGCAAGCTCGGGAGCGTACTCTGTGGGGAACTTAACGTTTACGTCAAATTCTTCGCCAACGCTGTGACCTGCAACCTGCTCTTCAAAGCCGGGAATGAATGAACCTGAACCGAGAGTGAGGCTGTATTTTTCTGCCTTGCCGCCTTCGAAAGCAACGCCGTCAACAAAACCTTCGAAATCGATAACAGCGATATCGCCTTCTTTAGCTGCTCTGTCATCAACGTCAACCATTCTTGCGCCTCTGTCAAGCATATGCTCGATTTCGTGGTCGATTTCTTCTTTTGTTACCTTGGATTCAGCCTTTTCTGCTGTGAGACCCTTATAAGCCTTAACAGTGATTTCGGGCTTAACTGTTACGTTGAAAGCAAGAACAACGCCTTCTTCTTTGCTCATTGTCTTAACGTCAACGTCACGGGGCTGGTCAACGGGAACGATGCCTGCCTCGTCATAAGCAGCCTGAACAGCTGCAGGGAAAACGATTTCAAGAGCGTCTTCAAAGAAAACTTCCTGACCGTAAAGCTTCTCAATCATCATAAGGGGAGCCTTGCCCTTACGGAAGCCGGGGATAACGATTGACTTTCTCTGCTTCATATAAGCCTGCTGAATAGCAGCTCTGAAATCCTCTGCCGCAATAGCAAGTTCAACCGCATAAGTGTTTGTTTCTGTTTTGTTTGCTGATACTAAACTCATTTTGAATTCCTCCGTTTGACTTTCTAACCCCTAAATTATAACAAATAATTTTTGGAATTTCTATATATATTTGTATTTTCTTATGTTTAGTTAATTTTTTCAAATATTTTCTCTGACTTTTGGTGAAAATGCTTAAATTTTAGTCACTAAAGTCGGACAAAAGCCCAAGAAATCGCTTGAAATTAACTGAAAACGTATTCCGTCGCACTCACCGTTGAATGCAGTTGCGTGCGAATAAGAATGCAGATGACCGTAATAACAATGCTTTATTCCTTCTTCAACAAGCACGTTATAAATCTCATCGCACTTGCGGTCACGGCTCAGCGGCGGATAATGGAGAAACACAACAGGTTCAAGACCCGTTGCCTTTGCCGCATCGATAGACATCTTGAGTCTGCCCGCTTCGCGAAGCACAACCTTTTTATCGGCATCGCTTTCGGCATCAAAAAACCAACCTCTCGTGCCGCAAATCGCAACACCGTCTGATTCATAAGCGTTGTTATGAAGAATATTGAGCGTATCGAGAGAATATTTCTGAAAAAATTCATCTGATTTTTTCTTGGTTGCCCACCAATAATCGTGATTGCCTTTCAGAATGATTTTTCTGCCGGGCAGAGAATCAAGAAAACGGAAATCCGCAAGTCCTTCTTCAAGATTCATACACCACGAAACGTCCCCTGCAATAACAACCGTATCTTCAGGGCGGATAAGGCGTTTCCAATTGCTCTCAAGGCGTTTTTCATAATCGCTCCAGCCGCCGAAAATATTCATCGTTTTGCCGGTGGAAATTGACAGATGAGTGTCACCGATAGCAAAAAGAGCCATAGCCGAATCCTTTCCAAAAATAATTCTGAATTAAATGCAGATAATATTGATACGGATTTATCCGAAAAACCGAAAGGAGATTTTAATATGAACAAGGAAATCAACGAAATCACTTGCCACGCAAAAAACTGTGTCTACCACAAGGGCACAACATCCTGCACCGCAGGCACAATCGAGGTAGGTAACTCATCTGCCTGCAGATGCGGCGAAACACAGTGCTCAACCTTCAAGCTCAACGATAACGCCGTGGGCAAGAACTGCGGTTGCGCAGATTAAACACCGAGCATATCAAAAACAACCTGCTCCATGCTGTCCTTTGAGCAACAACCTTCAAATCTGACCGCCTTATCGCGGAGATTTGCAAGCTGCTCGGGGCAGCTTTTCTTTGTAACTTCCGCAAGCTTTTCAACCATTTCAAATTCATCAAGACTATCGTTTTTGCCGTCAACAGCTTCAAGCACTGCGGCGCTGAATTTGAAGGGGCTTGCGGTTGAAGCGATAACAACGGGAGTTGCATCACCCGAAGCAGCCTTATAATCGTTATAAACCTTAACAGCAACGGCTGTGTGAGTATCGCAAAGATAATCCTTCGATTTGAAAACGTCGGCAATAGTTGCTTTTGTTTCTTCATCGTTGCAGCAACCTGCGGCAAAATCAGCTTTAATTGCTTCAAGAGTTGCGGCGTCAACCTCATATTTGCCTGTTTCGGCAAGAGCATTCATCCATTTGCAAACGTTTTCGCTGCCACTCATTGAATAAAGAAGTCTTTCGAGGTTGCTGGAAATAAGGATATCCATTGAAGGAGAAATTGTTGTGAAGAACTCACGGTTCTTATCGTAAGTACCTGTTGTGAGGAACTCGGTGAGAACGGAGTTGCTGTTTGAAGCGCAGATAAGCTTCTTAACAGGCAGACCCATTTCTTTTGAATAGTAAGCGGCAAGAATATTGCCGAAGTTACCGGTGGGCACACAAACGTTGATTGCATCGCCTGCTTTGATATCGCCCGATGCAACAAGGTCACAGTAAGCCGAGAAATAATAAACAATCTGAGGACCAAGTCTGCCCCAGTTGATTGAGTTTGCAGATGAGAAAGCCATACCGTTATCGGCAAGCTTTTCTGCAATTGCCTTATCGGTGAAAATCTTTTTAACACCACTCTGAGCATCGTCAAAGTTACCCTGAATTGCACAAACAGAAACGTTTGCGCCTTCCTGAGTGCACATCTGAAGCTTCTGCATGGGGCTTACACCGTCGCTGGGATAGAAAACAAGGATTCTTGTGTTTTCAACGTCCTTGAAGCCTTCGAGAGCAGCTTTGCCCGTATCGCCCGAGGTAGCAACAAGAATAACGATTTCTGTTCCCTTTGCAGCCTTACCGCTTGCAACGGTGAGCAGTCTGGGAAGAATCTGGAGCGCCATATCTTTGAAAGCGCAGGTGGGACCCTTGAAAAGTTCAAGGATATATGTGCCGTCCTCAAGCTTAACAAGAGGAGCAACCTTTTCGCTGGAGAAACCTGTTTCATATGCGCCTTTGACGCAGGAATCAAGCTCTGCCTCAGTGAAATCGGTCAAAAACAGAGAAAGAATTGACTTTGCTCTGCCGATATAATCAAGAGAAGCAAGTTTTTCAATTTCCGCAACAGAAACCGCAGGCAGATTTTCTGGCACAAAAAGACCGCCTTCAGACGAAATGCCCTTTGTGATTGCCTGAGAAGCAGAAACTTTGACTTCTGTGTTTCTTGTGCTTACATAGTTCATAATATCATCCTTCCGAAAAAACTCTTAATATTATATCACAATATTTTAGTTTTGTAAAATACTTTTAAAGAATTTATTTGCATTTTCAAAGAAAATTTTATCAATTAAATTGTCGCCAAAGCCTTTTGAACGAAGAAAAGCTTCAAAGGCAGGCATTTTATCAACTCCGCAAAGTTCGGGGTTAATTTCACAGCCGTCAAAATCCGAACCTATGGCAAGCGTGTTTTCTGCTCCGAGCTCAAGCATATGATAAAGGTGACGGTATGCCGCCTCAAAGCCGTCGTCTCCCTCATCGCCAAGAAAGCTTTTGCAGAAATTCAGACCGATAAGTCCTCCCCTTTCGGAAAGCAATTTTATCTGCTCATCATCAAGACTTCTGCGGCAGGAAAAAAATTTATCCTCGCTGTATTTGCGATATTTTTCGAGCACGCTCACACTGTTTGAATGGCTTGCAATAACCGCCGCTTCGCTCTGAATCGCATCATAAAAGCCCTTTCTGTTAAGATGCGAGACATCGGCAACAATTTTGTTTGCAGCCATATCTTTGAGAATACGTTTACCAAGCGGTTTAAGACCGTTTTCACTGCCGGACTGACAGCCATAGCCCAATTCGTTTTCTGCATTCCACGTCAAGGTTACAACCTTTACACCATAGCTTTTCGCAACTTCAATTCCGTCTCCAAACGCAAACGGCGAACCGCCTTCACAAGCAACTATCGCCTTGCAAATCGAATGCTTTTTGTTGCTGTTAACCTCTGAAATCCTTTGATACATCTCAATTTTACCGTTATTTAGATTTATCTGCTCAATAAAATTTGTGTGAACCTTTTTAAAGTAATCAAGTGCCGCTTCACCGCGAAGCTCATCGGGTATCCATATTGCAAAAATTTGCATCCATTCGTCAAGGTATTCACCTTTACACAAGTCAATGTGCAAATCACTTCTTAACAATGATTTTTTGCCGTTAAAGCATTCGCCCGCAGTATCGCAATGCAAGTCAAACAGTCTCATAAGCCCTCCTCAAACGCATTTTCAATATAGTTTATGCT
>JAFXJO010000025.1 GCA_017532185.1 Clostridia bacterium | reverse complement strand
TTGTTATCCAGGCATCGTCTGCCTTCGCTCTGCCCATGACCCAACTGAGAAGGTCGCAGATATAAACGCCGCAGATTTCTCTGTCTCCGTCAGGTATTGCCACGGTGCCGAAGCCTTCAAGGCAGGCAAGCTCACTTACTTTCATCGCCGTCACCTCCCTTGTGGTTTTTGAGATATTTCTTGAATAATTCCTTATAGGCGATTATGCAGTCGTTTCTGTCTGCGTGGCCGAGAACAATATCTTCGGCAAAGGCTCTGCAGGTGGGAGCACCGCAGGAGCCGCAGTCAATTCCGGGCAGGGATTTGCGTACCTGCTGAATCTGAGCCATAAGCCTCATCGATTCGCCGATGTTATCGCTCAGCCTGTTGAGAGGCTGATATTTGGGATAATCGGAGAAGAAGCGTTTTTCGGGAATGAAAGGTTCATCCTCGGGCATGGAATTGAGAGAAATCGGCATATAGCGCCTTAAGGTGTGAAGTCTGTTCTTTGCTATGTAGGGGTTTTCGATTGTTAAAACGCCGCCTACGCAGCCGCCCGGACAGGCGTTGAGTTCAACAAAATCAATCGGCGGAATGTTTCCGTCTTCAATCTGGTCAAGAACGGAGATAACGTTGTTTATGCCGTCAGCGGCAAGAATCTTGTCGTTGAGCAGTGCAGAGCCTTCGCCGCCGCAGATTGCCCAGCTAAGACCGATTCTGCCTGCCTGAGTTGAGAGCGACAAGGGTTTGTCTCTGTTCATCACGTTGATAAGCAGAAAGTAAACCTCGCTCATTGAAACAACCAGGTCGACCTCGCTCTTATAGCTGCCGAAGCCGTTCTTTGCATAGCTTGCCTTTGCAGGGCAGGGAGATATGAAGCAGATGCCGATATCTTCGCTCTTAAGCTCGGGATGTGCCCTGAGAGTCATCTCTCTTGCCATTGAAGCCGCAACCTCCATCGGCGGAAGCAGAGGCATCAGGTTATCCTTGAGAAAAGGAAAACGCAGACCGATGAGTCTTGTTATAACGGGACAAGCCGTGCTGATAACGGGCTTTTTGATGCCCTCAGTCTGAAGATAGATTCTTGTGTAAGCCGAAACTATTTCAGCCGCCTTTGAAACTTCAAAAACATCGTCGAAGCCGATATCAAGAAGTCCCTGAAGCACGTAATCGATATTATCAAGATTATCGAACTGGGCAAAAAGGGCAGGGGCGGGAAGAGCGATTTTGTATTTGAACTTATTGATTTCGTCAAAAGAGTTGCAAACGCTCTTTTTTGCGCTGTTAACGCAATTGCGGATACATTCGCCGCAGTCTATGCATCGCTCGGGGTCAATTTCTGCGCAGCCGTTGCGCACTCTGATTGCCTCGGTGGGGCAATGCTTCATGCAGGTTGTGCAGCCCGTGCATTTGCTCGGGTCGAGCGATACGGAGTGGATATAGCTGTTCATAAAAAATTATCCTTTCAGCCGCAAGGGTCAATAATTGACTTTCATCGTTATTGTTGTTCCCTCACCCACAACCGAATCTATGTGCATATAGTCGGTGTATCTTTTCATATTCGGCAGACCCATACCTGCGCCGAATCCTAGCGAACGGATATTATCGGGCGCTGTGGAGAAACCCTCCTGCATAGCCTGCTCGATGTTTGCAATACCGGGGCCGGTATCGCTGAGAATTATTTCGATGCAGCCGTCTTCAACCGTCACTTCAGCAGTACCGCCGCCCGCGTGAATAACCATATTTATCTCGCCTTCATACATAGCGATGGAAACTCTGCGGATGGTTTCGGGGTCAAAGCCGAGCTGGCGCAGGTTCTTTTTTACCTGAACCGAAGCCTGACCTGCCGATGTGAAGTTTTCGCCGTCAACATCGTAACGGAATGTTAAAGCCTCAGCCATTGGTGCTGCCGCTTCCGGTGAGTCCGTTGGAATAAAGAGTTCCGCAGGCATCATACATTCTCATCGGAGTTGTCATAACGGCTATGCCGCTTTCTTCGGCAAGGTCAAGCATATCCTGCGAAGGCTTTTTTGACCTTACAAAAACGATGCAGAGCATATCCATCATTTCAGCGGTTCTGATAACCTGAGCATTGACAAGCCCCGTGAGAAGAACCGCCTGGTCTTTAACGTAAGCCAGAACGTCACTCATCATATCGCTGCCGCAGGCCGAATGAACGTCTTTGCCCAGGCTTTCGCTGCCGCAAAGCACCTCGGCACCGAGCAAATCTTTGATAGTGTTAATTGTCATATTAACATCCCTCTTTTAATAAGAGTTGATTACTGATATTTTGCGATGATAGCGGGGATTTCGTCGGGAGTAACTCTGCCGTAAACGTCTTCGTTGATTGTGAAAACGGGAGCAAGACCGCAAGCGCCGATGCAACGGCAAGCTTCAACGGAGAATTTAAGGTCCTGAGTGCATTCGCCGGGAGCAACGCCGAGAACTTCGCAGATCTTATCGAGGATTTCCTGTGAGCCCTTAACGTAGCAAGCGGTACCGAGGCAAACTGAGATGTTATATTTGCCCTTGGGTGAAAGCGAGAACAGCGCATAGAATGTTGAAACGCCGTAAACCTTTTCAAGCGGAACATCCATACCCTCTGCAATCATCTTCTGAACTTCGATGGGCAGATAGCCGTAGATGTTCTGAGCCTCCTGCATAACGTGCATAAGCATACTTCTGTCGCCCTTGCATTCTGCCATAAGAGCTTTGAGCTGAGCTTCCTGCTCGGCAGTGCCTGCGAAGGGAAGGTTACTGATTTTTTTAAGCATTAGCCATTCCTCCTGAGATTTATTTTGATAGCTTAAAAACTTTTTCGGGAATGCAAAACGTGCATAAAAACCCACAATCCTGCATTCTAAAGTATTATAACATATATTATTTAAAAAAGCTATATTATTTTTATGGATTTATCGATAATTTTTATTGTTTTTTGTATCTTTTTTCATTGTTTGTGCTTCGGGTTATGCTTGGTTGACAACGGCGAACATATTGTGATATATTTAATCTATCTATGAAATATTTATAAAGGACTTTTGTTTATGAAATCAAAACGCAGTTTTCCGATTGTTACGGTAACAAAAAAAGCCGAATCGGCGCTCAAGGGCGGTCATCCTTGGGTCTATGATGCGGAGATAACCGAAACTTTCGGTACGCCCGAAAACGGCGCACTTGTTGACGTTGTTTCGCAAAAAGGCTCTTATCTCGGCACGGGATTTTTAAGCCTTAACAGCAAAATAAGAGTGAGAGTTGTTTCTTCAAACGCAAACGAAAGCTTCTCAAACGCTTTCTGGGAGAGAAGAATAAAATATGCAATTGATTACCGCAAAACCGTTATGGGCGATGATTTCGGTTGTTGCCGTCTTGTTTTCGGCGAAGCCGACGGTCTGCCGGGTCTGACGGTTGACAGATTCAGCGATATCGTTGTTACGCAGGTGCTTTCTTACGGTATGGATAAAATCAAGGACGTTATCTATAAGGCTGTTGTGAAGGTACTCACCGATATGGGCGAAACAATAAACGGAGTTTATGAGCGTAACGACGTTGCAATCAGAGCGCTTGAAGGTCTTGAAGAATATAAGGGCTGGTATGAGGGTATACCGCATCCCGAAAGCACCGTTACCGGAATAACAGAAAACGGAATTAAATATAACGTTGATTTTGAAAACGGTCAGAAAACGGGATTTTTCCTTGACCAGAAATATAACCGCCTTGCCGTTGCCAAGATAGCGAAAGGCAAAAAAGTGCTGGATTGCTTTACGCATACAGGCTCGTTTGCACTCAACGCTGCAATGGGCGGTGCGGAAAAAGTTACTGCGGTTGACGTTTCAAAAACTGCGGTTGAAATGGCGGAAACCAACGCGAAGCGAAACGGTCTTGAGGGCAGAATGGAATTTCTTGCCGCAGACGTTTTTGATTTGCTTCCCGAGCTTGAAAAACATGGCGGCAAGCCCTATGACTTTATAATTCTTGATCCTCCGGCATTTACCAAAAGCCGTAAGACCATTAAGAGCGCGGAGAGAGGATACAAAGAAATAAACTACAGGGCGATGAAGCTTCTGCCGCGCGGCGGCTACCTTGCAACCTGTTCCTGCTCGCACTTTATGCGCAATGATTTGTTTGTAAAAATGCTTCACGATGCCGCATCAGATGCAGGCGTTCAGCTTAAGCAGATTGAAGCTCGCCAGCAGAGTTGCGACCATCCCGTTTTATGGAACGTTCCCGAAACAGATTATCTCAAATTCTATATTTTCCAGGTGGTGTAAATCATGTCTTTTTACAGAAATTGGATGTCATATATCAAGGACGATGCAAAAATCACACGCATAGCAATGCCCGGCTCGCATAACTCGCCCACGATGGCTATGAACAAATTTGCCTGCTGTCAGAAGGGTACGGTTTATGAACAGTTTTGCTACGGTCTGAGGATGTTTGATATCAGGCTCAAGGTTAACAAAAAAGGCGAGCTTATTGCCGCCCACGGCGTTATGAACGGTGTTCCTGCAGAACGCGTTTTTCTTGACCTTAAAAAGATTATCGAAGAAACAAACGAGTTTATAATTATCTATCTGCGCACCTATATGAATCAGGGAATCGGTCCGATAACTCTCAGTTATAAGAGCAACAACGAAGAAGCAAGCAGACTTATAAAAACTTGTCTCAGCCCCGAAAAATATGCGCTGACAGATATTTCCGATATTGCAAATCTTACCGTCGGAGATATAAGAAAATCAGGCAAGAAGTATATTATTATCAACGAAAACCGCGATTATGATTACAGCGTTGATTGCCCGATTCAGTATCCGTGGTCAAGCGAGGTTTACGGACTCAAGACTGAAAAATTTGTTAAAACTATTTTCGAATATTTTGATGAAATTGAAACTGAAGGCTTCTTCGGACTCCAGACACAGCAGACTCCGAACCCCGGCACCGAAAACGGTTGGCTCAAGTGGCCCGATGACCTTGATGAAATGATAAGACCCTATATTCCGCAGATAATCGCCGATATTGCCGCAAACCCGAAATGGCTTGAAAAAGTTAACATTATCGTTGGCGATTTTATGACGAAGGATTATATGAAGAGCAACGAAATCCTTTCGCTCAATCTTCTCAAGGGAATAGTTAAGGAAGAACTTAAAGAGGAATACGCAAAGGCAATCGGCAAATATTAATAATATATCTTACAACTGTTAAAATTGAATTCATACCCAATTAATATTTACGGGGTATTATCTGACTGTACCCGATGGGAGCCGCAACCCGCGGAGTACACGCAATACCCCTCCTCAATTCAACCCCATGCAGAAAAAGATGCTGCCGCAAGCATCTTTTTCTTGCGTTATGGGACAAAAAAGCAGGTGCATTTTTGCACCTGCTTTTTTACGCATTCCTGCTGAATATTCTTTTTCTTAAAATGAAATAAAGCGAGAACTGAACCGCAAAAGTTGCCGCCCATGAAATCGGGTATGACCAATAGAGGAACATCAAAGTTCTGTTCATCGGCAATATTGCAAATACCCAAAGGAGTCTTATTCCGCAGCCGCCCAGGAGCGAGACAATCATCGGCTTGAGCGATTCACCCATACCTCTGAGCTGACCTGCCGCAACGTCCATCAGCGAGCAGAAAACAAAGAACGGCATTATCATTGAAAGTCTTTCGGCGCCGATTTCGATAACCGCTTTGTCCGTTGAGAAAAAGCTGACAATGAAATCGCTGAACGTTGTTCCGATTGCGCCCATAACAACACCGATTATAACCGTTATCGTCATACAGTAGCGGTAGATTTTGCCAACGTTTTCGTGCTTCTTTGCACCCATATTTTGAGAGGTGAAGGTCATTGCCGTTTGCGAAATTGCGTTTGTTGCGGTGTAAACGTATGAATCAAAATTCGAGCCTGCCGCAATGCCTGCCATCGCAACGGAGCCGAAGGAGTTGACCGTTGACTGAATGATAACGTTTGAAATTGAAAAGAGAGAGTTCTGAATACCTGCAGGCAGACCGATGCGGATAATTTTGAGCAGCTCCGTTTTGTTTATGCGAAGCTTGCTGAAGCGGAGCTTGCAGGCGTTATCAAGCTTTGTGAGGTGAATAACAATCATTATCGCGGAGAGATACTGCGAGGTTATTGTTGCAATCGCAACGCCGCTGACACCCATATGGAAAAGGATAACGAGAATGAGATTCAGCCCAACGTTAACAAGTCCCGTTGAGGCAAGAATAAACAAAGGCTTTTTTGTATCGCCCGTTGCTCTGACTATTGCCGAGCCGAAGTTATAGACCATTGAACCCGGACAGCCGAGAAAATAAATTTTGAGGTATAGTGTGGCAAGGGGCAAAACGTCTGCGGGCGAACCCATAAGCACAAGAATTTTGCCCGACATAAAGAAACCGAAGATGCCGATTGCAATGCCGCAAACAACGCTCATCAGCATCGCAGTGTGCGTGCAGTTATGAATTTTGTCTTCGTGACCCGAACCGATATGGCGCGCAACCATAACCCCCGAACCCATCGAAAGACCGATAAAAACGTTGAGCAGAAGGTTAATCAGCGAGCCTGTTGAGCCAACAGCCGCAAGAGCTTCGCTGCCTGCAAATCTGCCAACAACAACTATATCCGCCGTGTTATAGGCAAGCTGAAGCAAGCCTGTTAAAACAAGCGGAATGGCAAAGATAAAAATTTTCTTTAAAAACGGAGCGCTCGTCATATCGAGCGCATATTTTTTGCTCATATTTACACTTCCGTCAGAAAAAGTATGATTTTAGTATACCACTTTAATACAGCTTGTCAATTGAGCGTATCAACAAAAAAGAGAGTGTTACCGCATTATTTTTTCGGCAACACTCTTTTGTAATTTTATTTAGTTTTTGCTGACTGCTTCTTTACGTACCAGCTTATGATTTTATCAAGCAGGCTCTTTTTGCCCTCTTCGCTTTCGCCCGAGCCGGGTGAAACAGCGTCGCTGTCCGAAAGGTCGATTTCCTCTGCGTTGAGCTTATAAGAGTTTGCAAAAATATCGAGCACCTGCTTGCGCACCATACCGCGAAGAGGCAGATGAGCAACAAGACCGTAGGTTGCCGCCTGACCTTTATCTGCAAGCTCGGGATGAGCTTTTACGGTTTCAACCGCCTCTTTGAGGTCGGCAAGATATTGGTCAACAACCTTTTCGTGCGGCGCAGTAACCATTGCGTGCAGAGCGTCGGGGAATTGAAGGCGGTCAATATGCCAGCCTTTTTCTTCCATAACGTCGCCAACGGCAAACGCATTTACTGCAGGGTCGGTTGATTTATAAGCAAAAAGGCTTGCGATGGGGTTGCCGATAACCTTGAAGCAACCGATATCCTCAATGCCTTTTTTCAGACGTTCGGAAACCTCAACGGTTTTCTTTGCGAGAGAAACGTATCCCTCAACTCCGTTTGCCTGAATTGCCGCCCATGCAGCCGCATAAGCACCGCCGGGACGTGTGCCGAGAAATGCGGGTGAAGCAAAAAGTCCGCCAGGCCAGTTTTCATTAACAAAAACCTGATGTTTGAAATAATCAACGTTTCTGTAGAGAATGCAGCTTGCACCCTTTGCGGCAAAGCCGTATTTATGGATATCTGCGGAGATTGAGGTAACGCCCTCAACCCTGAAATCCCAGAGGGGTACGTCATAACCTGCTTTTTCAATGAAAGGCAGAATATAGCCGCCAACGCACGAGTCAACGTGCAGGGGGATATTATGCTTTTTTGCAAGTGCACCGAGTTTCTCAATGGGGTCAATGATACCGTGAGGGTATTCGGGTGCGGATCCGAGAATCATAACGGTATTTTTGTTAATCATCTTTTCAACTGCCGCAACGTCAACGCCGAAATCGTCTGCAAGCGGAGCTCTGCGGATTTTAACTCCGAAGTATTCGGAACCCTTATCCCAGGCAACGTGAGCAGTTTCGGGGATAATCATTTCGGGCTTTTTAATACCCTTCGAGCGTCCGAGGTCACGGTAGGTTTTAACGGCGAGCATACAGCTTTCAGTGCCGCAGGAGGTCATAACGCCGCAAGCTTCTTCATCAACGTGCAGAAGCTCCGCGGTGAAACGAAGAACTTCTTTTTCGAGACGTTTGAGACTCTTGAAAGCAGTGGGGTTAAGACCGTTTGCGGAGAAATATTTTGAATATGCTTTTTCAAGGAATTGGGTATATTCTTCGTTGAGATAATAGACGAGGCTCCAGGTTTTTGCTTCTTTATAGTTGGGGTCGTCTTTGCCGAAAGAATCAAGCTCCCTCAGAATTTCTTCAAAGGGTCTGCCTGTTTCGGGTGCGTATTTGCTCATAACGGAGTCTCCTTAAAACGGTAAACGGCTGAAAATCCAATGAGTTGCAACGCCGAGATAGTTGCCTATCGCATATCCGATGATGCCTGTTGTGAGACCTGAAATAAGAGCCGCATTATTCTTGAGTGAATTTGCAACGGCAGGCACAAACGGAGGCGAGCAAATAGCCGAAACCGAGGTAATAATCATTGTGTCAAAATCAACTTTGAAGATTTTGCAGAGAGTTGCGTGCAGAATCATACTGCCGAAAATTGCGCAAATAACATAGGCAAGGATTACCACGTCAATATGTATGAGCCTTGTGATATCCGCCATTGTGGCAACCGTGAAGCAGAAGATATAGATGATATACATTCCGAGATTGGTTGTCATTTTGATGCTTCTTATGGGCTTGAAAAGCGAGCAAATGATTGAAAGAGTTGTTATCAGCAGAATTGTTACTGCTGTTTCATAGCCTTTAACAAACGTGCCGGCAACGTAAGAAACACCGACTATTGCCGCAGAGAGAAGCAAAGCGAGCATAAGTTTGCCGAAAGTTTTGCCCTCAAACATTCCTTTGTATGAGGTTGAATCGGTGCATTCGTTTTCGTCAACCGAAACGTTTTTGTTGCCTTCAAAATCCTTAAGACGGAAAATCTTTTTGATAAGATATTTGCCTGATGAAAGAACAATCAGCATATATCCGATAGAGATAACCATATCATAAGTGTTAAATATGGTGTAAGTGCTTTCATCAACGCCGATGGCGGTTTTGATTGACGCTATGTTGGGCGTGCCGCCGGTATAAACACCCATTGCAAGACCTGCATACTGAGCAGTATCGGCTTTGCCGCCAAAGATAAGGTGCAGAATAAATACTATTGTTGCGATTGAAAGAATCGCAAACACCATACATTTTATGCCGTTTTTTGTTGTTTTGAAGCCCTTTTTGATATCGAGCGAAAACAGAATAAGCGGCAATGCAAGGCAAACGCTCACATCCTGCATTGTTGTCTGAATACCCGAAAAGCTCTCGGGAAGAATACCGATATTGCCAACGAGAATGCCGACAAGATAGCATATCAGAACGATGCCGATTTTCTCAACAGCCTTGAAACGGTTGTTGAGAAAGATTATCGGAGCAGGAAAAGCGCAGAATAAAACCGCGATTAAAATATTTAC
This sequence comes from Clostridia bacterium, assembly GCA_017532185.1. Lineage (GTDB taxonomy): Bacteria > Bacillota > Clostridia > Oscillospirales > Acutalibacteraceae > CAG-177. Next base: position 1,748 of record JAFXJO010000025.1, on the reverse strand, counting down.
TACCATCTCTTTTACCCCAATTATTTAAGCGAATCGCGAACGTTTGAGAAGAAATATTCTTTGCGTTCTTCGTTATCGATAACCTTGACGGGCTTGACCTGATTGAGGTTTGCGCCCTTTGCGCGAAGAACCTTTTCTCTGTAATCCTCATATGTACCTCTGCGAAGGAACTTAACCTCGCAATGGCCGAGAGCGCCGTTACGAATCAGCGGAGGAACGAGAACGTTGGTTTCACAAAGATGCTTTTCAAAGATTTCTGCGTATCTTGAGCATTCCTCATCAGGAATTTCGTTGTTGGGTTCTATGAGAATTACGTAGTGACCGGGTGAGGTTGAACGGTCAGGATAGATGCAGTGGCCTGCAAAATCTTCACCGACTTCTTTGGAAAGGTCGTTGATGAGAAGGTCGAAGGCTCTCTGATTAATCTTTTCGCCGCTGATATTTGCAATCTGGTTGCGTCTGTACTGGAACTGAACGGTAGGTGACTGCTTATAGAAGCCTGTTACCTTAACAACGTCTTCGATGCGATAGCGGTAGAAACCGCTCATATTTGTAACGATGAGTTCATAATCCTTGCCGGCTTCAACCTTATCAAGGGTTACGGGTGTTGCATCGTCGGGACCGTCAACGGGAAGGAACTCGAAGAAGCCGTTCTGGGGAAGAATAACGTAATCTGCAGAGTTGAACTCAACCGGAACAGCCATAAGACCTTCGGATGCGGCATAGCCAACGTAGTGGAGAGGCATATCTTCACCGATGTAGCGGCGAAGCTTTTTCTGATAGAATGAGAGTGCGCCTGTACCGAGACCGTACATCCAGCCGCACTTGGGCCAGATTCTGGGAACGATAGCTTCCTTGTCAAAGCCTTTGCGGAACTCGGCTCTGAGCTGTTCAGCTCTTTCGGGGTCGGGCTTGCACTTTTTAAGAAGCTTTGCGCGTACGTCAGGTGCGCAGGTGATGCTTTCGTTGATTGTGCCCTTTTCGATATCGTCGCAGAGCATTTCCCAATTATCCTCAAGATATTTGAACATTGATTCTGCCATAGTGATGAATACTGTGCCGATATAGCTGATATCGGTTCTGGGCAGAGCGAAGCGGAGCTTCATATAATGCATATCCATGGGCTTGAGTGATTCGGGATACATAACCTCCTTGGGAGAAGTTACAAAGAAACGGGTGATGGGCTTGAGGTAATTCATCGGGATAGCCGCAAGACCGCTTGCAACTCTGTTACAGGGAAGCTTATGCGAAAGCACCTCGATTGTGAGCAGACCTCTCTGGGGAGGAACGCGCATACCAAGGTTTTTATAGTATTTATAAGCACAGCCAACGGGTGCGCTGAAGCTGAAGCACTGGCAGACCCAGGTTGCCCAGCCACTCATGGGAACAAGCTTTGATTTGCCTGTTGAGCCTGAGGATTCAGCAAACTTGAGAGGGAAGCGCTTTGTGAGAATATTTTTTTCGCCTTTCTGCGCGATTCTGTCAATATAGTCTGCATAATCGGGATACCATGAATAAGGGACTGTTTTCTGATAGTCTTCAATTGACTTAACGTCTTTGAAATTGTTCTTTTTGCCGTATTCCGTGTTTTTATTCTGGCTCATAAGCCATTTGAGGTTTTTCTCCTGCTGTTTCATTGCTCTTGAAGCATAGAAGTTGAGCTTTGCGTGCTCTGCTCTGCCGAGCATTACGCCGAATTCAACAAACATACGACCGAATACTTTGTTCATCTTTTTTTACCTCCGTTT
>JAFXJO010000024.1 GCA_017532185.1 Clostridia bacterium | reverse complement strand
CCGCATAACTTAATAACACGGTGCCATAGCCAAGTGGTAAGGCATAGGTCTGCAAAACCTTGATCCCCGGTTCAAATCCGGGTGGCACCTCCAAAGCCCCAAGGACGATAGTTCTTGGGGCTTACTTCTTACCTATTACTTCTTCACTCTTACCTCAAAAAATCCTTGTGGCTTTGGAAAGTAAGAAGTAATAGGTTATAAGTTTTTTGCAAGGCTTCGCCTTGCATTTTTTATTTTAAAGTGATATAGTTTTATTAAGAAGGGTGGTAATATTATGGCAGACAGTCCGTTGATTATAAAATCCAAAGAATTTGCTTTGCAGATAATCAAAGTCTGCAATCATATAAAACAAACTAAAAATGAAACAGTTTTAACAAATCAGCTTATTCGTAGCGGTACATCAGTTGGCGCAAATATCCGTGAAGCATTTTACGGACACGGAACTGCTGATTTTATTGCCAAACTGCAAATTGCACTCAAAGAATGCAGTGAGAGTGAATATTGGTTAGAATTACTCATTGAAAGCGGTTATTACGACAGCAGAGATATTCTTGACATGTGTATCGAAGTTAAGAAATTACTCATATCTTCTATAAATACAGCTAAAAGTAAGTTGGCTAAGTAAGAGGAGAATAATTATGGGATTATTCAATTTGTTCAAGAAAAAGAAAATTGAATTAACTGAAGAACAGATTAAATGGAATAAAATGTGGGAATTGTGGGCACAGGGCGAGGCTGAATCACCGTATGCAGAGTTGATGACTTACCACAGTGAAATTAACAATGGTGGGCACGGACAATATTTTTGCAATGAAGAAAATAATGATGATTTAAGCGAGGAAATATCTGCTCTGGAAACTATTTTATCTGATAAACTTGTTACAAATTTACATAATGCATACAAAGCGCATTTGATTTTGGAAGAAAATGAAGAAGATGAAAAAGCAGAAGAAATAATTGAACAATGCGATGTTATGTACTTTGCAAATGAAGAAGAAATCAATAAGAAATTGGAGTCATACGCTAATACGATTCAAATATAATTCAGATTCTAAAATGAGACATACTGCCGAAAATCCTGAATGCGAAAGCGTTCGGGATTTTTACTTATTATCTTTTTGCTCTGTGCAGAAATATATAATTTTTGAGATGCAACAGTTAAAGTCGTTTTGCAACGATGCGATTATCTCGGTGAACAGGAATTTATTGTTTTACCTTTTGTAGGGAATGCCCGTTGGGCATTCCGAACACAATTCAGCGGACGCCCGATGGGCGCCCTTACGATATATTTATGGTAATTTTTGCATAAACAGGTTTTGACGTTTTTGCGGATTATTAAAATTGTTTCAGCAAGTTAACGTTGCTTCGCCTTGCGCAGGTTTTATTCGTATGTTATAATACTTTAAGACTGTTTAATGTTTACGGAGATATCTTTATGAATATAACGCAGAAGTTTTATGATAATCTTGCACCGCAATATGATAAACTTTTTCTTGATTGGCAATCAGCCACTCGCGAACAGGCAGTCATATTAAATAAAATATTTACAGATAACGGATTTGATAAGACCGTCGATATTCTTGATTGCGCTTGCGGAATCGGAACTCAGGCAATCGGTCTTGCAGCACTCGGTTATAATGTTACCGCTTCCGATATCAGCGGCGTTGCAATTGCCGAAGCAAAAGAGAGAGCTGAAAATGCCGAAGTTGAAATCCGTTTTGAAAATGCAGATTTTTGTGCCTTGTCTGAAATGTTTTCGGAGCAGTTTGATATTGTTATTGCTATGGATAATGCGTTGCCCCATATGATGTCAAAAGAAGTTTTGGAAATGGCGGTAAAAAGCATTACAAATCAAATCAAGGAAAACGGTATTTTTGTGGGGAGCATTCGTGACTATGATGCTCTTATCAAAGAAAAACCGCCTTACTCACCGCCGTATATACACAAAACGCACGAGGGACAGCGAGTTTCGTTTCAAACTTGGGACTGGGACGGCGAATGCTATAAGCTTACGCAGTATATTGTTGATGACAGAGAAACTTTGTAAATCAGCAAGTTTGAATGCGAATACAGAGCAACACTCAGAGATGAGTTGACTGAACTGTTCCTTTCAAACGGATGCAGAGCAGTTAAATGGTTGTTTCCTGAGAATACAGGCTTTTATCAGCCGATTATAGTTGCATCGAGGTAGTGATATGAAATCGTTTTACAGTTTTGTAAGCAATGGAGAATACGGCATTGGTTGCACGGGACAAAGCGTTTGCGTTTTTGATAAAAACGGTGAGGAACTTGTTGCTTTCAAGGATTTAAAATATGCCTATAGCTGCGCAATATCGCCTAAAGATGATATTTTTGTTGTTAAGTCAACAGAGGGCAGAGTTGCCGTTTATTCTTTGGCAGATTTGCGATTAATTAAAAAGTTCAGATTTTCGTCAGTTGCCGAATCGCAGGACGATAATTTCTGTTTTTCCTCTGATGGAGAAATTTTTTATAATATTGAAAGGCACGGCGATTCCTGCAAAACCGCGCTCTCAATTTACAGCACCCGAGATTTTGTGTTGAATAAGAGGTTGTTTTTAGCTGATACCAATATGGTGCTTACCTCTGTTGAGGTTGATTGCACAAGCGGTGATGTTTATATGACAGGCTTTTACAGAAAAGAAAAAAGCGGCGTTGCACACAAATGGTTTGTTGCAAAACTTGTTGACGATGTTTTGCGCGATTTCTGTTATATTTTGGATAGTGAACACGAATATTATGTGGATTATAAAAAACTTGAAATGAGTGGATTTGCCGAAAAATCCGTTAAGTGGTCCTTATTTAAGGATAAGCAGACAGAACTCATGGAAGCAAAGGAAAAAAAGATTTCAATTGCAGAACTTTGGAGAAAAAGGAGCGTTTGAAATGGTTGAAATTTTAGAAGTGATAATGATTGTGAGTTTTGGCGCATCCTGGCCGCTTAACGTTGTTAAATCATATAAGGCGAGAACAACAAAGGGCAAAAGTCTCGGATTCCTGTGCCTTATATTTTTCGGCTATGTTGCAGGCATTGCTTCCAAAATTCTGAACGAATCATATATGTCTTCTTTTTCATCAAAATGGTATGTTCTTTTCTTTTACGTTCTCAAATTGTTGATGGTCGGAACGGATTTGTGCATTTATTTCAGAAATTATAAGCTTGATAAGAAAAGAAACTGAACGCAGTTACTTCTTGCAAATCCTTTTGTTTCTGTTATAATGTTATCCGATAGATACTTTCGGGAGGGGAATTATTATGACCGAAAAAGAAAAAATGACCTCGGGTGATTTGTATTTGCCCGACGGTGATGAGATAATGGGCGAGCAGCTTCAGTGCCTTGATAAGCTTTATGATTTCAATCAGACGCGCCCAACCCAGCTTGATAAACGCGAAGCAATGCTCAAAGAGATGTTTGCCGAAATCGGCGAAAACTGTTATATCGAGCCTCCTCTGCACGCTAACTGGGGCGGAGCTCACTGCCACTTTGGCAATAACGTTTATGCCAATTTTAATCTCACTCTTGTTGATGATTCGCACATCTACGTTGGTGATTACACGATGATTGCGCCCAACGTTGTTATCGCAACGGCAGGTCATCCGATTCTGCCTGAGCTTCGCGAAAAGGCTTATCAGTATAATATGCCCGTACACATCGGCAGAAATTGCTGGATTGGCGCAGGCGCACTGATTATGCCGGGCGTTACGATAGGGGATAACACCGTTATCGGCGCAGGCAGTGTTGTCACAAAGGATATTCCTGCAAACGTTGTTGCTGTTGGCAATCCCTGCAGAGTTATGCGCGAAATTAGCGAGCATGACAGGGAGTATTACTATAAAGATAAGAAAATTGATTTCAGTCAGATTATAAAGGACAAATAAAGCTGAGCCTCGGATTAACTTACAATCCGAGGCTTTTAATATTTGTTGCAAATTCTCTCAGATGATTATGTTTTTGAAAATAAATTAACAAAATACCGTATTTATGGTTGTTTATTTTGTGCATTTATGATAAAATATTTTAAATAATTTATTATCAAGGAGGCAATGCGAAAAAATGAGCAAATTACTCGGCAAAGCCAAATGGCTGTTTACCGAAGTCAAAACTCATTGGAATACTCCTGCAGAGGGTAAATATGTACCCTACAAAGAGTATAAAGACGTTGTTTTGTCGGTAGGCAGTAACTATGCAGGTTCCAAGGTGCTGGAATACATAGGTTTTGCATCTTGGTGCTATCTTATTATGTACCACTATAAGCTGCCTTATCTTACTTTCTCGGTTATCGGCATTCTCAATATGCCGCTTAACTATCTTTCGGCACTTATGTGGTGGCTTGTATGCGATAACCTCGGTTTTCTGCAGAAAAAGACAGAGAAAAAATTCTATTTTGTTTATGCTCTGATGATGCTTTTCGGAATATCAACCATTGTGTTTGATTTTTCCAAGATGTTTGACCAGACAGGCACTTTTATCAGAATTCTCAACAGCTTTGAAGGTATGAACGCAACGGCGTGCTTCAAGACGTTCGGAACGCATTTCCTTTATACGGGTTGGGTAGGCGCAAGAAATATCTTCTGGCGCAAAAAGCTTTTGCCGAAATTCGGCAGATATAAGTATTCGCTTTATTGCGACGTTGTGCCCAAGTGCGTAATGGTTATTCTGATCGGCTGGCTTCCCGTTTATAACATTCCCGACGTTGCAACGAGGGTGTGGGTCGGCAACCTTCTGTTTGCAACATATAACGTTTTCGGCTTCGCGAACAACCTCGAAACCTGCACAAAAACAATCAGCCCCAATATGCAGGAAAGAATTCTCGTTCGCAGCTATCCCGTTAAGCTCTCTCACTTTTTCAACACCCTTTCAAGCCTTGCAATTTCAATTGCTATCGGTTTCCTTAAGGATGAATGGGCGGATATCAACCTCTTCAGATTTGTTATCCCCGGAACTTTCATTTTCTTTGCGGCTCTCACAATGATTTTTGCAGGCAGAGTTAAAGAAAGAATTCCTCAGCCTCCTGTTGAAAAGAAAGTTCAGATTAAGTTCTGGGACGGTATGTTCGGCGTTCTGCGAAATAAATATCTGCTCATCAAAAAGCTTGTTGAGCTTATAGATGCGCTGGGTAACGGTATGCTTCCCTTTGCAACGGTTCTTTATCTTTACACTTTCCGCTTGAGTGGCTTGCCTTACAGCCTTCTTGTTATGCTTGTTTCGTTTGCAGGCACACCGCCCGATCTGCTCTCGCCCTATTTCCTTAAGAGATTTTCATATAAGCAGATTATGATTTTTTATCAGCTTACGAGAGCTGCAGGTAACGCTGCCATTGCGGCTGCAATGTGGTTCTGCGGCGATAACGTTAATCTCTGCGGCACAATCTGCGTTATAGTTCTTTTCCTGATGGAAATGACAAAGACCGTGCCAACAACTGCAGGTCACGATATGGATGCACGAATAGGTGACTATCAGATGTATCTTTCGGGCGAACGTCTTGAGAATTTCTCGAGCGTTATGGGCTGGTTTACAGACCCGATAAAGAATTTTGTGGGTCTTATCATTCCTCTTATGCTTCTGGGTTACGGCTTCAACAGTAACTGGGAAATCCTGTTCTATGATGCATCCAGAGCAAATATCATCATTATTCCGCTTCTGTTTGACGTTGTCGGTTTTGTTCTTATGGTTATTCCTTACCTGTTCTGGGATTATGACAGCGAAAAGCAGAATAAAGTTATTGAAGTTCTCAAACGCCGCGCAGAAGTAACCGAAAAGCAGGCTCAGGAAGAAGGCGAAAAGGTCAGCGGCGGCTACGTCGGTTAAGGAGGTGAAAAAGCATGAGTGAAAACAAAAAGACAGATGTTCAGCTCGAAGAAGTTCGTCTTGAGATACCCGAGGAGGATATATGGACTTATAAAATCGACGGCCTTGCTGCTCCGAAAATCGGTGTTACCCCCAAGCATTATAACCTCAAAAAAGTCATTTTTGTTTTGGTTATTGTTGTTGCAGTTGCGCTTTCGTGCTTTTTCAGCGTTCTTGCTCTGATGAAAGATACGTTTGAATATGAGCAGGTTGACGGCGGATATAAATTTACCCGTTTCAGCAACACAGGCTATATCAAAGAACTTGAAATTGACTATGTTCTTGATGTGAAATACGAACTCGGTAATTCTGACCCGAACAAAAATTTCACCATTGTTAAAGATGAATCAAAACCCATCGTTGAGGTTGGCAGTTACGTTCTTAACTGCGATGAAAAGGTAGAGAAAATCACCATTGGCGCAGGCGTTAAAAAGATTGACCCCAAGGCTTTCTATTCTTGTTGGGCACTGCAGGAGGTAAGGGTTGATGAAAATAACCCTTATTACTGCGACGTTGACGGTGTGCTTTATAACAAAGACAAAACCGTGCTTATTTTCCGCCCCTGTGACCATGATACATATCTTGCGAAAAAATATAAGCTTGATGAATGGGATTCAGACGGAGCAAGCAAATGGCGCAAAGAAATTGAACCTGATGACCCGAGATATGCGCAGTATGAAAAAGACGTTATGACCTTTGTTGTGCCTTCAAGCGTTAAAACAATCGGCGAAATGGCGTTTAACTATGCAAATATGAAAAACGTTTATCTGCCCGAAGGTCTTGAAAAGATTGAAACTCTTGCGTTCTTCAAGATTCCTCCGCTGAAAAACGTTTATACCTATAAGGGCGAAAATGTAACTGATTCTCATTTCACGGGCGAAGATGTTCTCGGTGAAGTTTATCTTTCGTTGCCCGAAGGTCTTAAGTATATCGGCTCCGATGCGTTCAGCTATAACCGCGAGATGGAATACCTTTATATCCCCGAAAGCGTTGAATATATCGGTCATCACGCATTCTGGGATACCGTATTCAAAGAGGACGGCGAACTTAAGGGTGTTTCTCAGATTTGCGTTGCTTCCGCTTCTGAAGAAGAGTTCGAAAGCAAGGTTCAGCTCGGCGAAAACTGGAAACCCAAATACGACTGGCTTCTCTTTAAAAAGAACGTGGACGTTCTTTACGGTCAGCAAAGACAGGCGAAATAAAGAAACGGGACTGTATCAAGCGATACAGTCCCGCGTTTTATTTGCCCAATATATCCGAAAGATTGCTTTGGATTTTCATAGCAACTTCGGGTTTGTTCATTGAATAAACGTGAACGTTGGTTATTCCGTTTGCGTAAAGGTCAATTATCTGGTCGGTTGCATATGCGATGCCTGCCTGCTTCATAGCGTCAGGGTCGGAGCCGAATTTATCAACGATGCTCTTGAATCGCTGCGGTACGAACGAGCCGGAAAGCTTGATTGCTCTGTCAACCTGGTTTGCGTTTGTGATAGGCATAATTCCCGGTATAACGGGAACTGTAATGCCGGCTTCTCTGATTTTATAGAGGAAATTATAGAGCAGGTTATTATCAAAAAACATCTGCGTAGTGAGAAAGTCGCAGCCGGCGTCAACCTTTTCCTTGAGATAAAGAATATCTTCCTTCTGATTAGCGCTTTCGGGATGAATTTCGGGGTAACAGGCACCGCCGATACAAAAATCGGGGTTGCTCTCTTTAAGTTCTCGGATAAGGTCGATTGCGTGCTTGTAATCCCAATTGCTTCTGTCGGCATTTTCAAGCCCTGCAGGTATATCGCCTCTCAGAGCCATAACGTTGCTGATGCCTGCTGCCTTGATTTCGTTTATTTTCTGCTTTACCGTTTCTTTGGTTGACGAAACGCAGGTGAGGTGAGCAAGGCTCGGTACACCGTAACGCTCCTTGATGTTTTTGGCGATATCAAGGGTGTATTTGCTTGTGCCGCCGCCTGCACCGTAGGTGACGCTCATAAATGAGGGGCGGAGCTTGGCGATTTCTTCTGTTGCAGTTTTAACGCTTTCAAATGCAGTTTCTGTTTTTGGCGGAAAAACCTCAAACGAAAGCATAAGAGTATTGTTGTTAAGAATATCGATAATCTTCATGGAACCATCTCTTTTGAACTTTTTTTAGATTATACAACCATTTTTGTTTCAAATCAATATGTTGACAATATTTTTTTCGTATGATATTTTATTTTCAGAGGTGAAATATATGTTAAAGATAATTCTCAGTGTTTTTATTTCGATAATGACTCTCATAAATCCTCAGTTCCTTGATTTACTTGATATCGGCAAAATGCCGAGCAGAACAAAACAGATTGATATGAGCAAATTTGAACTCATGTGGGAAGATGATTTCAACGGCACAGAGCTTGATAAAACCAAGTGGAGCTCTTCCTGGTGGGTAACAGAGCGCAAGGGCGGTTACTGGCACGAGGATATGGTGCGCGTTGAAAACGGTAACCTCATTATTACTTCGGAATATCTTGATGAACCGCTTGAAAACCGATATTATGACGAATGGCACGATGAGATTGATTTCAAAGAATACAAAGCAGGCTGGTACACAGGTGAGATAACAACTCAGGGCAAGTATGAGCAGACTTACGGCTATTTTGAAATCAGATGTATTCTGCCTGCCGCAACAGGTATGTGGAGCGCCTTCTGGATGATGAACGGTGACGTTACAAACGTTGACGGTTCGGGCAAAGACGGAACCGAGGTTGACGTTTTTGAATCGTTCTATTATAAAGATAACTGGTGGGGTAACGACTGCATCACAACCGGCATAATCTATGACGGTTACGGTCCCGAAATTCAGAATGCTTCAATCGGCAAATATTTTATCAAAAACAATCCTTATGAAGAATATAATACCTACGGCGTTGAATGGAACGAAAACGAATATATCTTCTATATCAACGGTCACGAAACAGGCAGACTTGATGCCGGCGGTGTTTCGCAGAATCCCGAATATCTTTTGGTTTCCTGCGAATTTGCGGGCGATAACGGCGTTCAGCATTCCGACAGACACGGAACGGGCGAAATCAGCAAAACTCCTGCAGAAAACTGGCCTGCAGAATTCAAGGTTGATTACGTAAGATGCTATCAGTATAAAGATAAGCTGAAATAAAAACAAAACCCCGAAGCCGAGAACTCGGTTTCGGGATTTCTTTTTAGCTTAAAAGACGTTGTTAATGCGTATAAAGCATAATTTTCAGGCGTTGAATTTTACAAAACAAAGAGGCGAAAAACACAGGTTTTTGGTTGAAATTACATATAATATATGATATTATAATATTAGTTTTAAATAAAAGGATGATTTGTATGATTCCGTTAAGCTTTTATCTTGTAACCGATACACATTATTTTGAGCCTTCGCTTGGAGCGAGCGGCAAAGCTTTTGATAACTATATGCGCAAAGAGCAATATTTTATGCGAGAGAGCAGTGCTATCGTTAAGGCAACGTTTGAAAAGCTTGCCGCCGATAAAACTGTTGATACGGTGCTGATTCCCGGCGACCTTTCAAAAAACGGCGAAATTGAGAGCCATAAAGGCTTTCTTAAAGAGCTGAAAAAACTCAAGGAATCAGGCAAAAAGATTTTTGTTATTACCGCAGGTCACGATTACGGTGAAAAATCAAGAGCCTTTGTCGGCGATGAGCAGATTGAAGTTGAAGGCACTCCGTTTGAGATTCTTCGCGAGCTTTATGCCGATTACGGCTATTCGCAGGCGCTCGCGGTTGACGATTCAACTCTTACATATGTTGCGGAAATTGCGCCCAAGGTACGCCTTCTTGCAATCAACTGTGACAGCAAAGGAAATCCGAAGGGAACGGTTGATGAGAGACTTGAAGCCTGGATTAAAATTCAGCTTGATGAAGCGAAAAAAGACGGCTGCAAAGTTTTTGCGATGTGCCATTATCCGATGATTCCGTCTGTTCCCGTGTTTGATCTTGTCGGCGATGCAAAGCTTAAGGATTGGCGCAGAACAGCTTCCTTTCTTGCCGATAACGGAGTTGAATTCATTTTTACAGGTCATATGCACATTCAGAGCATTAATGAATATGTTTCTGAAAACGGCAACAAAATTTATGATATATGTACCGCTTGCCTTGTAGGCAGTCCTGCCAAATACAGAAAAGTTGTTTTTGACGGTGAAAAGCTGACCGTTGAAAGCTTTGACACACCGGATTGCGGTTGTGACCCCGGCAACCTTACCGTGAGAGAATATTTTGATAATAAGTTTTCAACTGCAATTCAAAACCGCATTCTTGATGCTCTTAACGGCGGCAAGGGTGCAGTGAAAGTGCTTAAGCGTGCAGGCAAAAAGATTATTTCGGGCATAACTCTCGGCGGATTTGGCAGACTTCTCTGGATTGGTGTGGATAAATCAATCAGAAAAGTTAAATTCATTGATTTTGCAGGCAACATCGGCGTTGCGATTTTTAAGGGTGATATGCCTTATTCCGTTGAAACACCTGAAGGCAAAGTGATTGCCAAGGTGCTCAAAAGATTCCGCTTTATCGTTAAAAAGGTTGAGCCGAAGCTGAGCAAAAACGGTGTTGAGGTTAACCTGACAGAAATGCTTCTCAACTCGATTTATAACAATAAAGGTTTCTCGGATAACAATGCGGTGATTGAACTTGATAAAAACTGATGGGGTGAAGAGATGAAAAAATATGACGTTGTAATTGTAGGTGCTTCAACTGCAGGCAGTTATTTTGCAAGAAGGATGGCGGAAAAAGGCTTTTCGGTTTTGCTTTTTGATAAAGACTGCAGGGATAAGCTCAGTCCGTCATATGATATTTTTCATATGGCAAAAGACGAGATGAAGCAATACGGTTTGCCCGAGGTTAAAGAGGGCGACGGCATTTATGAATTCACCTTTGAAGATTCGGCTATTTGTTCCGTTTACGGCAATCATCCCAAGCCTTCAAAGCTTGCGGTTACGGGTATGCATAAGCATAAATACTGCGTGATGATGAACGACTGGGCGGCGCAGGCAGGCGCAGAGGTTGTTTACGGGGCATCGTTCAAGAATCTTACGTATGATGAAAACGGCAAGATAAACGGCGTTATCTATGAAAAAGACGGAGAAGAAACTGCGGTTTACTGCCGTCTTGTTGCAGACTGTTCGGGTATTCCCGCGGTTGTCAGACGCAGTCTGCCTGATGATTACGGCATCGAAAAATTTGAGCTTACACCTAATGATATATTCTATGTAACGCTCAGATATATTGATTTTGAAGAAAAACGTGCAGAGCGTTATCTGCGCTCTGATTTCTGGCTCTATTTCAAATCCTGGCTTGCACCCAGCGGCGGCAGCGATGCGCTTATCGGTATAGGTGCTTGCGGCGGCTTTGACGTTGCTGAAAAAGTTTATTCTCTGTTTGAAAAAACAGTCAAACTCCCTGCGCATAAAGTTACGAGAATTGAAAAGGGCAGAACTCCTTATCACAGAGCTCCCTATTCATTCGTATCCGACGGCTTTATTGCAATGGGTGATGCGGCTTGCCTCACAAAGCCAAACTGCGGTGAGGGTTGCACGGCGGCTCTTGCGCTGAGCGATATTGCTGTTGACGTTGCAACGAAGGTTATGGCAAACGGCGCTTATCCGACAAGAGATGCGCTCTGGAGTATCAATAAACTCTATAATAATACTCAGGGCAAGGAATTCGCGAGCCTTATGGCGCTCCTCGGTTCAATTATCCGTCACAGCGCCAAGATGAATGAATATCTTTTCAAAAAGGACGTTATTTTCAGCTGCAAGCTTCTCAGCTCAATGGGTAACGGTATTCAGCTCAGCTTTGCAGATTATGCAAAAACGCTGATTTTCGTTGTTGTGGGTCTTGTTACAGGCAACATCAAGCCTGCAGAGCTTAAAGCGGTTATCGATGCCATTGTTACAAGCGGCAAGCTAACCGCCCACTATGAAAAATATCCCGAAACTCCCGAAGGCTATGAAGCTTGGGCAAAAGAAGCCGAGCTTCTCTGGGGAAAAACAGGTAAGGTTGCCGATTGGGATGCGGTAGAAAACTTTTAAAGGAGAATGATTGAAATGAACTTTAAAAAATTTATTTCTGTTATTCTTGCGGCAGTAACCGTTTTTTCAACTTTTGGATTTTCTGTGACGTCATTTTCGGCAGAAACCGAAACGGGCTTTACGCAAGACGATTTTCTTAAAACAAAGGGAACGAAGATAGTTAACAGCAAAGGCGAAACGGTTCGCCTTAAGGGCGTCAATCTCGGCTCCTGGATGATTTGGGAAGATTGGCTCTCACCGTATGAAGAGGTTGCCGACCATTATGACGTTATCGAAAAGCTTACAGAGCGTTTCGGCGAAGAAAAAGCCTATGAGCTTATGGATATCTATATGGATAACTGGATAACGGAAAAAGACCTTGATGAGATAAAGTTGATGGGCTTTAACTGCGTAAGGGTGCCTTTCTGGTTCAGGAATTTCTATTATGACGATAACGGCAGAAAAATTCTTGATGAAAACGGCGAATGGGATTTCAGCCGTCTTGAATGGATAGTTGAGGAATGCTCAAAGCGCAGAATCTACGTTGTGCTTGATATGCACGGCGCAGTCGGCTATCAAAACGATGCTTCTCACAGCGGCAAAAAAGATTCCTGCAGTCTTTATGACGATACGGAGCAGGGCGAAAGATACCGCGAACTGACGGATGAACTCTGGAGAGAGATTGCAACCCGTTTCAACGGTAATCCTGCTGTTGCGATGTATGACCTTCTCAATGAGCCTATGTGTGACGTGCCGGCAGATGAATCTGCCCGAAGAAAAAACAACACTTATATCTATAACCGATTATATAAAACCGTCAGGTCGGTTGATTCGAGCCATATAATAACAATGGAGAGCATATGGTCGGTCTGGGCTTTGCCGCAATCATTCCTTATGGGCTGGAGAAACGTGGTTTATCAGGTTCATTTATATGACAGGTCAAACAAATATTTTAACAGGATGGCGTTTTTGCCCAAACTTTTCTTTTTTAACGTGCCGATGATGATGGGCGAGTTTTATCCTCACGGCACCGCAACGTGGGATAATGCATTTAAAACCATTGATGCCCTGAATTATAACTGGTTCCTCTGGACTTATAAAGCAACGGGCCACGGAATGTGGAGCAGCGATTGGTGCTTGAGAGGAAGTAAGGATGGCTTTGAAAGAGCAAAAATCGAAACCGACAGTTATGAAGAAATAGCCCGCAAATGGGGCGAATGCCTCCGAACAGAAAACGGATTCCGGGATACGGGTCATTATTCCAAAAACGTTCAGGCACATCTTTGATTAAGAATATTACTGACCGAAAGGAGATTACCGTTATGAAAAAGATAATCACAATCAGCCGTGAATTCGGCAGCGGCGGCAGAACAATCGGCAAGCATCTTGCAGAAGCTCTGGGAGTTCCTTGCTATGACAGTGAGATAATCGAAAAGGTTGCGGTTGAAAGCGGCTTTGCAGAAGAATACATTAAAGATAAGGGCGAATATACCCATCCCAGTCTGCTTATGGGTCTTCTCAGCAGCAGAACCATTTATAACGGCCCGACAAACGAAGATAAAATCTGGCTCATTCAGTGCAAAGTCATAAAAGAACTTGCCGAAAAAGGTCCTTGCGTTATAGTCGGCAGGTGCGCAGACTATATCCTGCGCGGCAGAGACGACGTTATGAAAGTGTTTATATTTGCCGATCCCGAAGCAAGAGCCAAGAGAATTGTTGAGGTTTACGGTGAAAAAGAAGATGCTCCTGCAAAGCGTCTGCGAGAAAAAGATAAACGCAGAGCCGCTTATTATCAGCATTACACCGATATGAACTGGGGTGCAAGCCGCAATTATGACGTTTGTCTCAACAGTTCGTTCATAGGCGTGGATAAATGCGTTGATATTCTTAAGGAAATAGCTTTAAAAGCAGAATGATTTTCAAAGCCCTCGGTTTCGGGGGCTTTTATAAAGCAGGAGAAAATTAATGAAATACACTTTGATTATGTTTTTTAAAAAAGCCTTTGCCGCAGTGCTTTCGGTGATTACGGCGGTTTTGGGTTTTATCTTTCCTGAAACGCCTGTTGAAAGACCTGATGCAAATTCGGTAACGGTATATGATGCTTCCGTTGCGGATTATGTTCTCAATATTGATGCGGCAAACGAGCTTTATGATATCAGCGATTTGCTTTTTGGCATATTCTTTGAAGATATCAATTTTGCGGCAGACGGCGGTCTTTATGCAGAAAAGATTGTTAACCGTTCATTTGAGTTTACCGAGGTTGCCCTTGATGATGAACTTTACGGCTGGAGTGCAGTTAACGGTGCGGCTCTTTCCGTAATTAAGAGTGCAGAAGATATGCTCAATGAGAACAACCCCAACTACCTTGTTATTGAAAATGGCAGCGATATTTTTGCAGGTGTGCAAAACGTTGGTTTTCTTGACGGTATAGCTGTTGAGGCAGGGGAGAGATATGACATTTCTTTCTATGCCAAAGCGGTTAACGGATATAGGGGAAAAGCTTACGTGAAGCTTCTCTGCGGCGAAAAGATTCTCGGCGAAGGTGAAGTTGATTCGCTTTCGGATGAGTGGAAAAAATATGAGCTTACCGTT
>JAFXJO010000023.1 GCA_017532185.1 Clostridia bacterium | reverse complement strand
GGCGGTTGTTTCAGAGAGGGACAGAAAAAGTCTGAAGCTGCGGTTATTGCCGATTACCTCATTGAGAACGGCATCGATGCAAGCAGAATTATTCTTGAAGATAAATCAACAACCACTTATGAAAATTTTGAATTCGGCACAAAAATCATAGAAAACCACGCAGGCAAGCCGGTTTCGCAGGTGAAGGTTGCATTCCTTTCGTCGGATTATCATATTCACAGAGCATCGATTATTGCAAAACGTTGCGGTGTTGAGAATTGCGGCAAGGTTTCCTGTCCAACTCCCGGTGAAGCTATGCCAAGATTTTTGCGTGAATATTTTGTTGCATATGAATTGCTTTACCACGATTTTGTTAAGAAAAATAAATAAAAAATGGCGGTTTCCGAAAAGGAAGCCGCCGTTTTGCTTATGTTTTATTTGATAATACCGAGTGCCATAAACAGGGATTTGAAGAGGAGTCTGAAGAAATCCAAAATGCCGTTTACGTCAATCAGGTTTTCGGTGCTGTCACCTTCTTTGATGTTGCCCTTGCCTTCGATGGGTGTGCCGTCATAATCGGAGGTGTGGCTTGAAAGCCAGGAAATCATACCGTCGGGATAGGAGAGAATAACATCTTCTCCAACGCCGTTAACCGTTGACATATAAGGGTAATCTCCGTTTTCAGAGGAGAACATATCGTGGTTTACCGCATACCATGCGTGGTGGCTGCTTGCGGTTTTTGTGCCGTCTTCATAGCAGACCTTTGTGAGGGTTGAAAAACGGCAATCCTCGGCAACGTTTGATGCTACCGTGATTTTTGCCCAGGTGTCGGAAACACCCATAAAGTAGTTCACAAGGGGGTCGCGCTTGCTTGAAGTGAGCCAGATGGGCATATCCGCAAGATATTCGCAAAGGTCTTCTGAAGGTGACCAGGCAGGGCAGATGGGGAAAGCGGCGGCAAACATATCGGAATATGCAACGGCCATCTTGAGAGTCATCTTGCCGCCCATTGAGTAACCGCCGACATAAATGCGGCTCAGGTCGATGTTATCCTTGTTTTCTGCGATAAAAGCATCGATGGCTGCGCGGAGAGGTTCAAGCATTTCGTCGCTCCAGAAATGACCGTTTTCTTCTCTTGAGCGTGCGGCAAGAATGAATGCGCCGCCTGCGGGCTTGAATCTTGCCTGAAATTCGTCGCTTGCCCAGTAAGCAACGTTGCTTTTCTGAACGGGTTTGCCGACTTCGGAACCGTCGCCCATGCCGTGGAGCCAAACAACGAGAGGATACTTGGTGGTATCGTTTTCTTTAACGGGTGAGAAATAGCTGTAATCGATTGAATATTTGCCTGAAACAGGACCTTCGCCTGCAACGAACTCAGCTTTCAGAGCTTCAACGCCGTCAGCCATTGAGAGTGCGTTTGCACCAATGCAAACCGAAAAGATGCAGGTTAACGCAAGAAAAAGAGCAATTAATTTTTTCATTTTTACACCTCTTTCATTTAATAAGTTAAAGGTATCACAATAAGCAGATTTTTTCAATATAAAAAGAAAATATTATTCAACATGATTCTATAATTATCCAATTCTATTGACTTATAATGTTTTATTGTGATATTATTAATACAATTATGAATTTAGGAGTGAAAAGTTTTGATTTTCGAAAACACATTTATGTATGTAATAGCACTTTGTGTTGTTGCATTCGTAACACTTCAGTCCGTATTCTTTATCGTTAAATCTTGGAAACACGCAAAAGAACTCGGCATTGACAAAGAAAAACTCAAGAACACTGTTGTTTCAAGCATTCTTTTTACTGTTGCACCTGCAATTTCAATTCTTGCAACAGTTATCGTTCTTGCAAAAGCCCTCGGTATTGTTCTTCCTTGGATAAGACTTACCGTTATCGGTAATCTTGCTTATGAAACAACAGCCGCACAGACAGCTGTTGAAGCAATGGGCGGCTCACTTGCAGGCGCTATCACTGACCCTCAGCAGTTTTCAACCGTTTCTTGGGCAATGACAATAGGTAGCATAGCTCCGCTTCTTATGCTTCCGTTTGTTTGCAAAAAGCTTCAGAGCAAAATCGGCGATGCCGTTAATAAGAGCGAAAGCTCCGCAAAACTCGGCGATGCAATTTCAGCAGCAGCTTTTATCGGTATCATTTCAGCATTCATCGCAAGAGCAATCGCAGGCACAACTTCAGACGGCGTTGGTAATGCAGGCTTTATGTCCATAGCGGTTCTTGTTGTTGCGATGGTAGCGATGGTTATTCTTGAACTCATCTGCAAAAAGTTCAATCTTGAAAAGCTTCGTCCGTTTACAATGCCGATTGCAATGTTTATCGGTATGGGCGCCGCAATGCTGTTTGAAGCAGTGCTTCCTGCAGATATCGTTAATTTTGTTTGGAGATAACAGAAAGGAGAAAATGAATTATGCAGAAGACTTATTTTGACAAAGTTCACAGATGGGGCATCCTCTGGAACATCGGCGCATTGCTCATGCTCCTTGCTATCCCTGTTTCAATCTCGCTTTATTTTAACGCTTGGCCCACGCTTCAGGTTCTCTGGTCTGTTCTCAGCAAGCTTATGCTTCTCTATTGGGTAACAGCAGTTATTGAGGTTATAACTTACGTTCCGATGCTCGGCGCAGGCGGAACGTATCTCAGCTTTGTGACGGGTAACATCACAAACCTCAAGCTTCCCGTTGGTCTTGCAGCAATGGAAAATGCAAAGGTAAGAGCAAACACCGAAGAAGGCGAAGTTATTTCAACAATCGCAATCGGCGTTTCATCAATAACAACAACCGTTATCATTGCAGTTGGTGTTCTTGCTTTCTCACCTGTTCTTCCTTATATAACGTCAGAAGGCTCAGCTTTTAAGCCTGCTTTTGACTGGGTTCTTCCTGCTCTTTTCGGTGCTCTTGGTGCAAGCTACTTTGCAAAACATTGGAAGCTCGTTCCTCTGCCTGTAATTGTTGGCGTTATCGTTCTTCTTTTTGCACCCACACTTGGCGTAGGAACACTTATGTTTGTAACAATTGTTGCAGCAGTTGCAGGCGTTGGTGTTTTATATAAGTTGAAATGGTTATAATATTAACCGATAAGGCTTTTTAAGTTGTGCAAAATACCACTTGATATTCAACCCAATTTATTATAAAATACAAAAGTTGGATAAAATTAACTCTTTATTGAAAGGAGAAAACCACTATGATTAACTATTCCCGCGAAGTTCAGGAAATGTGCTGCGTAGCCAAGGGCCCCAACCACGGTCCTGCTCCCATCCCCGAAGAGGGCAAATGGGTCAAGGCTTATGAAATCAAGGATATTTCCGCTTTCACACACGGCGTTGGCTGGTGTGCTCCTCAGCAGGGCGCTTGCAAACTTTCTCTTAACGTTAAGGAAGGTATCATCGAAGAAGCTCTTGTTGAAACAATCGGTTGCTCAGGTATGACTCACTCCGCAGCTATGGCTGCTGAAATTCTTCCCGGCAAAACAATTCTCGAAGCTCTCAACACAGACCTTGTTTGTGACGCTATCAACACAGCTATGAGAGAGCTCTTCCTCCAGATCGTTTATGGCCGGTCACAGTCTGCTTTCTCAGACGACGGTCTTTCGGTTGGTGCAGGTCTTGAAGACCTCGGCAAGGGTCTCCGTTCACAGGTTGGCACAATGTACGGCACAAAGGTTAAGGGCGTTCGTTACCTTGAAATGGCTGAAGGCTATGTAACAAGACTTGCTCTTGACGCTGATGATCAGGTTATCGGCTATGAATTCGTTTCACTCGGCAAGATGACTGACTTCATCAAGAAGGGTGACACACCCAACGATGCATACAACAAGGCTATGGGCACTTACGGCAGATTTGCAGATGCCGCTAAGTATATCGACCCCAGAAAAGAATAATTAGTAAGAGGAGGATATTTACAATGGCATTATTTGAAAGCTACGAAAGACGCGTTGATAAAATCAATGCTGTTCTTGCAGAATATGGCATTTCTTCAATCGAAGAATGTAAGGAAATCACTCTTGCTAAGGGTGTTGACTGCGACAAAATCGTTAGAGAAACTCAGCCCATCTGCTTCGAAAACGCTGTTTGGGCTTACACAGTAGGTTGCGCAATCGCAATCAAGAAGGGCTGCGTTAAGGCTGCTGACGCTGCTGCCGCTATCGGTATCGGTCTTCAGGCATTCTGCATCCCCGGTTCAGTTGCCGATAACAGACAGGTTGGTCTTGGCCACGGTAACCTCGGCAAAATGCTCCTTTCAGACGAAACAGAGTGCTTCTGCTTCCTTGCAGGTCACG
>JAFXJO010000022.1 GCA_017532185.1 Clostridia bacterium | reverse complement strand
GACTCCGATTTTGAAAAGCTTATCACCAAGTTTATGAGCCTTTATGATATCGGCATTCGTAACTTCGGCCTTCTGCTTGACGATATTCCGTGGGAATTCCAGTATGAAGAAGATGCAAACGCTTTTGCCGAGGTTGTTGATGCGCACATCTGCCTTATCAACAAAACATATTCCGCGCTCAAAAAGATTGACCCCGAAATCACCCTCACCGTTTGCCCCACTCAATACAGCGGCGACGAAAACGGATATTATATTTCAAAATTCGGTTCGGGTATACCGAGCGACGTTGACGTTTTCTGGACTGGTGCAGAAATCTGCTCAAGAGTGCTCACCGTCAGAGAAGCCGATGAGCTTATGCGCTCAACCAATCACAGACCGCTTTATTGGGATAACTACCCCGTTAACGATTGCGAGATGTTTCACGAAATGCATCTGGGCGCATTAATCGGCAGAGATAAAGACCTCTATAAACACTGCGAAGGTCTTATCTCAAACGTTATGGAATATGCAGAATGTTCCAAAATACCGCTTCTGACGGTTGCGGATTATCTTTGGAATCCGATTGCTTACAATCCCGAAAACTCGCTCAGAAACGCTCACAGAGCCATTCTCGGCAACGATGCCGAGCTTTTCGGATATTTCGCTGACCACCTCGGCGTTTCTTGCCTTTCAAAATACAGTTCGGCATTTATGGGCGAAAAGCTTATGCAGGTTGCTTTCCTTGAATCTTGCGGCAAAAAAGAGGAATCCCTCTCCTGCCTTGCTGATTACATTGCCAACATGAGAAAATGTCTTGCTCTTATCAGCGACACAAGCGTACCGCTGTTTGAAGAGATGCAGAAATGGGTCAAAAAATTCTCGATGTGCTGCGACCTGCTTGATGCGATATATAACGCTAAAGCCGAGCCGAGCGACGCAAACGGCGCGGCACTTGCAGATATGCTTGAAAAATACAACTCCGATTCAGTTATCCTAACAGGCTTCTGCTTGCGTGAAGCGGCAGAAAAAACGCTCAAAAACTTTACGCTCGCATAAAATATTGTTTATTTTTCGGTTGAAAACCATATTCAACCGTGCTAAAATAACCATATAATCAAAAAAGGAGAGATTTCAAAATGAAAAGAACGCTCAAAACCGTAATTTCGCTTATTCTTTGCGTTGCAATGCTTTTCTCTGCTTCGGCAATCGGTTTCTCCGCCGCTGACGAAAAGATTTATTGCGACGGCAACTGCGAATATTATCCCACAGTTATTATCCCCGGTCTCGGTCAGTCAGGCGTTTTCGTTGTTGACGATAACGGTGACTTTGTGCTTGACGATGCAGGAAAAAGAATTTCCGCCTTCCCTGCATATATCGAGCTGCCCAAAATTATCTCAAGAGTAGCTTTCCCTGTTATTCTTTCGCTTCTCACTCAGAGCGACCTCGGTCTCTCTGATGCTCTTTCGGATGCTATCTTTATGGCTTTCGGCATCAACACAAGCGACCTCAAAGCTCAGAATACAGGCAACGTCAAGACTGAAAAATACCATAAACCTTATTCAGAATGCACAAAAGAGGAACAGGATCTCATCAACTCCCATATCCCCTTCCATCTTTACGAAACAGACCTTCCCAAGGATCATCTCTATTATTTCACATATAACTCATTCGGCAACCACATTGACCTCGCGAATGAGCTTTATGAATACATTCAGATGGTTAAGAAGCAGACCGGTCACGATAAGGTAAACATCGTTCCCATCAGCCAGGGCGGAACAATTGCAAGCGCAATGTTTGAATATCATCCCGAAATCAAAGACCAGCTTCACAAGGTTCTTTTCATCGTTCCCGCACTTGACGGTTCAACAATCATCGGCGACGTTTTCAACGGCAGAGTTAATTTTCTCAACAAGGACTTCCTCTATAACGGTTTCCTCGGAAACCTCGGTCTGCTTGATGCAAACACCGCAAGACTTATTGAAATCCTTTTCAGAATTCTTCCCGATGAGCTTCTTCTCAGCGGACTTAACGCCGCAGTTGACACCCTTGTTGAAGACGTTATGATAAGAAGCACAAGTATGTGGGCTCTCTGCCCCTCGGGCGATTATCCCACAGCCGCAGAAAAATATCTTTCCGACCCCGAAATGGCTGATATCAAGGCTCAGACCTATAAATACTACCAGGCTCAGCTTCACCGCTTTGATAACATCCAGGCTCTTCTGGATGAGGGCATTCAGGTATTCTGCGTTGCACAGTATGACTATCCGCTGATTGACGTTGGCGAAACCTGGGACAGCCAGAATGCAGACTTCATCATTCAGCTTGATTCAACATCTCTCGGCGCTTACGCGGCAAACGTTGGCGAAACTCTTCCCGAGGATTACGTTCAGAAGAACACATATTGCGACAATCCCGAGCATAACCATATCTCACCTGACAGAGTTGTTGACGCTTCGGCAGGTCTCCTCCCCGACACAACCTTCTATTTTGACGGTCAGCGCCACGACCTGACTCAGCACAACGACGTTATTCTTAAGCTCGCTTTCCATCTCATCGCTCACGATGATATCACAGACGTTTATTCTTCCCCCGATTTCCCGCAGTTCTTGAACGGCAGAGACGTTAGAAATCTTCACACCTACCTTGCCGCTGCAGAAGAGGTTGACCTTTCAGCTCTCACAGCCGAACAGAAGGCAGAGCTCGAAGCCGCAGTTAAGCAGGCAGAAGATACACTTGATAACAACGTTGCTCCTGCGGATGCTTTCGGCAAGGCAGAAGCAAAGCTTCTTGATATTCTTGTTGAAATCGGCGCTATGGAAGCACCCGAAGTTAAGAAAGATATGCCCATTCTTGAAGCTATCAGCCTTTGGCTCTTCGGCTCATTCGGCACAGACGGTTTCTCTGAAATCTTCCTTTCAATTTTCAAAACAATGTTTGAGGCTATCAGCTCCATTCTTTAAAGCAGAAAAAGGCTTGCATTTCTGCAAGCCTTTTTGCTATTTAAACATAAACTGTTCAAGGTATGCCATCCAGAGCGTTGAATACTTTTTGTTCAAATGCACTCCGTCTTTGGATGCTTCGCTGATAAGGTTTCCTTCATAATCAAGCAGGCAAGAAGGAACATCGATATAATTCACGTCACAATCATCTGCAAGTTGCCTTATTCTTACGTTAAGCTCGTG
>JAFXJO010000167.1 GCA_017532185.1 Clostridia bacterium | reverse complement strand
CAAGCAATTTCTTTTACGGTCAGGGAGCATATATGCCGTGGCAGATGATGGCTTACGGTGCAGGCGGAATGCTCGCAGGGTTTGTGTTCATCAAAAACAAAATCCCTAAAAAGCCGTGGATTATGGCAGTGTTCGGTTTTTTTGCAAACGTGTTCTGGATAGGACCTCTGCTTGACACTTCACATATCTTCATTATGATGCCCGAAATCAACGCTTCGACAATCACCGCTGCTCTCGTATCGGGATTCCCCGTGAATGTAAGCCAGGGGCTTTGTACCGCAATTATGATGTTCGTTTTCGGAAAACCGCTTCTTGAAAAACTCTACAGAGTTAAGCAAAAATACGGGATGATGGAGAACTGATAAAAACAACAGAAACCTTTGATATATAAGGATTCGAAGCTCGGCGATTAACGAGCGCGTATAATTAGAATTATAAAAATAAAGCAGGCAGCATCCTTGAGATGTTGCCTGCTGATTTTGCTTTTATTACCCCTGTTTGGCAGAAACTATGAACATTAAGTTTTTGCTGTTTTATGAGCCTGCGTTCTTGAAAGGGTTTTCTTATTTCTGATTTGTGTTCATTGAGTTTCTGTAAACAAAGAAACGGCAATAGAGATATTCTGTAACAAGATTTATAGCCATTGTTCCTATTTCAATAACGTATGCGTTGAGGTTATCTGCAAGCGCGTGTGTCCACCAGGTTGAAACAGGCGCAAATACGCAATAAAAGAGCGCAACCTTGAGCATGGCAATGGGGATGTTGGTTGCTGATTTGAAGGTGAATTTTCGGTTGAAAGTGAAATTCCAGAGCACCGAAAGCGTGAGGGAAATCAGATAGGACCAAGTGTTTCCGAGATGGAACACTTCCATAAACAAGGTGAAAGAACCGATCTGAATTATGCCTGCCGATGCCGAAAACAGGGCGAATTTGATTACCTGAATAATATTTTCTTTTGTTGAGAGTTTTTGAGTGTTTTCGCTCATTTTATTTTTCCTCACTTTCATATTTCAGCTTAAGTGCCGCAACTTTGCAGGCTCTGTTATAAGCCTGTGAAAAATAAATTTCAGGCTCCATTGCGGCATAGGCGTGGTTATCAAATCTTTCGGGTTTGCTTCTTATATTAAGCTCAAAAGAGAGTGGCAAACTGTATCCGGCGTCTGCAAGCCTTTTGGCAACAGAATCCCAATCCGTTATGCCGTCAAAGGGGAGCAGATGCAGGTCGTCGCGCCAGGTGCGCACACCTGCAAAATCGCTGACACCGAGATTATCATTGAGATGGGTGCAGATAAGTTTATCGCCGTATAGTGCCGCCATATCTTTACCGTAATTATAGCAAAGCTCGTGACCTGTATCCCAGCAGAAGCCAAGGCTTTTTTCGCTTTTAAGAGCATCAAAAAGAATTGCAAGGTATTCTTCACCCTCGGTGTTTTCAAGAGCAAATCTTACTCCGAGTTCGCTTGCTCTTTTGGCAACCGCACCATAACGCTCAATACCTGCATCAACGTTTACAAAATCGTTGTCATAGCCGAGAAATGCGTGGGTAACCATAACGGGTATTTCGTGCTTTGCGCAAATTTCAACGCATTCAAGAAGCTCGTTTTTGCCGCGTTCACCGATTTCTTCGGGATTCCAGAGATCGTCGCACTTGTTGAACGGTGCGTGATAGGAGGGAATTTCCATTTTCAGTTCTTTTGCAAGCGCAACCATCTCGTCAACGGGTGCGTGTCTTTTGCAGTCATCAATAAAAAAAGCTTCAAAGCCCGCGTTTTTTATCATCTTTATCTGCTCGGAATAGGAAATATCAAATCCCTCGATTATGCCGAGGCAAAGTTTTTGATTATACATTATATATATACCCCCGAATCTTTATGTTTTTATCGTAAACCCATATGGCTGAAATGTCAACATAATTGACGAAATATTTAACCTGTGATAAACTATTTTCAATAACAGCTTAAACTGTTCAAAGGAGTGCTTTTTGATGGGCATTATTATTGGTGTAGGCGGCGGCAGATACAGTGACCGCGAAGTTATGCCGATATTTGAAAAGATAGTTGAAATCTGCGGCAAGCAGAACCCCAAGGTATTGTTTGTGCCAACAGCAGGCTTCGATGATATGGATGGCGATGAGGATATCTTTGCTCTCTTTGAAGAGCTCGGCGCAAGTGTTTCGCCGCTTCTTCTCACCGATGAAAGTCTGACTTATGACGCAATTGAAGAGATAATCCTCTCCTCTGATATCGTTTATGCAGGCGGCGGTAACCTTAAGTTTCTTATGGACACCTGGAAAAAAACGGGAGCAGACAAGGCTTTTAAAAAAGCATACGAAAAAGGCGTTATTCTTTCGGGCTACAGCTCAGGCTCAATGTGCTGGTTTGCTGAAGGTTATGACGATTGCGGTGAAAACCATGAGTTTATGTTTATTGAATGTCTGGGGCTTTTGCCTTACTGCAACTGCCCTCACTATGAAAGTGATTATTGGCAGCCTTTCAAGGAAGCTGTGAAAAAACGAAGCTTTACAGGTCTTGCTGTCGAGAACGGTGCAGCTTACATCTGGGATAACGGCAAAGTAACAACAATGTGCGGCAACGACGGCGGCAGCGTATATCTGCTCAGAAAAGAAAACGGGTTTGCCGAAGAACGTCTCGGCTGAAAGCATATATAATGTATATTAATATTATAATATAATATATATAGAAGCGCAAAATTCGCAGGCAGAGTTCTGCAGATTTTGCGCTTTGTTTTTATGCTTGCTTAGCGCCTGAAGAAGCATAATAAACTGCATTTAAAAAGCCCCCAAAGTAACGGAAAGGTTACAAAAAAGTTACAGTAATAACCGAATTTTTTACCGCATAATAATTACAATGGAAACAATAAAAGCAAAAACGGATATTTTTAATGAGAATTGGGCAATAATAGAAATATAAAGACCTTATTTTGCGAAAAAATCTGGTTTTGAAAGCTGATTATTATTCTGAAACAGAAATATGTAACCGTTTTTTACCCTTTTGTAACCACTTTGTAACTTTTTCTGTTTTCTACAAAAAAATTGCCAGTTTTTTACAAAAGTTATCGCTACGGAGCAGAGGTCATAAGTGTTATTTGTAAAAAACCGGCAAACCATTTGTGCAAAGTAACTAAAAAATCATTCTCAAAAAATTTGACAAATAAAACTTTTGCCAATATAATAGCAAGCGTTGCAAAAGGAAATCGAGGAAAGCCTCGAATAATTGCCGCTTAACCCACGGTAATTAATCATCAGAGACAGACCAAAAAACTACTAATGCGTCACTCTTTAAGGAGAATTTTTATGTTTAAAAAATTGCGCTCCGAAGCAACTGGAACACATAAAAAAAGCTTCCGAATTTTAACAGCAGCCTTTTCTGCTGTGTTTGTATGTTCCGTTACCGTTAACGCGTTTGCAACGGCAAACGATTATATGACGGTAGAAGTTGTTGACGGAGTAAATTCCGTGAAGGTTTCTGTTAAAACAACAAACCCTGAAGAAATTATCGCGGCATCGGGAATTGTTCTTAATGCCAACGATGAGGTTATTCTTTCAGATTATAATGAAACCAATGGCGGCAAAATCGTAATCAACAGAGCCAAAGTTGTCAGAATCGAAGACGACGGTCTTATCGGCTATTACGTTGGTTATAATGAAACCCTCAAGAATATGCTTGAGGAAAATGACGTTATCATTAATTCAAGTGATATCGTTAATGCAGACACTGATGCGTTTATCTATGACGGTATGCGCGTTAATATCGACAGAGCTTTCGGTGTTGGCATCGAATATGACGGTAACGCAATAACCCTTTCGCTCACAGGCGGCACCGTTAAAGATGCGCTTGATGCTGCAGGCGTTGTTCTCGGTGAAAACGATATCGTTACGCCTTCTCTTGAAACAGAGCTGAGTGATTACACTCATATTGAAATCAAGAGAGTAACCTTTAAAATCGCAACCGAAACGGAAGAGATTGAATACGAAAGCAAGAGAGTTGAGGATTCAAGCCTTTACGTTGGCGAAACAAAGGTAACAACAAAGGGTGTTAACGGTGAAAAGAGCTACACATATTCAGAGAGATATGTTGACGGCGTTTATGTTGACAGAGTTCTTGAGAGAGAAGAAATCATCAAAGAGCCTGTTGATGAGGTTATCACCGTAGGCACAAAGAAGATTGATACCCTTTCAGCTTATAAAAACACAACTGCTCCCATTTCAGAACTTAAAACACCGGAAGACCTTGAACTTGATAAAAACGGTATTCCGAAGAATTATAAGAGCAAGGTTTCTGCAAAAGCAACCGCTTACACAGGTGACCCTGCAACTGCATCAGGCAGAAAGCCTATGCCCGGTCATATCGCCGTTGACCCCAATGAATATCCTTACGGCACAGAGCTTTATATAGTTTCTGCTGACGGAAGTTATGTTTACGGATATTGCATTGCCGCAGACACAGGCGGATTTGTTGAGATGGGCAACACAGACGTTGACCTTTACCTCAACAATGAAGATATGTGTTATAACTGGGGTAACAGAGATATCACTATTTATGTTCTGTAATTAAAAAGCTTGCATCGGATTCCGATGCAAGCTTTTTTGACTATTCAGTTAAAAACGCTTTGATTTGTTCAAGCATATCTTCGGCTGTTTTTCTGCCGATGTTATAAACTCTGCGCAATTCTTCGGGGTCGCGACAGGTATGCTTGATATTAAGCGGCTCAGGCGGTCTGATAACAAGAACGTCGCCGCTTTTTTCGCGTTCTTCAATATATTTTATTGTTTCATTATAACCGATGTGGCGAACTGCAAGCAACTCGGCAATCTTCGGATATTGTTTGAGCGCACGTTTGATTATCGGCACAACTTTGTTCTTTTCTTTAACAAAGCCCTTGGGCTGAGTGAGCAGAATGATGTTTTTGTTATAGCCGATGCTTTCAAAGAATTGAAGCGGGATGGAATCAATAATTCCGCCGTCGAGCAGTTTTTTGCCGTCAACCTCAACGGGCTTTGCCGCAAGGGGAAGAGAGGCGGAAGCTCTGAACCACTCAAGCTCGTTCTGACTGTCACCGCATCTGTGATAAATAACCTCGCCTTTTTCGATGTCTGTGCAGACAACGTAAAATTCCATAGGATTGTTCACAAAGGTTTCTTCGTCAAAAAGGTCATACTTTGTGGGAATTTCAACGTAGCAGAATTCTGCATTGTAGAAGTTGCCGGTTTTGATAAGTGAGCGCAGACCTGCATATCGCGGATCGCGGCAAAAGGTTGTGTTATAGCGGATAACTCTGCCGGGCTGATTGGATTTATAGTTGCAACCGAAAGCCGCACCGGCAGAAACGCCGATAGCTCCGTCAACTGTTATTCCGTTTTCCATCATAACGTCGGTGACGCCTGCTGTGAACATTCCGCGCATGGCGCCGCCTTCAAGTATTAATCCTGTTTTAATGTTTTTCATAATATTCTTTAAAGAAGGTCGTCAAAGAATCTGATGTTTGAAGCCTGAGGCTTGAGTTCGCCTGCCTGCTCTTTTTTGATGATTTCAACGATTCTGTCGTTGATGGGTGTGGGAACGCCGCATTTTTTGCCCCAATAGCAAACAACGCCGTTGATTGCATCAACTTCGCAGGGCTTGCCGTTGCGGATATCCTGAAGCATTGAAGGAACAATCGCTCTGTGCTTCTTCATTGCGATGGGAACAAGGAATTCTGCGAAAGCGCGTTTGAGCGCGTTTTTATAATAGAAGAGTTTGGTGATGTCCTTGCCCTGAACGGGAACGAATTCAGCGCCTGAAGCGTGACCTACGTCGATGCATTCTTTCATGCAGCGGACTGCGATTTTGCGTGCGTCTTTGACTTCTGAAACGTCACCGAAGCAACCGCCGACAACTGTGCCGAGACCTGAATAAGTTGCGTTGATGAGAAGCTTTGACCATCTTGCACCGATAAGATTTTCTTCAAAGTGAACGGGACACATCTTTTCGAGCAGTTCTTTAACCATGTTGAACTGTGCATCTGTGATACCGTCCATTTTGCCCATATGGAAAGAAAGACTTTCGGGTTCGCTTGTGAGGGTGCAAACGCCGGGTTCGTCAAGCGAAGCGCCCCATTCAACCGTACAGCCCATTGTTCTGTTTTTGCCAACGATTTCTGCAATGCCGGGCTCGGGAATACCGTTCTGCAGAGTAACGATAACGCCGTCTTCAGCAAGGAAGGGCTTAAGGAAGGTGACAACCTCGGGGTTGAGGAGCTGCTTTGTCATAAGCAGAATAACGTTGTAAGTGCCGTTCATCTCGTCGGGAGTAAGAGCGTTTACGGGAACGGTCATTTCAACAGTACCTCTGATATGCGCGCCTTTTTCTTTGAGGGCGGCAACGTGAGCCTTGTTGCGGTTGATGAGGTCAACCTGAGCACCGTTCTTTGTCATATAAGCGCCGAGAACCGTTCCGAGAGAGCCAGCGCCGTAAATTGCACATCTCATAGTGAATTCCTCCGTTTATTAAAATTTACGTTTATAATTATATCAAAAGAAATAAACTATATCAAGAAGAAACACGTTCAAAAGTCAAAGATTTTCGCGTGGAAAACGGCTTGAAAAAATTTTTTGAAAATTTTAAAAAAATATGTTGACAAATCGGAAATCATATAATATAATAAACAGGCGCTTTAGAGAGCGCATCGATATGGCGGCATAGCTCAGTGACTAGAGCAACCGGTTCATACCCGGTAGGTCGTGGGTTCAAATCCAACTGCCGCTACCATATAATTGGCCCGGTGGTCAAGCGGTTAAGACACCGCCCTTTCACGGCGGTAACACGGGTTCGAGTCCCGTCCGGGTCACCACAAAAAAACCTTTGTCTTTTTTGACAAAGGTTTTTTTATTTGTATTTTTAAACCTTGGCATAGCCGAGAAATGCAAAAACCTCCCATGGCAGATTCTTTATTTCTGTCATGGGAGGTCTGTTTTTATTAACGGTTTTACCAGATAACCTTGGTTGCGATGTCTGCGAGTGCGCTCTGTGCAAATTCATCAACGCTCTTTGCGCCGATGTCGCCTTCGCCTCTCTTACGGATTGAAACTGCACCGTCTTCGATTTCCTTATCACCAACGAGGAGCATATAGGGAATCTTTTCAAGCTGAGCTTCGCGGATTTTATAGCCGATTTTTTCGCTTCTGTCATCAACGGAAACTCTCATGCCCATAGCTTCAAGCTTTGCGGCAACTTCCTTTGCATAAGCGTGGTGACGGTCTGCGATGGGGAGAAGTCTGACCTGCTCGGGTGAAAGCCAGAGGGGAAGTGCGCCTGCGAAAGTTTCAAGCAGATAAGCAAGAGTTCTTTCGTAGCAGCCGAGGCTTGTTCTGTGAATGATATAGGGGAGCTTCTTCTGTCCGTCTGTATCTACGTAGTACATACCGAACTTTT
>JAFXJO010000021.1 GCA_017532185.1 Clostridia bacterium | reverse complement strand
TGAAACTGCCATACCGTTTTCGAGGTTTCTCTGAAGCTTTGTCTGGGGAAGATTATCTTCTTCAAAGTAGTTAAGGAACTGCTTGGGAGCTGAGGGAAGCTCTGCTTCCTGGGGATAACCCTTGAATTCAGCCCAGACTTTCTTCATTTCTTCGATTGAGGGCTTATTCTCAAATCTTACGAATACTGCCGCCATATGACCGTCTGATGCAGGCACGCGGAGGCACTGTGCGGTGAAGTTGGGAGAAGTTGCGCTCACAATCTTGTCGCCGTCAATCTTGCCCCAGATCTTGAGAGGTTCAACCTCTGATTTTTCTTCTTCGCCGCCGATGTAGGGGATAACATTATCAACCATTTCGGGCCAGGTATCGAATGTTTTGCCTGCGCCTGAGATTGCCTGATATGTGCAAACGAGAACATCCTTAACTTTATATCCTGCTTTATCGAGAGGATAAAGAGCAGGAACGTAGCTCTGAAGCGAGCAGTTGGACTTAACGGAGATAAAGCCTCTTTCTGTGCCGAGACGCTTTCTCTGAGAAGCGATGATTTCTGCATGGTCGGGGTTGAGCTCGGGAACAATCATCGGAACGTCGGGAGTGTGTCTGTGAGCGCTGTTGTTTGAAACAACGGGGCATTCTGCTTTTGCATAAGCTTCTTCA
The DNA here is from genome assembly GCA_017532185.1 of Clostridia bacterium. GTDB lineage: Bacteria > Bacillota > Clostridia > Oscillospirales > Acutalibacteraceae > CAG-177. Next base: position 2,354 of record JAFXJO010000021.1, on the reverse strand, counting down.
AGAGCCTTGATTTCGTCTTTCTTCATATCAACTGCGCAGAAAACGAAGTCAACTGCAGCGGCAATTTTTTCGATATCTGCTGTTGCATCCATAACAACGATATCTGCAACGCTTTCGGGGATATCAGTTGCCATGCACCATTTAGCGCCAACGGCGTCTTTGTATTTTTTGCCTGCTGAGCGAGGGCTGGCAGCAAGAACTTCAATATTGAACCAGGGATGATTTGCAAGAAGGGTGATGAAACGCTGACCGACCATACCTGTTGCGCCAACGATACCTACCTTGTAATTTTTCATTTCATTCTACCTCATTTCAGGTTATCTTTGTGCGGCAGATTCAAGTCAAATCAAACGCTTGACAAAAACCTCCGATAATATTATGATGATATCACAAATGACCTTGAAAATCAAATGTCATTTATACTAATATATTATATATTTTAAAAAATATTTTGAGGATTTTTAATGAAACGAAGCGATTTTTTCTATGATTTACCCAAAGAGCTGATTGCTCAAACTCCGCTTGAACCGCGAGACAGTTCACGAATGCTTGTTATTGACAGAGAAACAGGCGAGTGCTCTCACAGAATTTTCAGAGACGTGACTGAATATTTCAGACCCGGAGATTGCCTTATTCTCAATAACACAAAGGTTCTTCCGGCAAGAATGTACGGCACAAGAGTTGATACGGGTTCGGTGGTTGAGTTTTTGCTTCTGAGCCAGAAAAGCGGCGATACCTGGGAAGTTATCACAGGTCCCGGCAAAAAGGCAAGAGTCGGCCATAAATTCACCTTTGGCGACGGTTCTCTGACTGCCGAAGTCATTGAGGTTTTGCCTGATGGCAACCGCATTGCAAAGTTCGGCTTTGAGGGCAATTTTTATGAGGTTATCGATAAAATCGGCGAAATGCCTCTGCCGCATTACATAACCGAAAAGCTTGAGGATAAAGACCGTTATCAGACGGTATACGCAAAGAACGAAGGCTCTGCGGCGGCTCCCACGGCAGGTCTGCATTTTACTCCCGAGCTTATGGATAAAATCAGAGCGATGGGCGTTGAAATAGGTTTTGTTACGCTTCACGTAGGTCTGGGTACGTTCAGACCCGTTAAAGCCGATGACATCAAAGACCACCATATGCATTCCGAGCATTATTATCTGCCTGCTGAAACTGCGGATATAATCAACAGAACAAAGGCAAACGGCGGCAGAGTTTTTGCCGTTGGCACAACCTGCTGCAGAACTCTTGAATCTGTTGCAACCTTCACGGGCGAAATCAAAGAGGCTGAAGGCAACACAGATATCTTTATCTATCCCGGCTATGAATTCAAGTGCATCGATTGCCTTATAACCAATTTCCACCTGCCTGAAAGCACGTTGATTATGCTTGTGAGCGCATTCTGCGGCTATGAAAACACGATGAATGCATATAAGATTGCTGTTGAAGAAAAATACAGATTTTTCTCATTCGGCGATGCGTGCCTCATTATTAAGAACTAACGGAGTAAACTATGTATAAACTTATCAAGAAACAAGGCAACGCAAGGCGAGGGGAGTTTGAAACCGTTCACGGAACGGTGCAGACACCTGCTTTTATGAACGTTGCAACCTGCGGCGCAATCAAGGGCGCTCTTTCGGCGGTTGATCTTAAGGAAATCGGCTGTCAGGTTATGCTTTCAAATACTTATCACCTCCATGTTCGCCCGGGCGATGAACTTGTGCGCGAAATGGGCGGTCTGCATAAGTTTTCAGGCTGGAACGGCCCGATTCTGACCGACAGCGGCGGATTTCAGGTTTTTTCGCTTGCAAAACTGCGTACAATAAAAGAAGAGGGCGTTTATTTCCAGTCTCACGTTGACGGCAGACACATTTTTATGGGTCCCGAAGAGAGTATGCGTATCCAGTCGAATCTCGGCTCAACAATCGCGATGGCGTTTGACGAATGCGTTGAAAACCCTGCAACATATAAATACGCAAAACAGTCCTGCGAAAGAACGGTACGCTGGCTTGAAAGATGCAAGGCGGAAATGCAAAGACTCAATTCTCTGCCCGATACGGTTAATCCCAATCAGCTCCTTTTCGGTATCAATCAGGGCAGCACGTTTGACGACCTGCGAATTGAAAATATGAAGCAGATAGCCGCGCTTGACCTTGACGGATATGCTATCGGCGGCCTTGCCGTGGGTGAACCGAAAGAGGATATGTACCGCATTATTTCGGCGGTTGAGCCTTATATGCCTGCGGATAAAATACGCTACCTGATGGGTGTCGGAACTCCGTGCAATATCATTGAAGCGGTCTACAGAGGTGTTGACCTTTTTGACTGCGTTATGCCCAGCAGAAATGCCCGTCACGGTC
>JAFXJO010000166.1 GCA_017532185.1 Clostridia bacterium | reverse complement strand
CTTAGCTGTTTCTACGATCTTTTCAGCAGCCTTATCAACGATGCTGTGATCATAGCCCTTGAGCCTGATTCTGATTTTTCCCTTTACTGCCATTTGGAACGCCTCCTTAAAAATTTGGCGGGCTGCAAACTTTGTGAAAACCGACCCGGGTGTTTCAACCCGTCCGATTTAAAAACCGGAAAAACATATTTCCGGGTTAGCTTTCGCTATTTGCACATAGGTATCCCGCAACAAGGCTGCCCGGGAATGGCAGACCTTACGCAAGGACACAATTCGCCCGGTTTAAAATCGGACATACTCCGCAGAAATTTCCCGCTTCAGAGAGCGGCCACCTCCTGCATCAACGCATATCATACTCGCTTTCGGATGGGTTTTGGGCATAATTTGCCCCTAATCCGAGAGCGTGCTCGATTATGATAACATAATGACCCCTGCTTGTCAATAGTTTTTTTGATATTTTTTCAATTTTTTTTGCAACCCTCAAAGCCCTCAATCCCAATGGTATCAAGGCTTTTGCGCTTTAACAGAGCAGAGTGCATATCTCTTCACAACGCCTATATATAAAAGGTATAGTAATATAATATTTCAACATAATTCGATGAAACACAAGATAATGTGGTTATTTTTTAACTCAAACTTACATATTGATAATTTTGCGTTTATGTGTTAGAATGCTCACATAAGGTTTTTGAAAGGAGTTTTTATTAATGATAGGCTTAGGTAAATGGGCGTGCAGCGTAAATACAATGTTTTTCTCGGGCGACGTTGAGTTTGAAATTTTTGATAACAACGGTGAATACGGCTTTAATATTGATATTCCCGGCGTAAAAATCCCCGACATCAAGGTTAAAGAGGTTGATGAAGACGACGATACAATCACCGCAACCGTAGAAACAAGTTTGCTCGAAGGAAAAGATATCACCCTTTTTGTTACGATTGATGACGATACCTTCGACGGCTATCTCAAAATCCCCTTCTTCGGCAAAGTAAAGCTCAAGAACGGCAGAAAAATCGGATAAAAAGTTAACCGCATTGCTTTTAACGGCAATGCGGTTATTTTTTTGCTTTTAAATTGTCAAAAGCGTTCGGTTCGCCTTTTGCTTTCTGATTCGGCAGAAGAAAAAGGATGGAACGGGCGTTTTCTTTGAGTGACGGCGTATCAGGTATACGCCGAACGAGAAAAAACGTTCGGTTCGCCTTTTAATTCGCCGAATTTTTGGAAACGTCTCCGCAGCACTTCTTATACTTTTTGCCGCTGCCGCAGGGACAGGGATCGTTGGGACCCACGTTCTCTTTCTTTCTGACGGTTCTGCCCTTTTCGGTTCCGTCGGAAGCACCGCTTGTGCCTGTGATTTTAGCGGTCTGCTCACGCTTTGTTTCTTCCTTATTTCTTATCATAACGGTAAGAATCTGTCTTGCTGTATCTTCGCGGATTTCTTCGTTCATTCCGTCAAACATATCAGAACCAACCTGTCTGTAAGCAACAACGGGGTCAGTCTGACCGTATGCACGCAGACCGATACCTCTGCGAAGCTGATCCATTGCATCGATGTGGTCCATCCAACGGTTATCAACGTTTCTGAGAAGAACCATCTTCTCAAGCTCACGCATAACAGAATCGCCCTTATCAGTTTCGCCGAAGAGCTCTTCTCTTTCTGCATATCTCTTTTCGGCTCTTTCAAGAAGAGTTTCGCGGATTTCTTCCTTATCGGTTGTATCCTCAAAATCGCCTTCTTCGATAAGACCCCAGCTCTTGAACTTATCCTTGAGACCGTCGATGTTCCAATCCTTCTTGGATGCCTGGTCAGAGCAGAACATATCAACGGCATCGTTGATACTGTTTTCAATCATTCTTGTGATAACGGGCTTGAGTTCTTCGCCGTCAAGCACCTGATTACGCTGCTTATAGATAAGCTCTCTCTGACGGTTCATAACGTCGTCATACTGGAGAACGTTCTTTCTGATACCGAAGTTTCTGCCTTCAATCTTTTTCTGAGCGCTTTCGATTGTGTTGGAAATCATCTTTGCTTCGATGGGCATATCCTCGGGCGTTTTGAGGGTGTTCATAACTGCGGTGATTCTTTCACCGCCGAAAAGACGCATAAGGTCATCTTCAAGAG
>JAFXJO010000165.1 GCA_017532185.1 Clostridia bacterium | reverse complement strand
AGCTGTTGTTATTCTGATACAGATGAAAAATCAATTTTATTGCAGCCGCCTGTGCTTCATATATTTCTTATGAATCCTTGCCGCACTTGTAACCGAAATATAAATTCTGTGCTGTGAAATCTGATGCCATATTTATTCCTCCTTTTCACAGGTTAATTATATAACACAGTGTGTCCGATAAAACTCCCTTCAAGAACTCGTCAGGTGTCATTTTTACCCTTATTTCCGAAAAACAATTTGCACACGAAACGCTTTTAAAAAGGTAGTTTCACACGAAACCAAATTTTTGAAGTAATTGCACACGAAATGCTTTTTGAAAGAAGTAATTGCACACGAAATGTTTTTTGAAAGGTAATTGCACACGAAATGATAATTCGCAATAAAAAAACAGAAAAATAGAAAAAGTGGAACACAAAATAAAAAAGCACCAAAACAACGGTAAAACCGTCGTTTTAGTGCTGTATTGGAATAATATTTGTTAAAAATTGCCGTTTTTGTTCTAAAAAAACAAACTGGACTTAATTACTTAAGTCCAGTCGTCGTGGTCCGAGTGGCGAGACTTGAACTCACGGCCTCTTGACCCCCAGTCAAGCGCGCTACCAACTGCGCCACACCCGGATATTCAGTTCGTTGAGGTTTCTCAACTCAACGAATGCTATTATAACACAGAAAAAACAAAAGTCAAGCATAATTTTAAAAAAATTAAAAATCTTTTTTGAAATCGGTTGACTTTGTTTTTAGCAGAAACAAAATATACAAAAAGAATAATAATCTGTTGACCTGTATAATCATTTGATATATAATATCTAATTAGAAAACTTCGGATTTATTAAGCCGCAAATCGAAGGGAGTGAACCACGGTGGATATCAGTTATTATAAGCAATATGAGCCGCTTTTCGGTTCATGGAAAATCGTCAGGTTGATAGGTGAAGGTTCTTTCGGTAAAGTTTTTGAGGTTGAAAGACAGGATATAAAAAAGACTTATAAAGCTGCGCTCAAGGCAATAACTATCCCTGCGAGCGAAAACGAGCTTCGTGAGGTTATGCTTGACGGCGGTGATGAAGAGTCGGCAAAGGAATATTTCAGGTCGGTTGTTGATGAGGTTACGAATGAGTTTGACCTGATGGCTCAGATGAAGGGTAACAGTAATATCGTCAGCTATGAAGACCACGTTATCATCGAGCATAAAGACGGCATAGGTTGGGATATCCTTATCAGAATGGAGCTTCTCACTCCGCTTAACAAGCATTATAAAGAGAACGGTATGACCAAAACTGACGTTATCCGCCTGGGTATTGATATGTGCCGCGCGCTTGAGGTTTGCAAAAAGAATAACGTTGTTCACAGGGATATAAAGCCTGAAAATATCTTTGTTTCGCCCAACGGTGACTATAAATTAGGCGATTTCGGCGTTGCCAAAAGCCTTGAAAACGCAAATAACAGCTTTTCCAAAAAAGGAACGGGTTTCTATATGGCGCCCGAAGTTTATAAGGGCAGAAAATATGACAGGCTGGTGGATATCTATTCCGTCGGTCTTGTTATGTACCGTTATCTCAATAATAACGTTCTTCCGTTTCTTCCGCAGTCAAACGAAGCTGTTACTTATAAGAAAAAAGAAGAAGCACTTGAACGCAGGATGAGTGGCGAGCCGTTGCCATTGCCTGTTGTTGTTGACGATGCGTTGTTTTCGGTTATCCGCAGAGCCTGTTCATATTATCCGCAGGACAGATACGTTGACCCATCGGATATGCGCAGAGAGCTTGAAAGAATACTCGCGCGTGAAGAATCGATTGATAATTATTCCGACGGTTTCAGCTTTGATGAAGATGCGGTTATTCCTGAAGCTGAGCAGATTGCTGCAGAGCCCGGGAAAGATAAAAGAAACGGCAAAAAATTCGCCGTGATAGCGGCGGTTGCGGCGCTGGCGGTTGTTGCCGTTTTGGCTGTTGTTTTATTTGGCAAGGGCGGCAATCAAAATGCCGGAACTCAGGCAAGCGAGCCTTCTGCAACAGTTGCGGTGCAGAGTCCGATAACCGAAGATGGCGTAACCGAGATTACCGTGTTGACTGAAACATCCTCGGAGCTCACAACTCTGCCAAACATTTTTGCGCAGGATGAATATATTCCCACTGTCAGCAAAAGTGACGGCTCGGTAAAGAATTATGTTTACGTGAACGAATGGGCAAACGTCAGACTGCCGATTAATAATAACTATTTTATGACCTATAACGTTGATTCAAACGGTCTCAGATGTTTGTTCAGAATGAAAAAAATCAATGATTCCGCCGTTTCCGTTCTGATTGATGAATCGGGTGCGATTCTTACTGTTCCTGCAGAGCAGTATTTTAATGAGGAAATCCTTATTCAAACTGCAAAGTATGAAAACAGCGGTTATTCCGTGAGCATATATCAGCCTCCGGTTCACGTTATGCATAACGGCATAAGATATACCTCGTTTGTTCTTAAGGTTACAAACAGATGGGGAACATATTATTCAGGATATTATTACAGAAAAGTCGTTGATGATATGGTTGTTATCAACACGTTCGCATCTTCTGCTGATGAAGAACAGTCGCAGATAAGAATGGTCAGTTCGTATAAATAAAATAAGAATTAAGGGTCTGTTGCACGAACAACAGACCCTTTTGTTATTGTTTTGTGAATTCTTTAAACACAACGTGGAGCTGCGCACCTTCAACCGAGAGGTCAAGCCAGGCTCCGCTTTGAGAGTCAAGATTAAGAACGAACACTCCGTTATCGGTGCTGCCCTGATATGTTACAATGCCTTCTGAAACGGTCTTTTTCAGGTCGATGTTTGCCTGCACGTAGTCAAACGCCTGAGCCGCGATATTTGCAAAATCTGCCTGAGGAAAACGGCTTGAATCCGCGTTGAAGCTTATTCCGTCATAAGAGGCGGTGCACTCTCCGTTTTTGCAGTTTATTTCAAGCGGAGCGAGAACGTCGGGGGAGAGGATTTTGATGTTAAGTTCCCCACCGTCTTTTCTCGTGATTTGGGCGGTTAAAAACGTTTCTCTGAAAGTTATTTCAGCTTTTGCCGTGAAAGCGTTCGGGATATCACGGGCGGAAATGTTTGTTTTGTCCTGCTTTTCACATCCTGCGGCAAGAATCATCAGAATTGCCGCAAAAAAAGACAAAACTTTTTTCAAATCATCACCTGCTATTCAAATTTTGAAAAGAGTTCAGGCAAAAAATTAAGAACGTCGCTCGGGAGCATACCTCTCATTGAAGTTTTTGCGGCAACCGCATCGGCGGCAAGACCGTGAAGATAGACCGCGCAAACTGCCGCGTCAAACGGTTTCATGCCTTGCGCAACAAGTGAAACGGTCATACCTGCCAGCAAATCGCCGCTTCCGCCTCTGGCAAGACCTGCATTGCCCGTTCTGTTAACATAAATCTCATTGCTCTCGGGACTGCAAACAACGGTGTTTGCCCCCTTGAGAACAACGGTTACGCCGTGATTTTGAGAAAACTCATAGGCAGTTGCAATGGGGTTGGCGATTATTTCGGGGATGCTTTTGCCGCAGAGTCTGCTCATTTCACCGGGATGAGGAGTCAGAATAATCGGAGCCTGAGCTTCTTTTAATATATCTATATTTGTGCTCAGCGCATTTATGCCGTCTGCATCAATAATCATAGGTGATTTTATTTCTTTAACTGCGGAATGAATTATTCTTGCGGTGTCTTTGTTGAAACCAAGTCCGCAGCCCATCAGAACGGCAGTTGAATTCTTGGCGGCTTCAAGAATTCCTGAAAACGCCGAGAAGGCAAACGTGCCTTCAAAATTAGATTCAAGGGGGAGAAAGAGTGTTTCCGTAAGCTTTGGCGCTATGGCAGGGTAGGCGCTCTGCGGAAATGCAAGCGTAACAAGACCTGCACCTGTTCTGAGTGCGCCGCCGGCGGCAAGGGTTGCGGCGCCTGTCATTTTCATGCTGCCGCAAACAAGCAAGGCTCTGCCGTAAGTTCCTTTGTTTGAAACGGGACTGCGCTTCGGAAGCATTTTTTTGATATCGGATGAATCAAGAGTGAAGCAGGTTACACAATCAAGTCTTTTGAAATCGCTTTCGGTCATTCCTATATCAGCAACAACCGTTCTGCCGCAACAGGAGTTCCGGGGCTTAATGATATGTATGGGTTTATAAGCCGAGATGGCAATCGTCATATCTGCCTTGAATATTTCGCCCTCAATGCCGGCTGTGTCACAGTTTGCGCCGCTGGGAACGTCGATGGCAACGGTTTTTGCTTTTGCTCCGTTTACAGCTTTTGCAAGAGCAGAGAGAGATTGATTAAGAGAACCCGAGAAGCCTGTACCGAATACGGCGTCAACAATGATATCGGCTTTGTCTATATGCTCTTTGAGTAAAGTCAGATTGTTGTTATAAGTAAGGATATCGACGCCTGTGCTTTCTGCAAGCGAAAACATATCCTGCGAGATTTTGTCTTTTGGTTCACCGCAGGCAAGCATAACGGTAACGTTACAGCCGTATTCCCACATTTTTCGGGCAATAACAAAGCCGTCGCCTCCGTTTTTGCCTTTTCCGCTGATGATAAGAACGTTCATCGGATTTTCTTTAGTTATGCAAAAATGCTTCTTTATCAGCTTGGCGCAGGCTGTGCCGGCGTTTTCCATGAGCTGAGGAAAGCTGATACCTCTTTCAACGGCGTTGCATTCCGCGCGGTACATCTGATTGCTTGTCAAAATATGCATTGTTTCACCCCAAAAAAGTTTTTTTGGATTATCTGATTTTATTTTAGCATAAGGCGATTTTGATTTAAAGATAAAATTTAAAAAATTGTTTAATTTTTTCCAAAATTAGATTGAACTTGCGTTTTTGTGGTGATATAATCAAAATGGAATTTTTTGAGAGGAGAATAATTATGAAAGGCTATGAATATTGGCTCACCTTTGATGAAGCAACAAAAGCTGAGCTTGAAGCAATCACAGACCCCAAGGAGCTTGAGGACAGATTTTATAAGGAACTCGAATTCGGCACAGGCGGTCTGAGAGGCATTATGGGCGCAGGTCCCAACAGAATGAACAAATATACCGTTGCAAAGGCAACAAAAGGTCTTGCCGATTATCTCAATGCTGAGTTTGACGGCGAAAAATCAGTTGCCATTGCATTCGATTCGCGTAATAATTCCGCAGCTTTTGCGGCTGATGCGGCTTCCGTTCTCAATGCGGCAGGTATAAAGACTTATCTTTTCAATACCCTTATGCCCACACCCGTTCTTTCTTTTGCAGTCAGATATCATAACTGCACTGCGGGTATCGTTCTCACCGCAAGCCATAATCCCAAGGAATATAACGGTTATAAGGTTTATGATGCAAAGGGTTGTCAGCTTGTTCCCAAGTATGCGGATAAGGTTATTGCTTATGTTAACGCGGTAACAGACCTCAAGGCAATTCCTTTTATGGATGCAGATGAGGCAAAGGCAAACGGTCTGCTTGTTGAAATCGGCGAAGAAACTCTTGATGCCTTCCTTGCTGAGGTTAAAACACTGAGCGTTTATAATGAAGCAAGCGAGCTTAAAATTGTTTATACAGCTCTTCACGGCACCGGCAATATTCCTGTGAGAAAGATTCTTGCAGGTAAGAACGTTTCGATTGTTAAGGAACAGGAACTTCCCGACGGTAATTTCTCAACCGTTCGTTCACCAAACCCCGAAGAAAAAGACGCTCTTAACATCGCTCTCAAGCAGGCTGAAGCAGAGGGCGCAGATATTGTTATCGGTACAGACCCCGACTGCGACAGAGTCGGCGTGGGCGTTTGCCATAACGGTGAATATGTTCTTCTCACAGGTAACCAGACAGGCGCATTGCTTGTTGATTTTGTTCTTAAGTTCAGAAAAGATTCAATGCCCGAAAATGCGGCAGTTGTTAAAACAATCGTAACAAGCGGCCTCGGTGCAGCCATTGCCGAAAGCCACGGCGCAGAAACCGTTCAGACTCTCACGGGCTTCAAGTATATCGGCGAAAAAATCTGCGACTGGGAAGAAAACGGCGAAAAGACCTTCCTCTTCGGATATGAAGAAAGCTACGGCTATCTTGCAGGCACACACGCAAGAGATAAGGATGCGGTTTCCGCTTCAATGCTTATTGCCGAAATGGCTTCGTATTATAAGAATCAGGGCAAAACACTTGTTGATGCTCTCGGCGATATTTATGCCGCTTACGGTTATTATTATGACAGCCTTGAAACAATCGTTCTCAAGGGTAAGGAAGGTGCAGAGAAGATTCAGGCTTCAATGCAGATTCTCAGAGAAAAGGGAACAGAAGCTTTTGCCGACCTTTCAGCACTTAAGGATTATTCACAGGGCATTGACGGTTTGCCCAAAGAAAACGTTCTTCTCTTTGATTTTAATGACGGTTCATGGGCGGCTGCAAGACCTTCGGGCACAGAACCCAAACTTAAGCTCTACTTCTCCGTTAAAGGTGAAAATTCTGAGGTTGCCGTTGCAAGACAGAAGGCAATTTCAGCAAAGCTTATGGAAACAATGGGTCTTTGATTTTATAAGAATAAAACCTCTGCATCCTAACGGTGCAGAGGTTTTTGTTATGTCAGCGTGAAATATTATATCAGTGTGAAATCTATTCCGTTGGCGAGGGCAAATTCGTGCGCCGCAGAGCCTTCGGAGCATTTTATTGTCAGCGAATCACAGCCGTAAAATGCGTCGTCAGCTATTGAGGTTACGCTTGAGGGAATGGCTATTGATTTGAGCGAGGAGCACTCGGCAAAAGCCTCATCGCTGATTGTTTTTGTTCCGCTCGGAACCGAAACGGAGCTGAGGGCGGTACAACCGTAAAATGAGCCGATGCCTATATGCTCAAGCGATGACGGGAGCGAAACCGAAGACAGCCTTGTGCAGTCGGCAAAGGCCTCCTGACCAATCTGGGTGACTGTTGAGGGAATTGCAACGGATTTGATGTTCGGGTTGCTTGCGAAGGCGTTTGCACCGATTGCGGTAACGGTGTCCGAACCGACCTTTGACGGTATTGAAACACTGGAATCGCTGCCTGTATATCGGCTGATAACTCCCCCCGAAAGCGAAAAAACGTTTTCAGGTCCGGTAGTTGGCGGAACCGTTGTCTGAACTGTTGTTGCGGGCTTTGTTGTTGTTGCAGGTTTTGTTGTTGGCGCCTGTGTTGTGAGCTTGGCTGTTGAAGGAACTGCGGTTGTTTGTTGATTCTTAGTTGTCTTTTGCATCTGTGTTTGTGCCGAAGACGGAGGTTCTGTTGCTGTGCTTTCCGTTGTGGCGGAAGTGGTTGAAACAATTTCGGTGGGGGTGGTTTCGGGCAGGAATTCTGCGATTGTGCAGGTTTCTTCATTAATAAGGACAGATGAAGCTGTGGCTGTTACGGCATTTCTTTTTTTTCATCAACATAATTCTTGATTGCAACCGAACCGCCGACGGTGAGAGTACCTGCAACGGCAATTGCCGTAACTTTGACTGCGATTGAAGCGGTTGCCGTTGCGGCTGTTGATGCGCCGCCTGCAACTGTAGCGCCTGTGACGGCAGAGCCTGCTGCAACCGAGCTTGTCACTGCTGCTGCGCCGGTTGCGGTTGCTGCGGTAAGAACAGATTCACTCAATGCAACGGGCACGGCAAGATTTGCTGATTTGTATGTGAGAAACGCCAAAACTGCAGGAATTGCGGCGATACCGTAAAGTGACGGATCTTTTTTTCTGAGTTTGTTGAATTCTTTTTCGATTTGCTTTCTGCCGTTATACAGCCTGCTTTTAACTGTTCCTACGGGAACATCCAGAATTTCCGATATTTCGTTCAGAGTTTTATCTTCAAAGTGAAAAAGAACAATGCAGGCGCGGACTTCAGGCGAAAGTCCGTCAACTATTTTTGAAACGTTTTCGCGAAGCTCATTTTTTTCCATATATTCCTGGGGAACGGGCTTCTTCCATTCTTCGGAATATTCTTCGTTTTTGTTTTTAAAAAATATAAGGGGAGCAGAAATGCTCTTCTCTTTTTTTATGTAGTTTTTGCTTTCGTTTTCAACGATGGTTTTAACCCAGCTTTCAAAACTTTCGGGGTTTTTAAGTTCGGATAATCTGTTGTGTACCTTAAGATAAGAGTTCTGCAAAACGTCTTCTATATCATCAGGGTTTTTGAGAAGAAGGCTTGCTGTGCGGTATGAGGTTTTGATTGTAAGATTATAAAGCTTTTCAAAGGCGGCGCCGCTGCCGTTTTTAGCTTCATTAATCAATTTTGAAAAGTCAACCGTTTCTTTCATTGCAGCCTCCGTTAAATATTATCTTACAAAATATAACATAATCCGCAAAATCATTCAATAAAAGCGCACAAAATAAATTTTTGAAAATTTTTCAAAAAAAGTGAACTTTTTCAAGTCACGAATTGTCTTTTTATTATACAAACCATATATTAAGGAGGTGTGGTTAAGAATGTTTATGCTTGTTTCGTTGCTGGCAATTGTT
>JAFXJO010000164.1 GCA_017532185.1 Clostridia bacterium | reverse complement strand
GAGCCGAAGAAGCAGGATTCTGCTATGAAAACAGTTTTTGTGCCAGCAACATATGATTGGAAAAGAGCAAAGCCCTTCCGAAACTATTCATTATTCATTTTCAACTTTTCATTCACAAGGAGAACCACGATGAAACTCGGCGTATTTACAACCCTACTTTCAAATCTTTCACTTGAAGAGGCACTCAAATATTTTAAGTCGCTCGGCATTGAAATGGTTGAAATCGGCTGCGGCGGCTATCCCGGAAATGCACATGCAAATCCCGAAGAGCTTCTCAATGACGAAGCAAAGCTTGAAGAATTCAAGGCACTTATCAAGAAATATGATGTTGAAATCAGTGCACTTTCATGCCACGGAAACCCTGTGCATCCCAACAAGGAAATTGCTGCTGATTATGATAAGACAATCAGAAACACAATCCTTCTTGCGGAAAAGCTCGGACTTCATCAGATCAACACCTTCTCGGGCTGCCCCGGTGACTGCGAAACCGCAAAATATCCCAACTGGGTAACCTGCCCCTGGCCCAACGATTTCGGCGAAATCCTTGACTGGCAGTGGAACGAGGTGCTCATTCCTTATTGGAAGGATCTTGTTGAGTTTGCAAAGGCTCACGGTGTTAACAAAATTGCTCTTGAGCTTCATCCCGGCTTCTGCGTTTATAATACCGAATCCCTTCTCCGACTTCGTGAGGCTGTAGGTCCCGAAATCGGTGCTAACTTTGACCCCAGCCATCTTATCTGGCAGGGCATGGACCCCGTCGCCTGCATCCGCAAGCTCGGCGATGCCATCTTCCATTTCCACGCAAAGGATACAAAAATCGATAAGTACAACACCGCAGTCAACGGCGTGCTTGATAACAAGCCCTACGGCGACGAAATCAACCGTTCCTGGATTTTCCGCACAATCGGCTACGGTAACGATAACGCATACTGGAAAGAAATCATCTCAAACCTTCGTATGGTCGGCTATGACTATGCTATCAGCATTGAGCATGAGGACTCTCTTATGAGCCAGAACGAAGGTCTTTCAAAGGCAGTTTCGTTCCTTAAAAACATTATCCTCACCGAATCAACAGGTGAAATGTGGTGGGTATGATAACCCGTTTTGAATCGAGGCGAAATTTCTAATGGTAAACAATAAATTCGGCTGTGCAGTTATCGGCTACGGCGGTATGGGCGGCTGGCACTCAAAAAAAATAAAAGAAGAGCTTGGCGAATATGCAGAACTCATCGGCATATATGATATCAACCCTGAAAGATGCGCTCTTGCGGAAGAAAAAGGCATTCACGCCTATTCCTCAAGAGAAGAACTTCTTGCCGACGAAAGAATTGACCTTGTAACAATCGCAACACCCAACGATGTTCACAAGGAGATTGCCGTTGCCGCTTTGGAAGCAGGCAAAAACGTTATCAGCGAGAAGCCCGTTGCAATGAACAGCGGTGAACTCGAAGAGATGATTGCGTGCGCAAACCGTTGCGGCAAGCTTTTCACCGTTCACCAGAACAGACGTTGGGACCAGGATTATCTGACCGTAAAAAAACTGATGGCGGATAATACTCTCGGTAAGATTTTCAGAATTGAATCAAGAGTTCACGGTTCAAGAGGTATTCCCGGTGACTGGCGCAATCAGCCCGAACACGGCGGCGGAATGCTGTTTGATTGGGGTATCCATCTTCTTGACCAGGCTCTTATTATGACCCAACCCCGAAAACTCAAATCCGTTTACGCGGAGCTTACATACGTCACAAACGAAAAATGCGATGATGGCTTCCGAGCAACGCTGATTTTTGACGACGGTCTTTCGTTCCTTGTTGAGATTGCAACCAGCAACTTCATTGAGCTTCCGCTTTGGTACGTTCTCGGCGAAAACGGCAGCGCAGTTATTGAAGATTGGGATTTCAACGGAAAAATCGTTAAAGTCAGTGATTGGGAAAATCGCGATGCCGTGCCGATTGTTGCAGGCGCAGGCATAACCAAAACAATGGCTCCCAGAACAGACGATACCATCAAGACCTATCCTCTCGAAATTGAAAAAAGCGACTGGGTTGAATACTATAAAAACGTTTTTGCCCACCTCAACGGCAAAGAAGATATCATTGTCACTCATAACCAGCAGCGCAGACTTATGCGTCTTATCGAAGCAATTATCGAATCAGGCACAGAAAACAAGCTGGTAATGTTTGAAGAATAAAACAATAAGGCTTGCAGAGGTTTTATCCTTTGCAAGCCCTATTTTTATCTCCAGAACTTTCTGTCCAGACTTCTGTATTGAATTGCAGTTGAAATATGCTGAACGTCAATGGTTTTTTCATTTTCAAGATCTGCAACCGTTCTTGCAACGCGCAAAATCTTATCATAAGCTCTCGCCGAAAAATCAAGACGTTCAAAAACTTTTTCAAGCATTTCCATCGCTCTCGCCGTGGGTCGGCAGAATTCTCTTGTGAGCGCCGCATCCATCTTTGCGTTGCAGCTTACGCCGCTGCCATTGAGTCTTTCCTGCTGAATCTTCCGCGCCGCATTGACTCTTTTTCTGATTTCTGCAGAGCTTTCCGAGGGCATACGGCTCGAAAGCTTTTCAAAATCAACGGGCGGCACTTCGATGTGGATATCTATTCTGTCAAGCATCGGTCCCGAAACCCTTGCAAGGTAACGCTTTGCCGCACCTTCGGGGCAGGTGCACTCTCTTTTGGGATGACCGTGAAAACCGCAGGGGCAGGGATTCATTGCACAAACAATCATTGCAGAGCAAGGATATGTGAGCGATGCGCTCGCTCTTGAAATGGTAACTTTGCCGTCTTCAATCGGCTGACGCAAAACCTCCATTGCAAGGCGCGAAAATTCGGGCAATTCATCAAGAAAAAGTACGCCGTTATGCGCAAGCGAAATTTCGCCCGGTCTGGGAATTGCACCGCCGCCCGTAAGACCTGCAGGCGAAACCGTATGGTGAGGTGAACGGAACGGTCTTTGAGTCATAAGCGAAACGCCTTCAGGCAAAGCACCTGCAACGGAATAAAGCTCCGTTGTCTGCAAACTTTCTTCAAAAGTCATATCAGGCAGAATTGAAGGCAATCTCTTGGCAAGCATACTCTTGCCCGAACCGGGAGGGCCTACCATTATGATGTTATGTCCGCCTGCCGCGGCAACCTCAAGAGCATATCTTGCCTGTTGCTGACCCATAACGTCTTTGAAATCAGGCAGGGGCAGAAGATTTCCGTCATTATAGCAAGTATCAAACTCAACGGGCATAAGCGCTTTTTCGCCCGTAAGATGCCCCGTAACTTCTCTCACGTGGCTGACGGCGTAAACGTCAACGCCCTCAACAACCGAGCATTCTCTTGCATTTGAAACAGGCACAAAAACTCTTTTTATGCCGCTGTTTTTAGCTCTGATAACCATAGGCAGAGCACCGTTGACTCTGCGAACAAGACCGTCAAGCGAAAGCTCGCCGATGAATGCGCAGTCATCAACGTTTGCCCGAAACTGTTCGGTGGCTTTTATAATCGCAATAAAAATCGGCAAATCATAGACCGAGCCTTCTTTGCGGATATCGGCAGGTGAAAGATTGATTGTTACGCGGCTCTGCGGAAAAGAAAATCCGCTGTTTTGGATGGCGGAGCGCACTCTGTTTTTTGATTCGCTGACTGCCGCATCAGGCAGACCGACCATTTCAATTCTGGGCAAACCCTGACCGCAGTCAACCTCAATGCCGACCATGTAGCTGTCAATGCCGAAAAGACCCATACTGTTTATACGAGAAAACATATGCCACCTCCGCGAAGTGATTACTAAAAAATAATATCATACATTAAATCAAATTACAACATCGTATTTATCGGAACCAAATCAGGTATGGACGAAGCCCTTCCTTAACTATTAACTATTCATTCTTCACTGTTCACTATAAAATCGGGCGTGGGCAACGCCCACCCGAAACTATTCACCCTTCACCATTCATTATTCACTAAAAAAGACCTGCAACAAAATCCGTTGCAGGTCTTTTATTGAACTTATCTTATTTCTTGGATATCGCTCTCTGAATTGCCTTAACAATCTCAACGATGGGAATAACAAGGAATGCAAGACCGATTGAAATGCCGTATTCTGCAGCAGTAAGAGCAGGCTCTGTTGAACCGGCTTCGATGAAGCCGAACATACTTGCAAGAACAGGGATTTCGATGATTGCTGTTGTGAGAAGAAGCGAAGCAACCATTGCGCCGTAGAGAACCCAGTTGTGTGATCTCTGACCGAAAGCCATACCGATAACGGAGCCTCTCTGTGAACGCATATTGAATGAATGGAAAATTTCGCACATTGACATTGTGAGGAATGCCATTGTCATACCGTCGGAGCTATCCTGGATGTTTGTGAAACGGAAGTTTGCCCAAGCTGTTGCCATATCGCCGAAATGATGATAAAGCTCCATATATTCGCCGATGAAGAATGCAGCGAGAGTAAGAATTGTAACAAGAGCACCCTGATAGAAAACGTCAATACCCATACCGCCTGCAAAGATTCCTTCTTTGCTGCTTCTGGGTTTTCTCTGCATAATATCTCTTTCAGGTCTTTCAAGACCGAGAGCAAGAGCAGGAATACTGTCGGTTACAAGGTTGATGAAAAGAAGGTGAACGGGCTTGAGGATTGTGAAGCCGAGGATTGTTGCGGTGAAAATTGAAAGAACTTCGGAAAGGTTTGAACCGAGAAGGAACTGGATAGCCTTTCTGATGTTATCATAAATTCTTCTGCCTTCGGAAACTGCCGAAACGATGGTTGCAAAGTTATCGTCTGCAAGAACCATATCAGCAACGTTCTTTGTAACGTCGGTACCTGTGATACCCATACCTACGCCGATATCAGCGCTCTTGATTGAGGGAGCATCGTTAACGCCGTCGCCTGTCATTGCGGTAATCATACCTTTTGCACGCCAAGCATTAACGATTCTTGTTTTGTGTTCAGGCTGAACACGGGCATAAACTCTGAACTCAGCAACTCTTTCAGCAAATTCTTCATCGCTGATTTCGTCAAGCTGAGCGCCTGTGATTGCGGCGGAATCATCTTCAATGATGCCAAGCTGGATTGCGATTGCAACCGCTGTATCCTTATGGTCACCCGTAATCATAATGGGAGTGATGCCTGCAGAACGGCACTCCTCAATAGCAGCCTTAACCTCGGGACGGGCAGGGTCAATCATACCTGTAAGGCCGATAAAAGTGATGTTGTTTTCAAGTGCTTCGGGAGAATAATCGGAAGGAGCCGCATCATAGTTTCTGTAAGCAACAGCAAGAACTCTGAGAGCCTTATCTGCCATTCTCTTATTATCTTTAAGAACTGCAGCCTTGATTTCTTCGGTGAAGGGAACAACCTTGCCGTCAACAAGAGCGTAAGCACATTTCTTAAGAATTTCGTCGGGAGCACCTTTGGTGTACTGAACAATACCTTCTGCAGTCTGATGAACGGTAGACATCATCTTTCTGCCCGAATCAAAGGGTGCTTCGCCTGTTCTGGGAGCAACGGCAACAAGGTCGTTTTTGTTCATACCGAGCTCATTTGCATAATAAACAAGTGCTGCTTCTGTGGGCTCGCCCGTAACAACGCCGTCAGCATCAATTGAAGCGTCACAGCAAAGAGCCATAGCCTTTGCAATAAGATTTTCGTCACTGCCGTAATGGTCAACAACAGTCATCTTATTCTGTGTAAGAGTACCTGTTTTATCGGAGCAGATTATCTGTGCGCAGCCAAGAGTTTCAACGGCTGTGAGCTTTCTGATAATCGCATTCTTCTTTGACATATTGGTAACGCCGATTGAAAGAACGATTGTAACAACCGCGGCAAGACCTTCGGGGATAGCCGCAACAGCAAGCGAAACGGCAACCATAAAGCTGTCAAGAACAACGGAGAAATCAAGGCTTTTGCCGAGATATGCAGTTACAATCTGGAATGCAAAAAGAACAACGCAGATGCCGAGAACAAGATATGTGAGGATTTTTGAAAGCTGAGAAAGCTTTATCTGAAGAGGAGTCTGACCTTCTTCAGCCTGTGCGATAGCATCGGCAATCTTGCCCATTTCTGTGTCCATTGCAGTGTTTGTTACAACAGCTTTACCTCTGCCGTAAACAACAACGGAACCCATATAAGCCATGTTCTTTCTGTCACCGAGCGAAACGTCGCCGTTATCGCCTGCGGTGAGAACGTTGATAACCTTATCAACAGGAACAGATTCACCTGTGAGAGCAGCTTCTTCAACCTTCATGCTGGCGCATTCAAAAATGCGGCAGTCAGCAGGAACAGCATCGCCTGCTTCAAGAATAATTACGTCGCCCACAACAAGGTCTTCGCTGCGAACGGAAACGATTTTGC
The DNA here is from genome assembly GCA_017532185.1 of Clostridia bacterium. Taxonomy (GTDB): domain Bacteria; phylum Bacillota; class Clostridia; order Oscillospirales; family Acutalibacteraceae; genus CAG-177. Next base: position 3,991 of record JAFXJO010000164.1, on the reverse strand, counting down.
CGTCACGCAGAACCTTTGAGGTTGCGGCGGACATCTCTTGCAACGCCTCAATCGCCGCTTCTGCCTTGCTCTCCTGCAGAACGCCGAGAACCGTGTTGATAACAACAACAACAAGGATTATAACCGTATCGGTGGGGAAACCGAAACCGTGCTCAACCCATTCCGTGATTGCCGAAATAACTGCGGCAACAATAAGAATGATGATCATCGGGTCGGAAAGCTGTTCAAGCACGCGCTGGAACATGGTTTTCTTTTTGCCTTCCGCAAGCTTGTTTTTGCCGTTTTCGGCAAGTCTTTTTTCTGCCTCGGCAGAAGTGAGACCGTTTTCGGAGCTCTTAACATAACCGAAAACCTTTTCGATTTGTTCGAGATAGAACTTCATCTTGGCTTTTTCATTCCTTTCTGTTATTATCTCTGTCAAAATTTCTTTTGCAGAAAATCGCATATAAAAAAGACCTTGACAGAGAAATTATTCTCTGTCAAAGGTCTTGCTTCCATAGGGTGATTGCCAGATGCGCTGTTGCGCAACGGTTGTTGACAAGCACAAGGCAGAGCCTTCAAGCTACTCCCCTTTAACACTATAATATATTATATCAATAACAGAAAATAGTGTCAACCTGTTTTTTATCAATTTTTATTTACAAAAACTGCGTTTTGCGCAGAATCAAACGATAAACTCTCCCAAAGAATCCGTGAGCGCCACGCACATCCCCTGATACATACAGCTCTCATAGGTTTCTTTATGCTGAAGATTAACAAGAATGCCGTTGCTGTTTTGGATCGAAGGGAAGGTTCTGCTTAAAGAACCCGTAACTCTCATCTGGGCTTCGGGCGCATATCCCTGCGCAACAAAACCGTTCATTGAGCTTCTCAGGTCAGCGGCTTCGCCCTGCGCCTCCTTAACAAAGAAAGTCAGCAGATACATTTTTTCGCCGTTAACAGTATCCGCAGTGAAATCATCAAGCTTTCTTGCCGTTTCTTCCCATTCGGCTATTGCGGCAAGCTCCTGTTCAATGGTGAAAACAGAATTCTGACCCGTTGCATCTTTTGTATAAAGTCTGTTTGCTTCATTAAAAATATCAAAAAGACCCATGATTTCAGGTCTGAGCGCATCATAATCGGCAAGCGTTCGGCTGATACCGTTAAGCTTCTCGGAAAGATTTTTCACCTGTTCTTCAAGCTCCGCGTTTGCAAAATTGCATTTTTTGCTGAGCTTTGCGGCCCGTTTCTGCCACTCTTCAATTTTTTCGCGGCTGAAATTTGAACGCATATTCACATAATCCGCGTTGATATCCTGCCTGAGAGCAACGTAATCCGCAAGAAGCTCCGATTCTTCACCTGAACAAACAACCAGATATTTTTCTGCCGCATCAAGTTTTCCGTTCAGAGTCGCTTTGCTCGCCAACGAAACAAACAAGGGGTCTTTGACAAACAAAAACACCGTTACCAGTGTAATCACGGCAATAGCAATCCCAACCGCCGTTACAATCTTTTTTGAACTGCGATCTGCTTTATTGGTTTTGTTTCTGTTTGCCGTCATATTTTCTCCTGAAATTTAAACAATCTTGCCCGTAATCGGTGCTTCAAGAATTCTGTCCAGCTTCATAACAGCCTTGCCGCCAAGCTGAGCAAGAGCCTCAATTGAAATAAACTGTTCAACCGTACCCTTAATACCGCTTGCAACTGTCAGAAGCGTGGGGCTGCTCTCAGGCACAAGCGTAACGTTGCCGTCCTTGAAAGTCAGAGTAATTCTTCTTTCTGCAACCGATTCAAGCGGACGCATTCTTATCTGCAGAGATTCTTCAGAAATCCACGCCGCAGAGCTGACTGCCGTGAAATCTATGCCCGCAAGGTGGATTTTGCTTTGCCTGTATTCGCCGTCCATACCGCAGACAATGGTGTTATGCTCCTTGCCCTCATCCCAGGTCATCGTGCATTCGTTTTCGCTGAAATCGAGAACAATATTATCTATGTTGCCTGCTCTGTTTGCCGACATATAAACCACTGCAAGCGGAAGCATCGAAAGCGGCCAGCCGACTGCGTTGAGAATGGGGTTTTTATTAAGCTTGATTGTTTCGCCGCTTATAAAATCTTCAATCGGGCTTCTGGGCGCGGCAGGCAGACACTCAAGCGGTGAAAGCTGAAGTTCCTCTTTTTCATAAGCATCGGAAGGCTTGAAGCGCTTGGGCTTTATGAACATATGAGGAACGTGGCGGAATATTGCGTCTCTTGTTTTCTGCTCAAAAACTTCACTGCAGTTAAAAACAAGAACCGCATCGTAATCCTCAAGAACAATGCCGAACTGCGAAAACATTCCGTCTGCTCTGTAGCTGTTTTTGAATGCGTTGCGCCAGAAGAAATAACCGTAGCCGCAAACGGAATCGCGGTCCTCATTAACGTCGTTACGCACCTGCTTTTTGGTTGCTTCTTCAACGTACCATTCGGGAATAACCTGTTTGCCGGCATATTCACCTTTCTGGTGAAGGCAAAGCATAAATCTCGCAAGCTCATCGGTTGTTATAAACAGACCCCAGCCGCCCGCTTCAAGACCCTGATGGTCAAGCTCCCAGAAGGGTCTGCGAGTGATACCGAGAGGTTTGAAAAGTCTGGGTGTAAGGTAATCTATAACGCCCATTCCCGTAAGCCTTTTGATAATGGCGCAGCACATATATGTGTTTTCGCTGATATATCTCCAGCCCTGACCGGGTTTGAACGCCCATTTTGCATCAAAAAAATCCTTGACCCATCTGTCTTTGGTTTTATCGCTCAAGAGGCTTACGTCTTTGCCTGCCGTCATCGTAAGCAAATGAAAAACCGTCATTGATTCGAGCGTTTCGTCATATTTTTTAGGTCTGTATTCGGGAAAAATATCAATTACTTTTGTATCAAGTGTCAAAAGCCCTTCATCAACGGCAAAGCCGATTGCAATTGAGGTGAAGCTTTTGCTGACAGAATACATCGTGTGCGGAGTTTGCGGATTAAAAGGATATCTGTATGCTTCAAACGCAACCTTGCCTTTTCTCATAAGCATCATTGAATGCACTTCAATGCCGCTGCGGTCAAAATCATCGATAAGCGCTTTTATCTCGTGAGAGCTGATGCCCACCTGCTCCGGGAATTTAGCTCTCGGAATAACCTTGCTTCTTCTGACTGCCATAACCAAGCCCCTTTCATTTATTTGCGGGTAAGAGCCGTCGCGTCAAGAACACCTACCCATTATTAATTACATTGTATCACAATATGCACAAAAAATCAAATATATGTGCGAAAAAATTTTTCAAAAATATCAAACAAATGTTTGCATTTTCTGAACATTTGTGCTATAATATGGGCGAGTAAGTATATTTTAAAGGTTTTTATGCTTTTTCAGAATTTTGATAAAAGAAATGAGGAAAGTTTATGAAGCCCATAACCCCCATTCAGCAGAGAATTTATGAATTTCTTGTGGAGAGAGCAAAAGACAATATGACTCCCAGCGTTCGCGAAATCGGCGCCGCAGTCGGTCTGCGTTCAACATCCTCCGTTCAGGCAAACCTCGACGCGCTTGAAGCCGCAGGTTATATTCAGCGTCCTCCTATGCTTAAAAGATGCATCAGAATAGTGGGCCAGGCCGATAACGTTACCCACGTTCCCGTTCTGGGCACCGTAACCGCAGGTGCACCCATCCTTGCGGTTGAAGAAATCGAGGGCTATCTCCCCTTCTCAATGCAGGGCGCACAGGATAAAGAACTTTTTGCTCTTAAAGTCAAAGGCGAAAGTATGATTAACGCAGGCATCCTTGACGGCGATATTGTTATTGTTGAAAGAACTCCTGCCGCGCGCAACGGCGAAATGGTTGTTGCGCTTATCGAAGACTCGGCAACAGTTAAAACTTTCTATAAAGAAAACGGTCATTTCAGACTCCAGCCCGAAAACGATACCTTCGAACCTATAATTGTCAACGAAGTTGTCATTCTCGGCAAAGTTATTGCAAGCTACAGATATTATTGAT
>JAFXJO010000163.1 GCA_017532185.1 Clostridia bacterium | reverse complement strand
GTGGTATAATTATATCAATGTAAAGTCAGCTTTACATAAATAAAACAAAGGGGAATAAAATATGGGAACATCAGTATTGTTGGTTTTTCTTGCACCTGTTTTGGCGGCTTACATTCTGTTTGGCGGCGCTTTTGAGGCGGTTTTCGGTTCGCCGACGGAAAAGGTTGTTTTGCCTTATGACGAATCAAAAGGCATAGTTTGGGAGTATGATGACACAGACGACCCTTATATCAACCTCAAAGAGGTGCAAATCAAGGACGATGAGCAGATTTTTGTTTTTGAAAACAGCGAAGGTATATTCGCAAAGTTGGTTAACATTGTGGAAGATATCTTTTCGGATCCGGACTATGAAGGCACGGTTATGGACCTTATATTTACCGATGAAAACGGTAACACAAAAACATTCTATGCCTCGGAAGGCAGTATGCTGTCTGCACCCGACATATTTGCTGCTGAGGAATGCCTTGTTACGCAGTATACCATTACAACTGAAAAACCGGCGGAATCGGGAGTTTGGAGAACAATTTTGGGGAGTGAATATGTTCTGGTGAAAAAGTCGGATGTTTCTCCGAGCGCAACTTTTACCATTGTAAAAACGCCTGTCTTTTCTGAAGAGAAATTTTCGGTTAACTTTTTTTACTCAAACAATGTATTTACTTTTGAAGAAGTAACAACCTCTTTTGTAATTACGGAGACCGACGGGATTACCGTAAAAAATGAATACCATCAGTTTCGTTAATATAAGCGGACTTGTTTAATAAACTTTGTTGAAATTAATACAGCTTTTATAACAGCAACAGCCTCCTGCAAACGCAGAAGGCTGTTTTTCTTATTTCTTGGGTATTTCCTGAATGCCGTAGTGGTCAACGAGTGCGTAATATTCTTCTTCCGAAATCGAAACAACCGAGCCGTGACGCGGATTGAGATGGTCCATTGAATAGGTTGAACGCTGAACGCGTTTGAAGTTTTGGAAATCCTTTGTCATCTGCGCAAAGAATGAGCCTTCGCCGTATTCATCCATTATCATCATCCAGCTGTCGGTACCGTTGATGCGGAACATTGAACTGCCTTCAACGCCCCAATAGTTGAGCGAAACAATTTTGTAATCGGTGTTATAAGGACCTGTGAGATTCTTCGAGCGCACGTAGGCGATTTTCTGGGTCAGGTCTTCTTTGAAATAGAGGTAATAGTAACCGTCTTTTTCGTTATAGACTATATCGCCGTCAATGCACTGAACGTTGCGTGTTTCACCCGTTTCGGGGTCAACTTCGTTCCATCTGCCGTATAAAACCTTGGGCTCGGTTTCAAATTTCTTGAAGTCCTTGGTATAGGCGTAATAATGACCTGCGGTATCGTTTTCTGCTGTTGACGTTGCCCAGTAGACCATATACATCTGCTCTTTTTCATCCCAGATTGCCTGCGGTGCCCAAGCTCTGTTTGTGTTTTCAAAGCCTGCAAATTGGCGGATATCAATAACCGTTTCGTCAATCCAGTTGATAAGGTCATAGGATTTCCACGTAATGAGTGCGTGGTTTGAGGTCCATCCTTCGAGCGCGTTCATATCCGTTGCAATGATAAAATAGCATTCCTTGCCGTTTTCATCGTTGCCTTTGAGAATATAAGGGTCGCGCACACAGCCTGTGCCGAGCTTCTGGTCGATTATCGGCTCGTTATCGTTGAGCGCGGTGAAGCGATAACCGTCGGTGCTCACGGCAAGATGAATCTGCTGCTCGCTGACCTCGTTGCCCACGAAATAGCAGAAAAGATATGCGCCGTCTTTGCTGACAGGCGGATAAACGTAGTTATTGAAAATGCAGTTGAAAAGATAATAGCCTGCCATTATGAATGCCATAAAAAAGCGCTTGAAAGCCATCAGAGTCATAGGTTGATTCTCCTTTTTTCAGATAAAACCATTATATAACAGTTTTTTGCAAAATGGAATAGCATAACAAAATTTCTCTCGGTTGACATCATTTGCGTTAAGTTATATAATTGAAAAGATAATAAAAACACAAGGGGATTCTTATGGATACTTTTGCAAAAAGATTTAAGATTGATTGCTCGCCTGTTGCCGATAAATCTCAGGTTTACGTTAACGGCAATATAAGACTGACCGTTATAACGCCCTGTATGCTCCGCGTTGAAAAGCAGGCACAGGGCAAATTCTGCGATGAGCCAACGCAGAGCGTTTGGTTCAGAGATTTCTGCAAATGCAAATTTGAAACAAAGGAAGCTAACGGTGTTGTTGAAATCAAAACCGAAAAGGTAACCTTTGCTTATTCTCTCAAAGCAGGTAAAATGCTTCGCATAAAGCTTGCAGACGGCAGAACGGTTAAAAATTATAAGGCAGGCAATCTCAAGGGCACAAGCCGAACTCTTGATATCACCGCCATTGACAGGGTCGGTGACGGCGTATGCTCAAAAAACGGTGTTGCCGTGCTTGATGACAGCGATACCCTTGCAATAAAAGAAGACGGTCTTATTCTTCCGCGCGACAACAAAGAAACCGATGAATATTATTTTGCTTACGGCAACGATTATATCGGCGCAACAACAGATTTATATAACCTCACCGGCAAGGTGCCGCTTATTCCCAGATATGCTCTTTCCAACTGGTGGAGCAGATATAAGGATTATTCACAGGATGAATATCTCAGCCTTATGGACAGATTCAAGGATGAAGAAATCCCCATAACCGTTGCAACGGTTGATATGGACTGGCATTGGGTTAAAATTCAGGAAAAGTTCGGCAAGGATTGCCACAGAATGCGCAAGCACCTGAATTTTATGGAATACGTTTACGACGTCTGGTCAAAGGGTTGGACAGGTTACAGCTTCAATACCGAGCTTTTCCCCGACCCCGACGGATTCCTCAAAAAGCTCAAGGATGATAACTATAAAGTTACCTTTAACATTCACCCCTCAATGGGTGTGCGCTGGTTTGAAAACCAGTATGAGGATATGTGCAAGGCGATGGGTCAGGATCCGAAATCCAAAGAACCTGTTGCGTTTGACATAACCGACAAAAAGTTTACCGAGAATTATTTTGATATTCTTCACCGTCCCTTTGAGGAAAAGGGCGTTGACTTCTGGTGGATTGACTGGCAGCAGGGCAAAAACACAGCAGTTAAGGGTCTTGACCCTCTCTGGGCGCTCAACCACTATCACTTCCTTGATAATGCCAAGGATAACCACAGGCCGCTTATTCTCTCGCGTTTCTGCGGCGCAGGCAGCCAGAGATATCCTCTCGGCTTCAGCGGTGATACAACCCAGACATGGAAGAGCCTTGATTATCAGCCGGGTTACACCGCAACCGCTTCGAACGTTGCTTATCCCTGGTGGAGCCACGATATCGGCGGCCATTGCATGGGCAGAAAGGATGATGAACTCTATCTGCGCTGGGTTCAGCTCGGCGTATTCAGCCCTGTTATGCGTCTGCACTCAACCAACAATGAATTTGCAGGCAAGGAACCCTGGAATTACAGCGGCCCTGTTCAGAGAATCGCAACGGATGCTCTGCGTTTAAGACACAAACTTCTGCCTTATATCTACACAATGAACTACCGTACTCACACAGAGTGCAGAGCTATCTGCGAGCCGATGTATTATGCATACCCCGAAGACGAAAACGCATATAACTGCAGAAACGAATTCTTCTTCGGCACCGAGCTTATTGTTGCTCCCATAACCGAGCACACCAACAAAAAAACAAACCTTGCAGGTGTTAAAGTATGGATTCCCGAGGGCAGATATACCGATATCTTCACGGGCAGAATTTATAAGGGCAACCAATTCGTCAAGATGTTCCGCGATATTGATTATATACCCGTTCTTGCAAAAGAGGGCGCGATTATCCCGATGAGCGCAAACGACAGAACAAATGACAGCTCTAACCCCGAAAAGCTTGAAGTGCTTGTTTACAGAGGCAACAACACCTTCACTCTCTATGAAGATGACGGCGAAACGCTTTCCTATAAAAACGGCGAATATCTCAAAACCGCATTCACCGTTGCGGAAAACGGCAATAAAGTTGATTTCTCCGTTTCAAAGGCGGAGGGCGTTGCGAGTGTTGCACCCGAAAACAGAAGCTTCATTTTCAAGTTTAAGGATATCGTTTCCGCCGATGCGAAAGTGACCGTTGACGGCAAAGAGATTGAAGCAAAGGCAGAAATTGTTGGCGGTACGCTTGAGATTGAAGTTAACGCAAAGGCTGTTTCCGAGATAAAAATTGTTCTTGATAACTGCGTATATCTTGAAAACAAGAACGAGAAGCAGCTTCTTATCAACACAATTTCAAAATTCCAGATGGGCAATGACCCCAAGGGATTTAAATTCACGGCATTCATTAAAAACGGTAAAAAGCTCAAAGCAAAAAAATGTTTTGCTGAACCGATTGAAGAAATTTTAAAACTGCACAGATAAAAAAGAAACCGCTTGATGCATAATCAAGCGGTTTTTCTTTTAAAGATTATTAAGGATTTTAAGAACGCAGGTGAGTTCTTCGGGTTTGAACTTATCAACGGGCTTGTTGTTTTCAACGCAATCCGCAAAATAAATCAGCTCGTTTGCGTAGGCGTCGCTCTTGGGCAGGTTGATGCTGCCCGTATCGCCCTCTGCCTGCTGTGAAAGGTCAATTTTTTCATCATCCTTGAGATAAATCATCATCTTGCCCTTTTCGTTTGCAACAATTGCGTCCTCAAACTGGAAGCGGAATTCTGCGGTGAAGGGATATGATGCGGCATACCACGAAGCTTCGGAGTTGATTGAAAAATCGCCGAAATCATAGGTGAGGCTGATGAAATCTTGCTTGGGAAGCTTTGAACGGTACTGATGAGCAACCTTGGGCAGGCCGAAAGCATAAACCATAAAGTCAAGGTCGTGGATATGAAGGTCAAAGGGAGTCAGACCGCTTCTCTTTTCGTCCATCATCCAGCCGTCCCAGCTCCATTTGGGGTAACCGCCGAGACGAATCATTGTGCCCGAGAGAAGCTTGCCGTATCTTTTTGAATCATAAATTTCTTTGAGAAGCTCATATTCGGGCCAGAAGCGAAGAACGTGAGCAACCATAAATTTAACGTTATTTTTTGCGGCTGTGGAATAAACTCTTTCAACGTCCTCTTCTTTGAGCGAAATGGGTTTTTCGGTTACAACGTTGATACCCTTTTCCATTGCTTTGCAGGCAACGTCTGCGTGAAGATATGTGGGCAGGCAGATATCAAGGATATCAAGCTCTTCGTTTGCAAGCATTTCGTCGATATCGTTGTAGCAACGCTTGCCGCTGTATTTTTCCATTCTTTCGGGACGGATATCGCAAAGAGCAACAAGTTCTGCATTTTCCATTTCTTCCCATGCAGGGATATGGGCGCCGCTGATTCCGCCAACGCCGACAAGACCGATTTTAAGCATAAAATAAATCTCCTTTGGATTTGATAAAACCATTTTACCACTTAAGTTGCAAAAATCAATACCGATTTGAGCAAATATTTTTCGCGCAGTTGATTATTACCGAAAAGAATTAATTTTCTAAGAATTATTTAAGAAAATTAAGATTTTATAAAGATTTTTTTAAGAATCTTAAACGTTGTCTAAGCTTTCTTTAAATCTGTTGAACGCTCCTTTTTCTTGTGTTACGATGCAGTTGCGGATAAAACCGTGTGTTCAGAAAAGGAGGACGAAAGGAATGAAAATCAAAAGGATTTTATCAATCCTGCTTTGCATCGCATCGATAATAACGGTTATGCCGTTATCTGCATTTGCAAAGCAGAAAGATGAACCCTATGCAGAAATCAAGTTTGACAATGCCGAAAGAGAAAACATTCCCTATGGGGAAACAGAGGCGTTTTATCTTGATTATTCTGCAGGTGAATGCGAGGACTATGAAATTATTTGGCATATGAGCAATCCCACACGTTGGCCCATGGAAGAGATTGCCGATGCTGAAACAGGGCTTGTTACGGCGGTCAGAGTTGAGGGGACATACACGGGCTATTTCACTCTCTCGGCTGAAATAGTGAGCAGTGAAGGCGAGATAATTGCATCAACAGAAAGGCGGATATGGGTTGTTGAGCCTGACACAAGAACCTTTTGGGAAAAGGTTGAGGATAAGCTTTCGGAAATCGGATTTGTGTTGTTTTTTGTAACAGGATTCATAATACTGCCCATAGTTGCTACCCCGATAAGAATACCGCTTTGGTTTATTTCTCTTATAAGAGAAGGCTTTTAGGCTGATTTCGGTTTTTTAAGGAGGATTTAAAATGACAATTTTTCAGTATATCGTGGCACTCTTCTGGCCTTTGCACGGATTGATTTCTGCAATTATAGGCTTTTTTGGCTGGAAATTAGGCTTATTCTGAGTTTTGGGAGATAGGAGCATTTTTTTATGGAATTATTTGAGACGGTAAAAGGATTGCTGTATATAGCAGGTCTCTATGCCGCAATGCCTTTTCAGGGGGCAATTCTCGGGGTAATGTCAGTTTTTTTAATCGGAGTGAGATTTTTAGAGATTATCGGTATACTTTGATTAAAGAAAGGGAGATAAAGATGAATTTTGTTATTTCAAAAGAAGAAATGCTTGAGGGAATGCACAAAATGAATTCCTTTGGTACGAGGCTCACGGGAAGCAAAGGTCACTCGGATTTTATTAATTACATCAAAAATGAAATAACCGAAATGGGCTTGCCGATTTTCAGCGACCCGTTTTATTTCAGAAGATGGGAAGAAAAACGTTCTTCAATCGAGATAATCGACGGTGATGAAAAAATAAAAATCCCTGTTTCGTCGGCATATCCTTATTCCGGCGAAACAGATGCCGACGGCATAACCGAAGAATTGGTTTATGTTGACAGCGTTAAGGATATCCCTGAAATAAAGGGCAAAATCGCGGTTTTTGACATTGCGAATATCAACTTTTTGCCAAGCGAAATTGCATTCGACAAAAGAACGAGTTACCCTGAAGACGTGGTGCTTGAAAAGAAATATGAGGGGCCTGTTATAACGAGCTTTGTTCAGTGCTTTTACGGACTTGTTTCAAAACTTGCCAAGGCAAAAGCGGTAATTCTGGTTTGGCGAGGTTTGCACGATAATATGATTGAAGGTCAGTATCTTTCGTTTATTGCCGATTATCAGAATGTGCCGATGCTATGGGTGAACGAAACAAACGGTAAAAAGCTTGTTGAAGCGGCAAAGGGTCATAAAAAAGTGAAATTTGTGCTTGAGGCTGAAATTGAAGAAAACGCTTTTACCGAGAGTTTTTACTGCATTCTTAAAGGTATAAATCCGAAAGAGACGGTTATAGTCAATACTCATACCGATGGCACAAACTGCGTTGAAGAAAACGGGCCGATTGCACTTCTGCAGCTTATAAAAAGCCTTAAAGATAAAGAACTCGAAAGAACGCATATTTTTGTTTTCACAACAGGTCATTTTCGCTTACCCCATTTTGAAGACATAAGAACAGGCGCTTTTCAGTCAGCTTCACGCTGGCTTGCGATGCACCGTGACCTGTGGGATGGAAAAGACGGACATTTCAGGTGCGTTGCAAACCTCACTCTGGAGCATCTCGGCTGCAAGGAATGGCGTGACGTTGACGGCGAATATAAATACACAGGCAGACCTGAGGTTGAACTCGTTTATACGGGCAACGATTTTATGGATAAGCTTTATATCGATACAGTAAAGGAACGCAAAAACGTCAGAACAATGACGCTTCGCGGACATAACGCTTTGCATTTCGGAGAAGGACAGAACTTTTTCACGATGAGAATTCCCGAAATCAGCCTTGTGCCTGCGCCCTATTACCTTTGCGCTGTCAGCGATAAGCACGAAATGGAGAAATTTGATATTGACCTTATGACCGAACAGACCGAGACGTTTGCAAGGCTCATTGAAAAGATTGAAAAAATATCCTCAGATGATATCGGCAGAAGCGATTTCTATTCGCTGATAAAAGCAAACAGCGTATCCGGCGGCAGGGATTTCAGCCTTGCGGGTCTTATCGGTCTGATTTCGGATAAAATCAAAAAATAAAGGAGAGTTAATTATGTTTTTCGGGCCTTTTTTGCCCATAGTTCCGCTGATGATTCTGCTTGAACAGCTTCCTGAGAATATCAACAATCCGATTCAGGGGGTTATTGCGGACGGTTGGTTAGGGATTCTCATAGTATTCAGGGAAGTTTTCGGATTTTTGTTTCCGTTTCTCTATTGATAAAAAACATTCTTACGAGGTGATAAAATGATATCGTTTGCATTAATGCATTTGGCAATGATACCCTTGGTTTATATTTTGGAGTTTTTTCCGTTTCTGCAGCCTCTTGCGGAAGCTCCGCTGGAACTCCTGCTGAAGCTGGCGGAATTGGCTCGGTAACCAATGAATTTTTAATTACAAGGAGAACAAAATGAAAAGATTTATTTCAATAATACTTTGTGCAATTCTTGCTTTTACGGCAATTCCCGCGGTTGCGTTTGCGGCTGAAGAAGAAAGAAGCGTTGTTGACAGCGGCATATGCGGCGCACAGGGTGATAATATTACATGGACTCTCTATGATGACGGTGAGCTTGTTATCGGCGGTGAGGGTGAAATGAAGAATTATCAGCGTGTTTTTGATGTTCCGTGGTTTTTATACTACGGGCAAATTAAGGTTGTGACGGTTGAAGAGGGCGTTACGAGCATCGGTCACCGTGCTTTGGTGAATAACGGCAAAACACCCGAATATGATTTCAGCATATATTATCTGCTGAACCTGCCTAAAAGCCTTGAAAAGATTTCTGCAAATTCAATCCATACTTATGCAAAAAGCCGCACACTTGCAATCAGCTATGCAGGCTCTGAAGCTGATTGGGAGAAGATTAAATTCATCATCTATGACTACAGCATTGAATATGAAGACGAAACCTGGTATGAACAAGCTCAAAAAGACGTTACGTTCGGACCTGATTTTACAAAAGAAAATGAGCATGAGTGTGTAAAAATGTTTTTCAATGGCGAAAAGCCCGACGCTTATTGCAAAATATACTGCGAACAAGACCGATACAGTTCAGATCCCGGCGATGAGGTTCAGGTTTTTGCGCACTATTATCCCTACAAAGTTGAGGGCGACAGAATCATATGGTATATGATTCTTGACGGTGAAGAGAGTGTTATAGGTGAAAAAGAGCTTCGTGAATCCAACGGTATAACCGTAACCGTTCCCGAACGCAAAAAGGGTGAGCTTTACGTCAGAGCCGAGGTTGTTGACGAGGCGGGCAACACAGTTCTTTCGTCAGGCGATTACTATATCGAAAACAACACTATCGACAAAAGAACCTTCAAAGAAAAGGTTAAAGATTTCTTTGAAGGTATAGCAGCAAGCGCGGCGTGGTACGCTTATATGATGAATCTGCTTGCGCTTCTTATCGGTATGTCGATTTTCGGTTAATGTGAAAGGAGAAAAAATATGTTATCAATTTTTGCGCTTATAATCAACAGTCCCTGGTATCTGGCGGAACATATTGAAAAAATTACGGGACATTATCCGCAGTGGATTGTTGACGTTTTCGGCGGAATTAATTCGAACTTACTTGACGCATATGAAGGCTTCAGCGCTCTTTTGTATAAACTGTTCTGGAATTAACAAAGGAGAACACTATGGACTTTTTTGAAACGGTATCCGCTTTATTTCACGACCTGACCGTGTTAGGTGCACTTGCGGCTTGGCCGCTTCACGGCGCATTTATGGCGGTGATTGGTTTATTCACGGTTGCGTTTGAGAATATCGGCGGATTAATAACGGGAATATTCTGATTTTTGTGCACGGCACGCGGATTTTTTGGGGCGGCACAGAGGTTGTCTCCTACGATGAGTTCTGTTAATCGGAAAGGGGGAATGATTATGATTGTGATTCAGTATATTGAGCTGATAATTCAGGAGTTTGCCATGCTTGGCTATATATTGACAGCTGCTGCACGGGGAGCATTTGATTTGATTTTTAAATAACCGTAGATAGTCTGAAAGGAGAGATTGAAAATGATGGAAGAAATACTTTGGGAGTTGTATCTGCTGATGGGTTATACTCTGGGACCGGTAGTGGCGTTGATAGTGGGATGGCCATTGGTGATTTATGATATTCTGATGCCGCACTGACTTGTGTTTCTGATGCAGATGCTTTAATTTGTTAAAAACGGATTTTTTCAAAACCCGTTTCTCCCCAAAACCGCGACCCTGCCGATTGGTTTCGGCAGGGTCGTTATTTATGCTTTTATTTAGTTGTTCGGTGTGTCTGTCATTGCGAAAACAAGCTCGCCGCCGCCCATAAGCTGTTCGTGGGTAACGTAGCATCCGTCAAGCGGCTGACCGTTGAGTGTTACGCTGCTGACGTAAACGTTCTTTTCGCTTTGATTGGTTGCGGTGATTTTGAGTGTGTTGCCGTTTGAAAGTGTAACCTCGGCGGAATTGATGTTGGGTGAGCCGAGCCAATATTTATCGGTACCTGCAAGGGGATAGAAGCCCATTGCGGAGAATACGTACCAGGAGCTTAAGGTGCCGCCGTCATCGTTGCCGTCAAGACCGTTGATATCGGTGCTGAAACGGTTTGCAAGAGTCCAGCGCACCCATTTCTGTGTGAGGTCTGCTCTGCCTGCGTTTGCGAAAAGATAGGGCGTGTGAATGTCGTGCTGGTTGCCCACCCAGAAGCCGTGACCCGGGTCAACTGCGGCTCTTGTGAGAGAAGCATCCTTCATAAAGTCGTCAAGCTCGCTGACAAAGTATTCCTCAGAGCCGAAAAGCTCAATCATACCGTCGATATCCTGCAGAGCGTTCCAGCGCCACTGCCTTGCACTGCCTTCGCAGTAAGCATCGGCAAATTTTTTAATCATAACGGCATCATAGAAAGACGTGATATAGGGGCTGAAATTCCAGACAAAACTGCCGTCTGAATTTCTTGCCTGGAAATATTTTGTTTCGGGGTTGAAAACGTTTTTATAATACATTGACTTTGCGCCGTAGGTTTCGGCATCTTCGGTTTTGCCGAGTGCTGCGGCGAGACTTGCGATTGCGCCGTCTTCCCAAGAATATTCAACCGTTTTTGCAACCGTTCTGTCTGCGCCCTCTGCGTCATATGGAACGTAGCCGTATTTGTTATAATCTTCAACCCAACCTCTGCCCGATTTGTTTGTGGGATTGTCGGATGAATATTTCATAGCTTCATATGCTGCTTCAACGTCAAAATCGGTGATGCCCTTGAGATAGCTTTCCGCAACAACGATGCTTGCGTTATCGCCGAACATTGAACCTGAATAACCTGCGCCCATAGGCCATCGGGGCAGAACGCCTGCACCCTGGTCAGCCATTGCAACGAGGCTGTTGAGGCAGTCAACCTGAATATCCTGTCTGATAAGAGTATAAAGCGGATGAGTTGTGCGGCAGGTATCCCAGAGAGACATATCAGTTCTGTAGGTATAACCCTCTGCAACGTGAATCTGCTTATCGAAGCCCAGATATTCACCGTTGACGTCGGTGAAGTTTGTGGGCATTATCATACTGTGGTAAAGCGCAGTATAGAAATTTGTTTTAATTTCTTTATCACCATCGATTTTGATAACGGAAAGGGCTTCTTCCCAATCTGCTGCGGCATTTTTGCGAACGCCGTCAAAGTCAAGACCGTCTGTTTCGGTTTTAAGGTTGAGAAGTGCGTTTTCTTCACTCACATAGCTGATGCCGACTTTGATTTCAACGTTGCTGTTATTGAGGTTGCCGAAGTTGAGGTCGATTCCGCCGTCAGTAATTTCGTAAGACTGAACGGGCTTGCTTGCGACTGCTGCAAAATATGCGGGCAGACCGTCATATCTGCTTGCAAAGTTACCCCAGAGCAAACATCCGCCCGAGATAACGCCTGTTTCTTCATCGTATTTTGCATAGGCGTCGCGTGAAGTGCGGTTGCCTGCGGCGCTTGTTGCATCAATATAACGGTGAGCATCGTCGGCTGTGAAAAAGCTGTAGCGGTGAATGCCTGTGTGGATATCCGCCGTCATTTC
>JAFXJO010000162.1 GCA_017532185.1 Clostridia bacterium | reverse complement strand
ACGGGCGGCGGCGCAATTCTCAAGGAAGAAAATCGCATTGCTCTGCGCGAAAATTCAACGGTGGTTTTTCTCAAATCAGATATTGAACGTCTTGCAACAGACGGCAGACCTCTCTCAAAAAATCTTGATACGCTTAAAGAAATGTATGCGAAGCGCCTGCCGCTTTACCTTGAAACGGCTGACATCACCGTTGACGTTTCGCCCGACCCCGAAGAAACTCTCAGGAGGATAACTTTATGAAAATCCTTGTTATAAACGGACCCAATCTCAATATGCTCGGCATTCGCGAGCCTGCGATTTACGGCGCACAAAACTACGATGCCCTTTGCAAAATGATTAACGCTCACTCCGCCGAAAAAGGCGTTGAGGTTAAAATTTTTCAGTCTAATCACGAAGGCGCGATGGTTGACGAAATCCAGGCGGCATACGGCAAATTTGACGGAATAGTTATCAACCCTGCCGCATACACCCACACAAGCGTTGCCATTCTTGACGCGCTCAAAGCAGTTGGTCTGCCAGCGGTTGAGGTGCATATTTCCGATGTTTCAAAACGTGAGGATTTCAGGCAGATTTCATATGCGGGTATGGCGTGCGTAAAATCATATATCGGTCTCGGTTTCGAAGGATACTGCAAAGCAATTGATTATCTCATTGAAAAATATGCATAAAAACAACGGGTGTTTTTTGACACCCGTTTTTCTTGTTTTTTGTTTACAAAAAAAACTTACTATGATAATATAAAATAAATATATAGCAAAGCAGGTGCATAAAATGAAAGCTAAAATCACTCTTGCAAAAGAATTCCGCATTGGCGATATTGATAAAAGAATTTACGGCTCATTCATCGAGCATCTGGGCAGAGCCGTTTATGGCGGCATCTATGAGCCCGGCCATCCCACAGCCGACGAAAACGGCTTCCGTCAGGACGTTATTGACCTTGTTAAAAAGATGAACGTGCCCATCGTACGTTATCCCGGCGGCAACTTTGTTTCCGGCTATAATTGGGAAGACGGTGTTGGCCCTGTTGAAAAAAGACCTCGCCGCCTTGACCTTGCATGGGGCACAACCGAGCCCAACACTTTCGGCACAAACGAATTTATGAAATGGTGCAAGAAGGCAAATGCCGAATGTATGATGGCGGTCAACCTCGGCACAAGAGGTGCCGAAGAGGCAAGAAATCTTGTTGAATACTGCAACCATAAATCAGGCTCCTATTGGTCGGATTTAAGACGTTCGCACGGCGTTGAAGAACCTCATAACATCAAGCTCTGGTGTCTCGGCAACGAGATGGACGGCCCCTGGCAGATGGGCGGCAAAACCGCCGTTGAATACGGCAGAGCTGCTCTTGAAGCCGCAAAGGTTATGAAATGGACAAGCCCTGATATTGAAACCGTTCTCTGCGGCTCATCAAGCAGAAATATGAGCACCTTCGGCAAATGGGAAGCAGAGAGCCTTGAGATTGCTTATGACAGCGTTGACTACGTTTCGCTTCATCAGTATTACGGCAACCACGATGATGATATTCAGAGCTTCCTTGCCCGTTCGCTTGAGGTTGATGATTTTATCTATTCAATCATCTGCACCTGCGACTACGTTAAGGCGAGAAAGCGTTCAAAGAAAACCATAAATCTTTCGTTTGATGAATGGAACGTATGGTACCATTCAAACAACGCAAAATTCGAAAAATGGAGCGAAGCTCCTGCTCTTCTTGAAGATATCTATAACTTCGAAGACGCTCTTCTCGTAGGCTCGCTTCTCATCACCTTCCTTCGCCATTGCGACAGAGTCAAGATTGCCTGCATCGCTCAGCTCGTTAACGTTATCGCGCCCATCTTCACCAAAACGGGCGGCGGCGTTTTTGAACAGACAACATTCTTCCCCTTTATGCATATGTCCAACTACGGCAGAGGCTCTGCTCTTCTTCCTCTCGTTGACTGCCCCCAATATGACTGCAAGGCATTCACCGATGTTCCTTACATTGAAACCATCGCCACCTATGACGAAGAAAATGAAGAAATGGCAATTTTCTGCGTCAATAAGAGCCTTGACGAAAACGTTGTTCTTGACGTTAACCTTCTGGATTTCGGCGGCTATAAGCCCTGCGAATTCATCTCTATGGACGGTTACCACAAGAAAGACGAAAACTTCTTTGATAACATTAAAGTCAAACCTCATAATAATCCCGTTCCTGCCATCGACGGAACACAGCTCACAGTTGACCTCAAGCCCCTGAGCTGGAACGTTATCAGATTGAAGAAATAAAAAAATTAAAGCGGCTTGTTTTCACAAGCCGCTTTTTGGCACCCCCTACGCGAATCGAACGCATAACTAATCCTTAGGAGGGATTTATTATATCCATTTAACTAAGGGGGCAAATTTTTAATTGTATTGAACGGAAACTATTCTATCAAAAAGGTTTTGTAATGTCAAGAAAATTATGTCACAACATCAAAACCGCCGAAGCATTTCTGCTTCGGCGGCAATTTTTTTATTCGTCTTCTGCGAGAGCCTTTGCTTCTTCGATAACCTTTGATGCAACCATTTCGGGAGCAGCTTCATAGTGGTCAAACTCGAATGAGAAATAGCCTCTGCCGATTGTTACCGAACGGAGAACTGTTGCGAAATCGCCCATTTCAGCCATGGGAACTTCAGCAATGAGTTCCTGCATCTTGGGATCATCTTCACAGGGACCCATACCAAGAACGCGACCTCTTCTCTTTGTGATATCACCCATGATATCACCGAGGTTATCGCCGGGCATATAAGCCTTGAGTGCGCCGTAGGGTTCAAGGAGCTTGGGATTAGCCTGAGGCATACCGTTCTTATAAGCAATCTTGGCAGCCATCTTGAATGCCATTTCGTTTGAGTCAACGGGGTGAGATGAACCGTCATAAAGAGTTGCTCTGAGACCAACAACGGGATAACCTGCAAGGGGACCCTTGAGGATAGCTTCGCGAAGACCCTTTTCAACTGCAGGGAAGAAGTTCTTGGGAACGGAGCCGCCAACAACTCTTTCTGCAAATTCAAAGCTGTCGCCTT
>JAFXJO010000161.1 GCA_017532185.1 Clostridia bacterium | reverse complement strand
TTCACGACCTTGTGCTTCACGCTTACGGTCACGGCAAGGTTTTCGGTTCGCTTCATGCAGAAGTACCCTCCGACGTTGATATGCTTCATCTGCACGATACCATTGACCTTATCGAAAAAGACATCAAAGAAAGACTCGGGCTTGATATTTCGATACATATGGACCCTGTGCTTGTCGGTGATGAACTTACCGATAAGTATAAAGCTTCCGCAGCCGCAATACTCAGCGGAATTTCAAGCGAACTCACCTTCCACGATTTCAGAATAGTAGCAGGACCGACCCACACCAATCTTATTTTTGATATCGTTATGCCCTATGATTTCAAGCTGACGGAATACGAACTCAAAGACCGTTTCGACTCAGCTCTGAGAGAAAAACACCCCGAGTGCTTCACGGTTATAACGTTTGACCGCAGTTACGTTTAATCCGCTAAATATTGTGGTTATGGAACAAAAACAGCGGATATTTAGCAAAATAGCCAAAAAACACCGTATTAATTTCTAAAATTTTTTATAGAGAAATTTATATTATACGCTTTTCAAAAACAAAAAAATATTGTAGAATAATAATATATTATTTTTCGGAGGATTTTTGCCATGCCTGAACGTTACGAAGAATTTACAACCATACCTGTCGGTAAGCTCGGAATCATCGCTCTTCCCGGCTGCGAAAAGGTTGCAGAAAAAATCGATGCATACCTTGTTAAGTGGAGAAAAGAGAGAGAAAGCGAGCATAAGGATACCCTTCAGTTTGCAGGTTACGAAAGAGATACATATATCATTAACACTTCTTTCCCCAGATTCGGTACAGGCGAAGGTAAGTGCGTAATTAAAGATACAGTCAGAGGCTATGATATCTTTATTCTTTGCGATGCATTCAACTACGGCGTTGAGTATAAGATGTATGGCAGATACGTTCCCATGAGCCCCGATGACCATTACGCTAACCTCAAGAGAGCTATCAGCGCCATCGCAGGTAAGGCAAGAAGAATCACGGTTATTATGCCTATGCTCTATGAGGGCAGACAGCATAAACGCTCAAGCAGAGAATCTCTTGACTGCGCAGATATGCTGCGTGAGCTTTGCCTTGAATACGGCGTTGATAACATCATCACCTTCGACGCTCATGACCCCAGAGTACAGAACGCTATCCCCCAGAACGGTTTTGAAAACGTTCAGCCCGTTTACCAGATGATTAAGGCAATCTGCAAAAACGTTGATGACCTTAAGATTGATAACGACCATATGATGGTTATTTCTCCCGACGAAGGCGGTATGGGTCGCTGCATTTATTTCTCCTCCGTTCTCGGCGTTGACCTCGGTATGTTCTATAAGCGCCGCGATTATTCCGTTATCATCGACGGCAGAAACCCCATCGTTGCTCACGAATTCCTCGGCACCAACGTTGAGGGCAAAGACGTTATCATCATCGACGATATGATTTCTTCAGGCGATTCGATGATTGAAGTTGCAACAAAGCTCAAGGAGCTCAAGGCAAACCGTATTTTCATCTGCGTTTCATTCGGTCTTTTCTGCAACGGTCTTGAAACATTTGATAAGGCTTATGCAGACGGACTTATCGATAAGGTTTTCACAACAAACCTCATCTATTCTTCACCCGAGCTTCTTGAAAGAGATTGGCACGTCAGCGTTGACCTTTCAAAATACTGCTCATATATCATCGATACTCTCAATCACGATGATTCAATCAGTAGTCTCCTTGATCCCAAAGACAGAATCAACAAGGTGCTTACCAAATACGGCTTCAAAAAAGAAGGCGAAGAATAATAAATATCACCGCCGGGTTTTCACTCGGCGGTTTTGATTTAGGTGGTACATATTGAAAATAATGCTCATCAATCCGTCGATGCCCGTTTTCGGCAGAGTGCCCTCCCTACCCCTGGGTCTTGTTTCAATCGCAAGCTATCTGCGCGCTTACGGTCATGATGCAAAAATAATCGAATGCCTTGTTGAAACAAACGACGTTTCAAAAGCTTTGCAGGAATATAAGCCCGATATCGTCGGCATTTCGGCAATATCGTTTTTAAGCAGCATAGAAGCAAAAAATCTGACCGAAACCGTTCACGCAAGCGGAATTAAAGTTGTTTGGGGCGGTCAGGCGGCAACGGCTATGCCCGAGCTTGTTTTAAGAGAAGCAAAACCCGATTATATCATTCTGGGCGAAGGCGAGGTTACCTGGCTTGAGCTTGTCAACACGCTTGAAAGCGGCGGCAACGTTTCCGCCGTCAGCGGTCTTGCTTATCTTGAAAAAGATAAAGTAATTTTCACAAAGCAAAGAGATGTTGCGGATATTTCGCAGTTTCCCGATATCGATTGGAGTCTTATTGACGTCAAAAAATATTTCTCATCGTTTTTCGGATGCAACAAAATGCTTTATCTGCACGCTTCAAAGGGCTGTCCCGCGCAATGCACCTTCTGCTCTAATCAGACCTTCCACCAGCATAAAAACAGGTGCCGCAAGCCCGAGCAGATTATGCGCGATATAGATTATCTCTATTCACAGGGCGCAAACGGAATTTATTTTTCCGATGAACTTTTCGTGCCCAAAAGAGAACTTCGCACCGAGCTTTGCGAAATGCTGATTGAACGCAACTACGACCTCACCTGGGGCTGCCAGATGCGTCTTGGCGTGCTCAACGAAGACGACGTTAAGCTGATGTATAAGGCAGGCTGCCGCTGGATACTTTTCGGCATTGAAAGCGGCAATCCCGAAAGAATTAAATCAATCAGAAAAAATATCGACCTCTCAATCGCAAAAGAAACAATAGGCTGGTGCGAAAAAGCGGGTATGACGGTGCAGGCTTCGTTCATCGTCGGCTTCCCCGAAGAAACCGAAGAAGAAATCAGAAACACCGTCAGCTTTGCAAAAACGCTGAATTCAAGCATTATCAACATAAACATTCTCACTCCTCTGCCGAATTCGGAGATTTATGAATATGCCCATAACGTCAAGGGCTTCAGCTTCCCCGATTCAATCAGAGGTCTGGCGCTTGAGATTGAGCAGAATGCCACGGATAAAGTTATAGTTAATCTTTCCGAGGTTGATGACGTTGACCTCAAGGTTGTGCATTATTATTTCCATTGGCGCTCATTCATCGGCAAAAGTACGGTTAAAGACGATTCCTACGGCATAATCCGAAAGCTCGCAAGCGACACCTTTAACAGAATTTTCAAACACGGCATCAAAGGCTTTTTTTACGGTACCTATGCCTCGGCAAAGCAGTTTTTAACCGTTTATTATTATTCGCATTTCCACAGAAAAACCAGAAGAAAATACGGTCTTAAATAAGGGAGCGATAATATGCAGAACAAAGAACTGAAATTCAGAAACGGCAATTTCCGCGTTATGCAGGTTGCCGATACGCAGGAATCCGCAAACGTTGCAATCGATACTATCCGCTTTATCTCGGCGGCTCTTGAGAGCGAAAAGCCTGACCTTGTTGTTTTAACAGGCGACCAGATAAAAGGCTATTCTTCAAGCTTTCAGGGCAAAAACGGCAAAGAAAACGTTAAAAATGCGCTCAAAGCTCTCGTTGCTCCCTTTGAGCAGAAAGGTGTTCCTTTTGCCGTAACGTTCGGAAATCACGACAGAGATTCAGCGCTCACAAACGACGAGCAGTTTGAGATTTACAAAGAATCTCCTATGTTTGTTTATGCCGATGCTGCGAGAGATGACGATAAGGGCACATACTGCCTTGAAGTTAAAGATGATAACGGCGAAACAAAGCGACTCATTTATCTCTTCGATTCACACGCAAAAGCAGATGACGGCGGCTACAGCGCGGTGCAGGATTATCAGCTTGAGTGGTACAGAGGCGTGCGGGATTCCTATGCAAATCCCCTGCCCTCAATCGCTTTTCAGCATATTCCCACACCCGAATTCTTTGACGTTATCAAGCAGGTCAAGCGCTTCACTCCCAAAAGCGTGAGAGCCTACGGAAACCACAAAAACGAATGGTACGTGCTTGACCCCCATAACTGCGGTCTGCGTGACTTTATGGGCGAAACACCTGCTGCGCCGTTCAAAAACACAGGCGAAATCGACGCTTTTCTTGAGAAAA
Organism: Clostridia bacterium; assembly: GCA_017532185.1. Classification (GTDB taxonomy): domain Bacteria; phylum Bacillota; class Clostridia; order Oscillospirales; family Acutalibacteraceae; genus CAG-177. Next base: position 823 of record JAFXJO010000161.1, on the reverse strand, counting down.
AAGAGGTTGAAGGCTTGTTTGTCGGTCACGACCATAACAACAGCTTCGTTGCCGATTATAAGGGTATAAAGCTCGGATACACTCAGGGTTGCGGCTTCAACGTTTACGGCCCCGGACACAACAGAGGCGTAAGAATTTTTGACCTTAACGAAAACGGCGGTTTTGAAACAAAAACAGTTACCTTCGGCGAACTTTTTGATAAAAAAGATATAACAAACAAACTCAAATTTGCGCTCTATACCTATGCACCCACAAGCGTTTCAGGCGTTGTGACTGCGGTTAAAGAAGCGGCTGTTGTTGCCGCAGGCGCAGGAGCAATCGCTCTTGCAATCAGGAATTTAAAAAAGAAATAAGCATAAAAAAACTCCCTTGATTTCGGTCAAGGGAGTTTGTTTTTATATTGCCTTGAAATATTTCTTGAAGCTTGCGCCGTCATGTTCATCGGTATAAGTGAGGCAAAGACCTGCGTTCATCAGAAGCGCGCCCGAATAAACCTCGCCCGTTTCTTCATCCTTATAGAACTTATCGGGGTCAAGACCCTTGAGCTTGAGCACAAAAACTTTATCATAGGGCTCACGCATAACAACGCTCGTTACGAGTGCCTCGTTCTTATCTTCGCTGACAAACATCCAAGCGGCTCTGAAAGCGTTATCAAACGGAGAAATCAGTCTGTAAAGCTCACCGAAATGAATAACGTCATAATACTTATGATATTCCGCAACCTGCGCTCTTACAAGCTCTGCGTCCTCTTCGGTATACTTATTGGGATTGAGTTCATAGCCGAACGAACCCCAGAGAGCAACGTTGCCCTTGGTTTCATAAC
>JAFXJO010000160.1 GCA_017532185.1 Clostridia bacterium | reverse complement strand
TCGGCAATCTCGGTTATGAAGTTATCTTCAAGAAGATTGACTGGCCCAGCAAATATACAGACCTTGATTCCGGTACAATCGACTGCGTATGGAACGGCTTCACCAGTAACGTTGCTGATGACGAAGACGGTATTCTCCGTTCCGAGAAGGTAGACTTCTCATATAACTACATGGAAAATCGCCAGGTAGTTGTTGTTAAGGCTGATTCAGCTATCGCTACCGCTGCTGACCTTAACGGCAAATTCGGCGCTGCAGAAGGCGGCTCCGCAGGTGAAACATATTTGAAGAGCTTTGACGGCGCAGAGCTCAAGACCTTCCTCACACAGGTTGAATGCCTTACAGAGGTTAACGGCGGTACTCAGGAGTTTGCGGTTGTTGATGCTCAGCTTGCAAAGAGCTACGTTGGCAAGGGCGACTATGCAAACCTCAAGGTTGTTGAGGCCCTTTCCAGTGACGTTGAATACTACGCAATCGGTTTCAAGAAGGGCAGCGATCTCACAGCTCAGGTTAACGCAGAACTCGAGAAGCTTGCAGCTGACGGCACAATGATGAAGATTGCCGAGACTTACGGTCTTTCCACAACAGTTGTTACAGATTTCTCTGACCAGAAATAATTTTACAGTAGTCTAATTGGAGTTTTAATATGTCTTTTTTGGAAGTCACGGCTTTTTTGTTCGAAGGCTTTAAAATTTCATTGCTTATCTTTGCGGTGACGCTGCTTTGCGGCGCACCGCTTGGTTTGCCTATAGCCTTTTGCTCAATGAGCAGGTTCAAAATAGTCAGGTCAATATCAAAGGTTTTTGTTTGGATTGTTCGCGGCATCCCTCTGATGCTTCAGATATTCATTATCTACTATGTGCCCGGTCTTGTTTTTGATTATCAACTTTTTGGTGATATAGACCGCATAATGTTTTTGGCATACGGTGTTAAAGATGCCGGACGAATTTTAGCGGTTCTCATTGCGTTCACCATCAATTACGCATGCTATTTCTCTGAAATTTACAGAGGCGGAATTGAAAGCATATCGAAAGGTCAGTATGAAGCCGGCTACGTGCTTGGTATGACCAAATCGCAGGTGTTCAGAAAAGTTGTTCTTAAGCAGGTTGTTCAGCGCATCGTTCCGCCGATGTCGAATGAGATTATAACTCTCATTAAGGATACTGCGCTTGCAAACTGTATTATGGTAAGCGAGATTATTATAAATGCAAAAGAGCTTGCTGCAACCAAGGCGTTGATATGGCCGCTGTTCTTTACAGGCGCATTCTATCTTGTTTTTGTTGGTATTCTTACCATCCTTCTTGGCAAGGTAGAAAAGAAGTTGATCTATTTCAGGAGTTAAATTATGGCAATATTAGAAGTAAAAAATATACATAAAAGCTTCGGAAAGAACCGAGTTCTCAACGGTATCAGCTTTTCGCTTGAAGAAGGCGGTGTGCTTTCTGTTATTGGTTCCTCGGGAAGCGGAAAAACAACGCTTCTGCGTTGCATAACTTCTCTCGAAACCGCTGACGAAGGTCAGATTACCGTTAACGGCAACGTT
>JAFXJO010000020.1 GCA_017532185.1 Clostridia bacterium | reverse complement strand
TAAATTCAAATCACCCTTAGGATAATTGGGGACATACTGAAGTTTTGAAAGAGTTTTTACTTTTGTTAGATGTTCATGAAATACAAAACCCTCAACACCGTTATACTTTACTTTATACCATTTATTTTTATAGTTGTTTTCATAAACACCAAAAACCTCAAAGTATTCACCTTTGGATACTTTTCCGCCAACATTATTTCCTACCTCATAAGGAATATCCTTAACGTGGAAACCGTTAGAAATAGAAACATACTGATCATATACTTTTTGCGTGAGTTTATAAGTTAAATCTGCAGTGCTGCCACCTGTTCCCACATTTGTGTTGTTTGCTTTTGAATAATCCAACAACATAATATCTCCGTCACCGACTTTGAAGCTGTAAACAGGTGAATAGTATTTCAATTTACGTCCGTCCAACTCTTTTTCGAGCCACAAACGGAAATAATATGTTTTACCTATTTTTAATTCGCCGAAATTTTTACCTAAATTATAAAAATGCTTATTGCTTTTTCCGTTATAATCAGCGCTTTTCTTATTTAAATTGTTTGCGTAATCTCCAAACTCAATTCCGCAACCGGCAAACGAGTTGTTTTTCCAAGGGAACTCACCGGTAACTATAGGTGAGGTTGATTTATTTTGAGTTACATATATTTTGAACCATGGTAAAAAGCAACTTTCAAACGGATCCTCAAACGTTCCATTATATGATGATGAATTTGAATACGCAAAGTGTAAATGGGGACCTTCTGAATTGCCTGAACTACCAACCTTTCCGAGAACGGTTTCGGCTGTAACACTGTCACCGACATTAACATTTACAGTACTCAAATGTGCATAATGAGAATACTTTCCGTTATGATGGTCTATTACCACACCATTTCCGTACCCTAAATTACAATAACCTTTTGATTTTGTACCATTTTCTGTAACTATCTCTCCATTTTTTATATAAGTTTTATGAGGAGTACAACCACAGGCTGAATTTAATGCACCATTATAATTTTTACAGTCGCTATACACAATAGCAACCGTACCATCACCAATAGAATATACATCTGTGGTGGTTGGTGCAGATAAGTCAATAGCTTTGTGCGCTTTATTAGGTTTGTTCAAACGGTACCATTGACCGTCTGTTGCTTGAATACGAATAGGATATTGGAAGCCTGCGCCTGCCGCCTCTGCTTTAACTCCGAACAGAGAAGCAAGGTCAAGACCTGTGAGAACTTCGAGAGGTGCAGAGCCGAAAACCATAATCACAACAAGAAGCGATGCGATTATGCGTTTAATCGTTTTCTTCATTTACTTTTTCCTCCTTATATTTCTTTTGTTTGCGCTTTATAAAAACCGCTATCACGGCAAAAACAACCACTATCGCCGCAGCAGCCGCAACGATTATACCCGTGAGTTTCCGACCCGTTTCCTGAGGCGGCGGAACAACGGGAATGCCGCTGTTTTTATTGACCTCGTTGGTTGACTGCAGAGCTTTGATTGCCTCTATCGCCTCATCCTCTGTCAGCGTATCCGAAATAAGGTCAATATCCGATGCCAGACCGTTAAGAGCATTCTCAACCGATGCAATGAATTCCGCTTTCTTTTCGGCAGGTATTGCATCAACCGTTTCTGCGCCTGCCGCCTGAACCGCGCTGTTGATTATGCTGTCAATATCGTTCGGGTCAACCGCTTCAACCGATGTGTTAACAAAATCGGTTACCGTTGCCGCTTTATAAGCTCCGATTATCTCGTCAACCGATGCAAAATAGTTTTCCGTGCCCGTCATTATTCCGAGCGTTTTGTTTACGCTTTCAAGGAACTCGGCATCAAGGTCGCGGTCAATATTTGCGATTGAATCAAACGGCATCTCTTTGATTGCGGAATCAACCGCGATAATAACGTCTTTATAATCGGGTTCTTTGATTTCGCCCGGATAAGCACTGCTTACGTTTTCATCGTCGCCAAACGAAACCGAAATTGTTTTGCAGTCAAAAACAACGTCTTCATAAGCCTCATTAAAAGTATCGGGCTGACTGTAAGAAAGCGTTAACTGCGTGTTCTCTGTTTCAACAACCTCATCAGCGTTGAAGCTGAGAATAAACAGCGTTCCGTCGTTTGCAACGGCGGCATCGTTTGTCCAAACAATTTCTATTGTTCCTTCATCCGAAACACCAACGCTGTCGTTGAGCATACCTGTTTGGGTAACCGTTCCTCTTGAAACGGCAGGCAAACTGATAACCGCAGGGTCATAGGTTACCGTTATCTTGAACCCCATAATACCCGGATTGTTTTTGATTGAAACTGGAATAAAGAAAATGGAGTTCGGGTTTGTTGCAACCGCATCCGCGTAAACCACGGCAGGGTCCGCGGCATATGAAAAAACAGGGAACACCGCCACAATAAGAACGGTAAGCAACAAAGCAAAAATTCTTTTAATTTTCAAACACTCACCGCCTATTCAAAAATTGAAATAATGAACGCCAGAGGATAAACAAAAATTCCGAGAATAACGTTCAGCGGCATAACAAGAGAACCGACCCATTCTTTCATTCTGACCGAGAGAGGTTTTTCGTTGCTCGGGTCATCGGTTGGGTCTGTTGAGGGTTCGGTTACGGGATTTGTAACAGGTTCCGAACCCGGTTCTTCTGAAGGCTCTTCTTCAGGCTGAGTTGAAGGCTCGCTCGGATTGGTTGCAGGTTCCGTTACCGAAGGAGCAGTTGTTCCGTCAACGGTAACAATAACCTTTGCCACCTCGCAATTGAACTCGGCATTTTCCCAGCCTTCCTTAAACGTATCCTGCTGAGAATATGACAGCTCGATATCATATTCGCCCGATGCGCCGTCGGCAACGTCAAACACAACGTTGAAAAGAATGCCGTCTGTTTCAACGTCGCTTGTGCCGGTAAACACAACCTTGAAGCTGTTATCCGTTGACGTTTCTATGCTGTCATCAAACATACCCGAGAGCATAGAACCCTTGGAAACAGAAACAGGCGTAAACACATCCACATCATAAGTTACGATAACGGAAAATCCCATAAACCCGTCGTTATTTTCGATTTTAACGGGTACGGTGATTTGCTCGCCCGCTTCAACGGTCACACTGTCGGCATAAATTCTGTTGCTTACGTTTGAGGCAAAAGCGATGCAGGCAACCGAAACAAGAATCAAAGCCGACAAGAGAATTGCTGTTGATTTTTTCATTGATATTCACTTCCTTTTTGTTTCTTGAAAGCATTTATCTAAATTATCTTTCTGATAATTTAGATACGCCGATTTCAGCATCGGTTCATTGTTTTTAAAATTTTTGTTAATAATTACAATAAATCTTAAGAATTCAAAAAGAAAAACACCCCGTAATTTACCGTTTTGGTAAACAACGGAGTGTTTTTTTGTGTAAATCAGAAAATTAAAAACTGCTTTGTGGGCGGCAGAAAAACATTCTGTATGCCTGAAAGCTGAAAGCTGAATTTATAGAACCTCACAACGATTTTATCGCTTGCAATAACGTTGCCCGCACTGTCGGTAACGGTCAGGGTTATCGTTGCTTTCTGAGCGAACAGGAATCCTTTGCAGGTAACCTTGCCGTTTTTATCAACAGTTACCTTTTTGTTATCGGAGCTCCAGATGATTCGGTAATCAGATGAAGCAGGCAGACTGCACTCAAGCTGAACGGGGGCTTTAGAATAAAGTCTGAACCAAGCAACCTGCTTGCTGTATTCCGCCATACTCTCTCCGCCAACGGTAATG
>JAFXJO010000159.1 GCA_017532185.1 Clostridia bacterium | reverse complement strand
GAAGCATCGAATGAACCGTAAGAAATCCGATTTCACGCTGAAGGGAGTGGCCGTATCTGTCTGCCTGATCAAGCGCGTGAGGGATTGAAATAACAATATCACCCAGCATTTTTGCGCCTGTGTCAAGATAGGTATCGTAAACGCCGTTTTCGCCCAGAGGGAACGAAAGCACGTCGGTTGAACGGTCGATATTTCTGTATTCCTTGTTGAGTCTGTGGATTTCATCATCGTCAACAAAAGTAACGCTCACCTCTGCAGGGTCGGCAAAGTTTTCCTGAACAAGAACCGCAGTGCAGCAACGGCGCACAAGCATACGAACACCTGTCGGAATACGAAAATCGTTTTGCTCGTTTGAGATAATAACTTTAACCTTGCTCATTTTCTGTTGCGTTCCTCCTCCTGCTTTTCATATGCCTTGATGATGTCCTGCACCAATCTGTGGCGCACAACGTCTTTTTCGTTGAATCTCACTGTTCCGATATCCTCTATGTTTTTGAGAATTCTCACAGCTTCTTTAAGACCCGAGCGTTTTCCGTCGGGCAAATCTATCTGCGTAACGTCTCCCGTAACAACCATCTTTGAATTGAAACCGAGACGCGTTAAAAACATTTTCATCTGTTCGGGTGTTGTGTTCTGCGCTTCGTCAAGAATTATGAAGCTGTCATCAAGAGTTCTGCCTCGCATATATGCAAGCGGAGCAACCTCGATATCTCCTCTCTCCTGATGCTTCTGAAAGTTTTCTGCACCAAGCATATCAAAGAGCGCATCATAAAGCGGACGCAGATAAGGGTCAACCTTCTGCTGAAGGTCACCGGGCAGAAAGCCGAGTTTTTCGCCCGCTTCAACCGCAGGTCTCGTGAGTACGATGCGGTTGATTTCTTTTGCTCTGAAAGCGGTAACCGCCATCGCAACGGCAAGGTAGGTTTTGCCCGTACCTGCAGGACCGATGCCGAAAGTAACGGTGTTTTTTCTGATAGTTTCGATATATTTTTTCTGACCGAGAGTTTTAGGCTTGACCGGCTTGCCTTTTGAAGTTATGCAAACGCAGTCCGCCGCCATTCTGTCAAGCTTATCCTCGTTGCCGTCATTGACAAGTGAAAACACGTAACGCACGTTCTGGTCGCTGAGCGATTCGCCCTTGTTGATAAGAGTGAGCAATCCGTTGATTGCGCGCACACCCTTCTGAACGTTTTCGGCATCGCCCGTAACCTTAAGCTCGGAGCCTCTGCTGATAACCGCAACGGAAAATTCTTTTTCAATCAGTTTGATGTTCTCATCAAAAGAGCCGAAAAGGCTAACCGCCTGCTCCATTCTGTCAACGTTGATTATCTGTTCAAACACTGCACCGCCACCTTAAGGGTATAATTCTCTATTATCTGAATTAGTATAACACATTCATAACAAAATGTCACTATAATATTTAAATATATTTAATTATTATATTATCAGTTGACATTTTATAAATTAAAGAATATTATTGTATCTGTATAAGTATATCATCAAGGAGGATATTATGCTCGAAGCTTTACTTGCGGTTTCAAGATATGCGTTGCCGATAATGGCTCTGCTCATATTTCTGCTCTGCTTCGTTGCTCTGCTCAAACGCAGACCGCCGTCGCTCGGCAGTGCAAAACTCATAAACATATCCGATAAAGACGTTTATCCTCTCATCAGACGCGAAACCTCAATCGGCAGAAACAAAAACTGCGATATCCTTCTGAAAAACGCAACCGTATCAAGACTTCACGCGGTTGTTGTTTGCGCAAAGGACGGCTGGTATGTGACCGATATCCGTTCGCAGGCAGGCGTTCTTATCAACGGCAAAAAAATTGATAAGAAAGCATATATCAAAACGGGTGACAAAATAACGCTCGGCACGGTTACCCTTGTTTTTGAAAATCTTAAAGACTGACAGGCTGATACATAATGGAAAATAAAAGAAAAATAATAACTCTGCCAAACGGACTGCGCATTGTTTTTGAAAAAGATAAAAACGCAAAAACCTGCTCGGCAGAAATCAGGGTTGCAAGCGGAATCAGCTTTGAAACGCCCGAAACCGCAGGCACCTCACACTTCATTGAGCATATGTTTTTCAAGGGTTCGCATAAACGCTCGGCTCTTGACATTGCCGTTGAAACAGATGAAATCGGCGCATATCTGAACGCTTACACAGCAAGAGAAAACACCTGCTTTTACGTTCGTATGCTCTCGGAACACACGGAAAAGGCGTTGGATATACTCTTTGATATGGTCAGAAATCCAAGACTCGACGAAAAAGATATAGAACTTGAAAAAGGCGTTATCAAAGAAGAAATTTCAATGTATGAAGACAGCGCAGAAGATATGTGCGCAGATACGTTTTATGAAAACATCTGGAAAGGCAGTATGCTCGGCTGCGATATTCTCGGCAGTGCAGATACCGTTGATGCCGTTACAAAAGAAAGCCTTCAGGCACATATTGCAAAGTTCTACGTGCCCGAAAGAACGGTTATAAGCATCTGCGGTAATTACGATGAAAAAACCGTTCTCGAAATGTGTAAAAAATATTTTGCAGACCTGAAAAATACGGGCTTTGACCTCAATCCCGTTTGTGCCGAATACAGCCCGGGCGTCGCAACGGTCAAAAAAAGCGTTATGCAGAATCAGCTTATTCTCGGATTTCCCGGAGTCAGCCTGAAAGATAAACGCCGCGAAGCCGCGTTGCTGATATCCTCTGTTCTCGGCGGTGCCTCATCATCCATGCTTTTCCAGCATATCCGCGAAAAACTCGGTCTTGTTTATTCAATTGAAACCGCCTGCGTTTCTTATCTTGAATCGGGCGTATTTACCGTTGCAATGGGTCTGAACGAAAAATCTGAAGAAACCGCAATAAACGAAACGTTAAAAATCATCTCGGATTTCAGCAACACCGTAACCGAAAAAGACCTTGCAAGAGCAAAAGAACAATCTGTCACAGGATTTGTTATGGAGCTTGAGAATATTTCGGCAAGAGCCGCAAGAAACGCAAGGAACCTGCTTCTTTACGGCAAAATCGCACCCGAAGATGAGATAATAAGAAACATCCGTTCCGTAACGCTTGATGATTTATGCGAAACGGCAAACGAAATTTTTGATTTCAGCCGCATTTCTCTGTGCGTTACGGGCAAAACCAAAAGCAAAAAAGCATATAAAGAGATTTTTAACTCCGCAAAATAAAAGGACGATAGCGCTATGATTAACAAAAAAGAAATCAACAGAATCGTTGTTAAGGTTGGCACCTCAACACTCACCTATGATACAGGAAAAATAAACATCCGCCGTATGTCGTCTCTGGCAAGAGTTTTGAGCGATTTGAAAAACTCCGGAAAAGAGGTTGCTCTTGTAACTTCGGGCGCAATCGGCGTTGGCGTAGGTAAACTCGGTCTAAAAGAAAGACCGCAGGATACTCCCGGCAGACAGGCGGCGGCAACCGTCGGTCAGTGCGAGCTGATGTTTCTTTACGATAAATTCTTTGGCGAATACGGCAATATAACGGGCCAGCTCCTTGTTACAAAGGATGACTTTGAGAACAAAGAAAGACACACAAATCTTCACAACTCCTTTATGAAGCTGTTTGAATACGGCGCAATTCCCGTTGTTAACGAGAATGACAGCGTTGCCGTTGAAGAAATCGTTTTCGGCGATAATGACAGTCTTTCCGCACACGTTGCAAAAATCGTTGATGCCGATTTGCTTATTATCCTTACGGATATCGACGGTCTTTTCAGTGCAAATCCCAGAGAAGATGAAAACGCCGTTCTCATTCACAACGTTGATGAGATTAACGACGATATTCTTGCCCTTGCAGGCGGAACAGGCACAAGCAGAGGTACAGGCGGAATGGTTACAAAGCTTCACGCCGCCCAGATTGCAACCGAAGCAGGCATAAACACCGTTGTTATGAACGGCTCCGACCCCGAGGAGCTTTATAAGCTTCTTGACGGCAGACAGACCGGAACACTTTTCAAAGCAAGGAGATAATCAGATGAGCATTTTAACAGATATAGGCGCACGTTCAAAGCAGGCGCAAAAAATTCTTGCAAAGGCAGGCTCCGCGGCAATCAACGCCGCGCTTAACGCCGTTGCCGATGCGCTTGAAAAAGAAGCGGATTTCATCATTGCGGAAAATCAAAAGGATATCACCGCAGGCGAAGCAAACGGTCTTTCAAAAGCTCTCATTGACCGTCTCAGCCTCAACGAGGCAAGAATCGGCGGTATGGCTCAGGGTCTGCGTCAGGTTGCCGCAAGCGAAAGTCCCGTCGGCAAGGTTTTATGGGGTGAGGTAAGACCAAACGGTCTCAAGATTGAAAAAGTTGCTGTGCCCATAGGTGTTATTGCAGTTATTTTTGAAGCCCGGCCCAATGTTACCGCAGATGCAGCGGCAATCTGCCTCAAGGCAGGCAACTCCGTTATCCTCAAAGGCGGCAAAGAAGCGATTAATTCAAACAAAGCCATTGCCGATGTTATGAGAAAAGCGGTTGCTTCTGCAGGTCTGCCCGAGGACTGCATTATTCTTGTTGAAAACATTTCAAGAGAAGCCGCAACAGAACTTATGAAGCTCAACGGCTACGTTGACCTGCTTATCCCCAGAGGCGGCGCAGGTCTTATCCGTTCCGTTGTTGAAAATGCAACCGTACCCGTTATCGAAACAGGCGTCGGCAACTGCCACGTTTACGTTGATTCCGATGCGGATATCGATATGGCGGCTGAAATCGTTGCAAACGCAAAAGCTTCAAGAGTTTCGGTATGCAACGCTTGCGAAAGCCTTCTTGTTCACGCCGATATTGCCGAGGTCGCTCTGCTCTCAATCGGTGAAAAGCTCAAAGAATGCGGCGTTGAAATCAGAGGCGACGAAGCCGTTTGCGAAATTCTGCCCTATGCAATCCCTGCAACAGATGATGACTGGGCAAAAGAATATCTCGATTATAAAATCAGTGTTAAAATTGTTTCAAGTATTGACGAAGCGATTGAACATATTTCCCGTTTCGGAACAGGTCACAGCGAAGCCATCGTCACAAACAACTATCTTATGGCTGAAAAATTCAAAAACGAGGTTGATGCGGCAGCGGTTTACGTTAACGCTTCAACAAGATTTACCGACGGCGGAGAATTCGGCTTTGGCGCAGAAATAGGAATTTCTACCCAGAAGCTTCACGCAAGAGGTCCTCTCGGCGTAGCTCATATGGTAAGCGAAAAATACGTTATCAGCGGAACAGGTCAGATAAGATAATTATTTCGGAGGAATCAAAATGAAAGAAAAAACCAATAAAAGCAGCAAAAGCAAGCTGGCTTTTCCCATAGGCATAATCGTTTTGATTCTTGCCGTTGTGGGTGCGGTTTCAACAGTTAAGTTCGCTGCCGATTCAATCAAAAAAATGGCAGACGATACGGCTGATAAACAAAAATATGAGCAGATGCTCAAACCCGTTGTTATGTTTGACCCCGACCCGTTCGACGATTTGAAGCAGGCAGACGTTTCTCAGCTTCTCAACAGCGCCGTCTGGTCATTGCTTATGAGCGAAGACGGAACAGAAAAATATCCCTATTCCGAAGGCGAAGTTTTCGGTATCATTGTGCCGCAGGAAGATATTGAAAAGCACTTTGTAAACCTTTTCGGAACTGAAATCAATATTGCCTCAATGCACGATTCAATCGATATGAGCGCCTATGACATCACTTACGATGCGGCTCTCAAAAGCTATATCCTTCCCATCACAGGCATTGAATCCGCTTACACTCCCAAAGTTTACGAGATTGAAGAAAAAGGCAGTTCCGTCATTCTTTCAGTCGGCTATATAAACAACAAAGCTTGGGCGCAGGTTGCCGATGACGGTTACGCTACGCCGGAACCCGATAAATATATGAAAATAACTCTGCGCGAAAGAAGCGGCGGTATGTACGTTGCTTCCATTCAGGCAGTTGACGGTCAGGAAGTTATCGGCAGTATGCCTGCAACAAGACCTCCCGAAACAGAAACCGCAACCGAGCCGTTACCCACCCAGCCTGCAACGCAGATACTCACAACGGCGGTACCCGTTACCGACGAAGACGGTGAAGAGGTTACCGATGACGACGGTGAGCTTTTAACAGAAATCGTTACGGTTATTCAGGAATTAACAACAGCCGAAGCCGTGACGGGTGATGATATTACAGAAGGTGTTACTGAAGAAAACACTACCGAAGAGGATTAATAATGGATTTTTACGATAAGCATATGAAAGCGCTTGAATTTGATAAGGTCCTTGAAAAGCTTGCTCAGTTCACAAGCTGCGAGGACGCAAAATACAATGCGCTCCATCTTAAACCCGAAACAAATCTTGAGCTTGCAAGAGCGCTTCTTAACCAAACAACGGATGCGCATATGCTGCTCGCCCGTTTCGGAGGTCCGTCATTCGGCGGACTCAAAAACGTCAATAACGCTCTGAGCCGAGCCAATGCAGGCAGTGTTCTCAACACAAAAGAGCTGCTCGATATCGGCGGTGTGCTCAGGGTTATCCGCACGCTTTCCCAATGGAGAGCCTCAAATGCAGGCGTGCAGAGCGTTCTCGATCCGCTTTTCAACGCCCTGATGCCAAACAGATTCCTTGAATCGGCAATTTTTAACGCGATTATTTCCGAAGATGAGATTTCAGATAATGCGTCTGCCGCACTCGCCGATATCAGACGTAAAATCAGAGTGCAGGAATCCAAGGTCAGAGAACAGCTTGAAAAATTCACTCGCTCTCAGGCACACTCAAAATATCTGCAGGAAAACATAATCACCCAGCGAAACGGCAGATACGTTGTGCCCGTTAAAAATGAATACCGCAGTGAAGTACCCGGTCTTGTGCACGATACCTCATCAAGCGGCGCAACGGTTTTTGTTGAACCGATGGCGGTGGTTGAAGCCAATAACGAAATCCGCGTGCTCCAGGCAAAAGAAAGAGAAGAAATCGAACGCATTCTCTTCGAGCTTTCCGCTTCTGCAGGCGATTTTGCACAGAGCATCAAAAACAGTTATGAATGCGCGCTCGAACTGAATCTCATATTTGCAAAAGCGCAGTATGCTTACAGCATCAAGGGTTGCCCTCCGATTCTCAACGATAAGGGCATCGTTAACCTTCGTATGGCAAGGCATCCGCTTATTGACCCCAAAAAGGTTGTACCCGTTGATATAATATTGGGCAAAGATTTTGATTCTCTCGTTATAACAGGCCCCAACACGGGCGGTAAAACCGTTTCAATCAAAACAATCGGTCTCCTTTCGATGATGGCGATGTGCGGCCTGATGATTCCTGCAGGCGACAGAAGCGAGATTTCAGTTTTTACGGAAATTCTCTGCGATATCGGCGACGAGCAGTCCATTGAGCAGTCGCTCTCAACATTCTCTGCTCATATGACCAATATAATAAGTATATTGAATAAAGCGCGCGAAGGCAGCCTTGTGCTCATCGATGAGCTCGGTGCTGGCACAGACCCCGTTGAGGGTGCGGCACTTGCTATGGCGGTGCTCGAAGCGCTCCACGAAAAGGGCGCAAAAATTGCCGCCACAACCCACTATGCTGAGCTTAAAGCATATGCTCTCGAAACTCCGAGAGTTGAAAACGGCTGTTGTGAATTCGACGTTGCAACTCTTCGCCCCACCTACCGTTTGCTCATCGGTGTGCCCGGTAAATCAAACGCGCTCGCAATCAGCGAAAGGCTTGGTCTTGATAAATCTGTTATCGCCAGAGCCGAAGAGCTTGTTTCGGTTGAAAATAAAGAGTTCGAAAACGTTGTTGACCGTCTTGAAGAAACAAGAATCAAGATGGAAAGCGAATTCGACAAAGCAAGAGCGCTCTCCGATAAAGCGGCAAAAGAAAAAGAAGAAGCCGAAAAACTCAAGGAAGAAGTTACCAAGCTTCGTGAGCAGGAGATGGAGAAAGCTCGCTCTCAGGCACTGCGCGTTGTTGAATCGGCAAAAAGAGAAGCGTATACGCTTCTGCAGGAGCTTGAGAAACTCAAAAAAGAGCAGCAAAAAACCAAAGATGCCGCCGAGCTTGCAAGACGCGCAAAGGCTATGGTCAAAAAAGGCGTTGATGCCATTGATTCTGCCGCTGACCCTGTTATTGGCATAGATGACGACGATGATAATTACGTTCTTCCCAGAGTGCTCGCAGCAGGCGATACGGTTATAATCCGCGATATCGGCAAAACCGCAAAAGTTATAACTCCTGCCGATAAAAACGGTAACGTTGAAGTGCAGGCAGGCTCAATCAAAACAAGGGTTAAGCTTTCCAACCTCCGCCTTTGTGAGAACGCTCCAAAAAAGAAGGAGCTCAAATCAACTCCCAAGCTTCACGGTGAAAGCCGTCTGAATATGGCGGCATCAACAAGACTCGATCTGAGAGGTATGACGGTTGACGAATGTCTCATAGACCTTGACCGTTTCATTGACCAGGCTCTGCGCACGGGGCTCAATGAATTCACCGTTGTTCACGGCAAAGGCACCGGTGCTCTGCGCAGTGCGGTAACACGCTATCTCAAGGCTTCTCCGTTTGTTAAAACAAGCAGGCTCGGTCTTTACGGTGAAGGTGAAGACGGCGTTACAATCGTCACCCTTAAATAAGCAAAAATAACGTAATTTTTGCCCTCTCCGAGGCATAAAAAGCGCAAAATTATACACACTGTAAAGTTTGTGTCCTTTACAGGAATGAAACACCGAGAGCGTGTAAAAAAGTTTTCCACACCTCAAAATGTGGAAAAGTGGATACATCTTGTGTTAAAAGCCGCAAAATCCCACAAGGTATGGAATTTCCACGGTTTTTCTGTCAAAAAAGTGAGAAAATAGTGGATAACAGAGCCGAATAACGGCAAAAATTACACTTGACAACAGCATATATTTTTAGTATAATACTGACCTGTAAAGCGAACATACTTTACAGGTCGGCTGTTTTTTCTGACCTTTTCGGCACAGAATTAACAACCGTCTTGATTTTTGCTCTTTTTTAAGAAATCACCGCCGTTTTCGGCATAAAAAACAGAAAGGAGGGTCCGGTTTGGCAAAGAATTATGAAATGGCTGTGCTCATCGATTTTTACGGTGAAATGCTCACGGCAAAGCAACGTGATTTTTTGGAATATTATTATAATGACGACCTCTCTCTTTCTGAAATAGCTGAAAATGAAGGCATCACCCGTCAGGGCGTCAGAGATGCTATCAAAAGAGCTGAAACTCAGCTTCAGGATATGGAAAACCGCTTGGGTATGGCAAAGCGTTACGAAGAAATCAAAGCAGGTCTTGATGAAATCATCGAGGTCTCCAACCAGATTGCCGAGTATAATCTTCGCCACAGCCTTTCAAAAGAAATCAACGATTTCAGCGTGCGAATCAAAGCCGCCGCTATGACAATGCTTGAAAGCTGATACATATATTATAAAGGGTAACAAGAATAACCCTATCATGAGAGGTGAAAGTTTTGGCATTTGAAGGTCTTTCAGAGAGACTCGAATCTGCGTTTAAAAATCTCAGAAGCAAAGGCAGTCTTAACGAAGCGGATGTGCGCAGCGCAATGCGTGAAGTTCGTATGGCTCTGCTTGAAGCTGACGTTAACTATAAGGTTGCCAAGGACTTCACCAACACGGTAACCGAAAAAGCCATCGGTGAAAAGGTTATGGAAAGCCTTACCCCTTCCCAGATGGTTATCAAAATAGTTCGCGAAGAGCTTGTTGCTCTTATGGGCGGCACAAACAGCCGTCTCGCCTATGCAAACCATCCGCCAACAATCGTTCTGATGTGCGGCTTGCAGGGCTCAGGTAAAACAACTCATTGCGCAAAGCTTGCTTTAAAGCTCAAAAAAGAAAATCACAGACCGCTTCTTGTTGCCTGCGATATTTACAGACCCGCTGCTATCAAACAGCTTCAGGTTGTTGGTGAACAGGTTGACGTTCCCGTTTTTGAAATGGGTCAGTCAAACCCCGTTCAGATTGCACGAGAAGCTATTGAGCACGCAAAGGACCACGGCAACGATTACGTTATCCTCGATACCGCAGGCCGTCTGCACGTCGACGAGGAGCTTATGAATGAGCTTAAAGCTGTCAAGGCAGAAGTTAAGCCTCACGAAATTCTTCTTGTTGTTGACGCAATGACCGGTCAGGATGCAGTTAACGTTGCAACGTCGTTTGACGGCGCTCTCGGCATCGACGGTCTTATCCTCACCAAGATGGACGGTGACACCCGAGGCGGTGCGGCACTCTCCGCAAGAGCCGTTACGGGCAAGCCCATCAAATTCGTCGGTATGGGCGAAAAGCTTGACCAGCTTGACGCTTTCCATCCTGACAGAATGGCTTCCAGAATTCTCGGTATGGGCGACGTTCTTTCACTCATCGAGAAAGCTGAAATGGCTATTGACGAAAAGAAGGCTGAGGAGCTTGAAAAGAAGCTTCTTCAGAATAAATTCGACCTTAACGACCTGATGGACCAGTTTGACCAGATTCGTAAAATGGGTTCAATTCAGGATATGCTCGCCCTCATCCCCGGCATCGGCAACAAGGTGAAGGATATTGAGGTTGATGAACGCAAGTTTGACAGAATGCGCGCAATCATCCTTTCAATGACCGAAAAAGAGCGTCAGAATCCCGATATCATCAATCCCTCACGCAAAAAGAGAATTGCTCTCGGTTGCGGTCAGAATATTGAAGATGTTAACAGACTGCTCAGTCAGTTCAAGCAGATGCAGAAGATGTTCAAGCAGATGGGCGGCAAAAAGGGCGGCAAGCGCAGAAGAAAACAGCGTTTGAGATTGCCCCAGGGCTTTGACCCTTCACAGTTCGGAATGTAATACAGCATAGCTGATACATTATAAATTAATTTAATTTTATACTTTTATAAAGTATGTTTGGAGGAAAACAAAATGGCAGTAAAAATCAGACTTCGCCGTATGGGCGCAAAGAAGGCACCTTTCTATCGTATCGTTGTTGCGGATTCAAGATATCCCCGTGACGGCAGATTCATCGAAGAAATCGGCACTTACAATCCCACAGTAACTCCCTCAGAAGTTAAAGTTGACGCTGATAAGGCAAAGCAGTGGATTGCTAACGGCGCACAGCCCACAGATACCGTTAAGGCTCTTCTCAAAAAAGAAGGCGTTCTTTAATTAACGGTTTTTGCGAGGTAACCTATGAAAGATTTACTTGTCAGCATTGCTCAGGGCCTTGTTGAAGAACCCGAGGCAGTAACCGTGACCATGGATGAACCCGCTGAAGACGGAAGCGTTGTTTTTCACCTTCACGTAAGCGAGAACGATATGGGCAGGGTTATAGGCAAACAGGGCAGGATTGCAAAGGCTATCCGCACAGTTATGCGTGCAGCCGCAACCCGCCAGGACACAAGGGTAACAGTCGAAATTGATTAAAGAATTTCTTGAAATCGGTGAGATAGTCGGCACTCACGGCGT
>JAFXJO010000158.1 GCA_017532185.1 Clostridia bacterium | reverse complement strand
GGTCCTTCAATCATCATTGCATACGCACCCTGCGAAATGCACTCAATCAAGGGCGGCATGGTTAACTGCCAGGCTGAAATGAAGAAGGCTGTTGATTGCGGTTACTGGAATATGTTCCGCTATAATCCTGATCTCAAGGCTGAAGGCAAGAATCCCTTCACCATCGACAGCAAGCCCGCAACAGGTAGCTACAGAGAATTCCTTCTCAACGAAGCTCGTTACTCATCACTCACTCGCTCCTTCCCCGAAAGAGCAGAAGAACTCTTCGCTCTTGCTGAGAAGACAGCAGGCGAGAGATATGAGCATCTCCTTCGTCTTAAGGACCTCTATGCTCCCAAGGCTGACTAATTTAAAAATCGGCTGATAAGTAAAAAATTTCGCCCTCACCGCAAGGTGGGGGCGATTTTAATTTCAGTGAACGGTTATTGTGATTATAAAAAATTCCCGAATGATATGATTTCATTCGGGAATTTTCTTATTTCTTTTTACTCATTCTCGGCACTGCGACGCACGCCGCAACAACAAGTATTGCCGCAACAACCGCAACAATAACCCATGTGTTATTGGGACTGCCTGTTTCAACAACCGCAGTCTGAGCCGTCGGCTCTGCCGCAAATGCAGTGAACGCAACCGCAACAACGCCAAGCACCATTATTGCGCAAAGCACAATTGCCATTATTCTTACAAATAAATTTCTATTTTTCATAATATCATCCTATCTTAAGCAGAGCTTTCATTGCCTCGCCGATTCGGTCAGCAACCGCCTGCGATTCTTCTTTTGTTTTGCCGATTCCTGTTATATACGCCTTTATCTTTGGCTCGGTTCCCGAAGGTCTGACTATGGCAAAATTGCCGTCAGGCAAGGTATAGGCGAGAATATTTGACGGCGGCAGACCGATTTCTTCGGTTGCGCCGCTTTCGGTATCGGTTATGATGCCCGATTGGAAATCGTGTATCTTCAGCACTTTGCAGCCTGCAAAATCGGCAGGCGGATTGTTGCGGGTTTCGCTCATAATTTCACGCATCTTAACCATACCGCTTGCACCCTCAAAAACGAAGTTATAGAGGTTATCGGTATAGCAACCGAATTCTTTGTGAATTTCTTTGAGTGCATCAACAAGCGTCATACCTTTTTCTTTATAATATGCCGCCATTTCGCAAACCATCAGCGAAGCCGAAACGCCATCCTTGTCCCTCGCGTGAGTGCCGATAAGATAGCCATACGCTTCTTCAAAGCCCATAATGAAGCGGTAATCTTCGCCCGATTTTTCAAGATTTGCAACAAATTCGCCCACATATTTGAAACCCGTGAGTACGTTAACAACCTTACAGCCGTATTTTGCGGCAACCCTGTCAACAAGCGGAGTTGAGACAAAGGATTTTGTCATCACCGAATTTTCGGGCAGAGTGCCTTTTGCTTTTCTTGCAGAAAGCATATAATCCGTCAGAAGCACGCCAACGTCGTTGCCCGTTAGCAAAACGTATTCGTCGCCGTCAAGAACGGCAATGCCAACGCGGTCACAGTCGGGGTCGGTTGCAAGCAGAAGGTCTGCCTTTTCGCTCTTTGTCATTTCGAGCGCGCACTCAAAAACCTGCTTGATTTCAGGGTTAGGATAGGGACAGGTCGGGAAAGTGCCATCGGGCATTTCCTGTTCTTTAACTACAGAAACGTTTTTAAATCCTGCCCTGCCGAGTACGGTTCTCACAGGAATATTGCCCGTACCGTTCAAAGGAGTATATATGATTTTTATATCGCTGTTTTTGCAAATCTCGGGATTAATCGGTTTTTGCAAAACAAGAGCATAGAATTCTTCGATAATTTCGTCGGATATATATTCGATAAGTCCGCTTTTAAACGCCTCATCAAACGGCATTCGCTTTATGCCGCCAAACATATCAACCTTCTGAATAAAAGAATAGGTTGCGAGAGCCGCCTCATCGGTCATCTGATGACCCAACGGATCATAGCATTTATAACCGTTATATTTTGAGGGATTATGGCTCGCGGTTATAACGATGCCGCCTTGACATTCAAGACGCATAATCGCATAGGAGAGCATCGGGGTAGGCATAAGACGCGGAAAAAGATAAACCTTTATTCCGTTTGCGGCAAGCACCTCTGCACACTGCGCCGAAAAAACGTCGGAATTGATTCGCGAATCATAGCCGATTGCAACGCTCGCTCCGTTACCCTTGCTGTTAAGGTAATCGGCAAGACCCTGCGTTGCACGGCCGACGGTATAGGTGTTCATTCTGTTTATGCCTGCACCCAAAACGCCTCGCAGACCCGCTGTTCCGAACTCAAGATTTTTATAGAACCTGTCTGTGATTTCATCATCATTATCTCTTATAGAAAGAAGCTCGCTCTGAATTTCGGGATTATCCTTTGTTTTTTCAACCCAAAGGTTATAGAGCGATTTAACATCGTTCATTCTGTCAACCCCTTTGCATTATATCTATAGTATATATTACCCTTTTTTAACTTTATTGTCAATCAAAAAGAGAAACGCCCCGCTGCAATCGCAGCGGGGCGAAAAATTATTGGTTTTTATTCAGAATCGAATCAGTCTGTGCCCTTGATGAGGGTACCGATAGCAGTACCGAGAGCCTTGAAGAGACCGATGAATGCTTCCCATGTGAACATTTCCTTGGGAAGGAAGAAGGGATCAATTCTGAGTGAAACGTTCTTCCACATATCTGCTGAGAAGAAGCCGTCCCAGCTGAAGCCGTCAAGCTTGGGAATGAACATAAGGATAATCATTGAGGGGTCAGTGTTGATGATAGCGTTATCCTTAGTTGTGATTCTGTCATATCTCCAGTAGTGCCACTTGAAGTTCTTGCCGAGTGCCATTGTGAGCTCGCCGCTTACATTGTAAACTCTGAAGAGGAATTCGCTGTGGTGCTTCCACTGTGCCTGGTAGATAACAGTGCTTCTGACAAGGTTTGTGCCCTCATCGTTAACGCCTTCGTGCCATGTTGAAGGATCCTTAACAGTTGTTTCATCTTCAACGTGGTAAACCTTCCAGTCAACGATTTCGTGGAATTCGCTGGGCTTATCAACAGCGTTAATACCGTAGTTGAATGCGTGTCTCTTAACGCCCCATTCTGTTTCTGAACGGTCAACAGTTACGTCTTCACCGTAAACAGGAGAAATAACGTCGTATGCCTTTACGCTGTTTTCCTTGCCGTTGTTAAGGTCAACGAAGAGTTTGAATGTCTTTGTTGAGTAAACAGCATAGAAGTTTGCGCCGCCTGCAGGAAGCTTACCTGCTGCGAATGAACCGTCTTCGTTGCGCCATGAGGTTGCATTGCGTGTTACGCCTGCGGGAACAGAAGCATCAAGAAGTGCGATGTCTGCGTCGCTCATAAGCTTAACGATATCGTCTCTGCCTGTGCCAACGGGTACGGAGATAACGATGGGATTTTCCATATCGTAAACGGGATTATCAATTGTGCTGCCGGGTGCCCAGTAATAGAACTTAGCGTCATAGTTCTGAGCTTCCCAAACAGAGTTGATAAGGATTACGTTTGTGCCGTCGTTAGCCTTATATGCCTTTGCGGCAAGTTCGCTTGTGATTTCGAAGTTTGTGAGGTCTGTAACAACCTCTGTTGAACCGGGAAGAGTCCAACCGATGAGCTTGTAACCGGCTCTACCTGCAACGGGAGCTTCCTGATCTTCATTTACAACGCCGATTGCGGGAAGCTTTGTTGTATTACCAACGTTGGGACCTGTACCAACAAACTTGAATGTGTTGTTTTCGATATCGAGAACGTCGCCGATGTTCTTAACTTCAACGGGAGCAACGGTCTGACCGTCACTTGTACCGATGTTGAAGCGAAGCTGATATTCTTCAAGCTTATACTGACCCTTAACAACCTGCTTTGCGGGCTTAGCAGTTGAAAGGCTAAATACGTAGTTAGCACCTGAATCGTTATATTCAGCCTGTGCGCCGTCTTCTGTTACCCACTTATCAAATACATAACCAGCCTCTGCTGTGAGAGCTGCCTTGGAGTAAGTGATAACACCTTCAAATGCAGCGGTTGAGAGAGTCTTTGTTTCGGTTGTGTATTCGTCTGTGTATTCACCTGCAACCTCATCGTATACGGGAACCTGGAATTCGATTTCGTAAACGGGGAATGCATGGATATAAATTACCTTTGCGCCTTCGAATGCAACTGCATCC
This sequence comes from Clostridia bacterium, assembly GCA_017532185.1. Taxonomy (GTDB): domain Bacteria; phylum Bacillota; class Clostridia; order Oscillospirales; family Acutalibacteraceae; genus CAG-177. Next base: position 12,438 of record JAFXJO010000158.1, on the reverse strand, counting down.
TGGATAACTTCGCTCTGAACATAGTTTTCGCTATATGTCATTGAAGTGTAGTTTGCGCCTCTTGCAAACGTTACGTTGCCGTCCCAACCGAGGTCGTTTGCAACGTCAACCTTTGCCTTAACAGCCTTGAGCTGATTTACTGTGTAAGGAGCTGTTGCCTTGCCAAGTGCGCCTGCACCGTCACCGTAAACAACAAAGATGGGTTTCCATTCGCCTGTCTTGAAGTTCTTTGCCATGAAGGTGATTGAGTCAGGATACTGAGTCCACTCTGCATAGTAAGCTGAATCCTCAAGCTTGGTGTAAAGACCGAATGAGGGTGATGTGCTTGCGAGTTCCTCTGTTTCAACGTCATACCAACCTGCGAAAGCATAGCCTTCCTTGGAAACTGTGCCGCTGGAGAGAGGAGCGTTATACTTAACGGAAACAACGTTGATTGCTTCTGTATCGCCCTTGTTGAGATAGAATGTTACGTTGAATGTCTTTGCTTCCCACTTAACCTTTGCTGCAACACCCTTAGTTGTGTCAACAGTTACTGATGCGGGATCCCAAACGGGCTCATAGCCTTCCTTCTCGGGAGCATACTGTGTGAGGTCAACCTCTTCACCAAGACCGGCCTTGATAACAAGAGTATCCTCGCCATCGATTGTGCCGCCGTCAAGGTTAACTGTTACGTCAAACTTATCAGTTGTGAGAACTCTCTGATATGTAACGTTTCTTGTTGCTGTTACTGTTTCGCCTGAAACAACTGTGTCAACAAGCTTACCTGTTGCAGCATTTACCCAACCGAGTTCGTTTTCAACTGCATCGGGAACAGCTACTTCAGTGTTTTCTTTATAATCTGCTGATGAGATTTCTGTGCCGTCATTCTCAAGGAATGTTACGTTATACTTCTTAACGCCGACTGCTTCGGGTTCACCGATTGTGAATGTATGTGAGCAATCGTCAACAAGGAAATCTTCAACGCCGAACCAAGTCTGAACGTTCATTCTCTTTGCCTTTGAATATGCATCAAGAGTTGTAAGAGTTGAAATGTTACCGGGTCTGTTTGAACCCTTGGGGTTTGTTTCTTTGTCTTCCAAGCAATAGAGAGTGTAGATGCGCTTATCTACCTTAACAAAGCCTGTCTTACCGTCTTCAAGCTTTGTTTCGCCGTCGGGCATAAACTCTCTTACCTTAACGTCAAATGTGCAGAAATGCTCGTCTTCATCAAAACGGTATGCATCACCGCTGTTTGCGTCACGGCCGTAGTTGAAGAACCAGAAATCCCATGTGTCGGATTCTTCAAGAGGAATGCCGCAGAAGTTTGTATTTGTGTTTTCTGTCAAACCGGGAATGTTACGTGCCCAGATTGTTGTGTACTTATAGTAGTTACCGTTGGCTGCGATATCAGCATGGTTCATGTTGATATTGGGGCCGTCGATGTTACCGGGATAACCTTCTGTGGGGTAATCTGCATGGTTGGGGTCATAGGTGTTATCATAACCAAGACCTGTTGCGCCGTTTGTTACATCAAAGAACGATCTGTCGAAGATGATGTAAGCATTACCTGCACCAACATACATGTTTGTCTTGTAGTAGAAATAACCTCTGAGAGTATCGCCGGGCTGAACGTAATGGTCAGTGAGTTCCCATTCGCCGTCAGCAACTTCTTCATAGAAGTCGATACCGAAATACAGGAAGTATTTGCCGCTACCGTCTGCGTAGCCGTTAGCTTTGATATCTTCCATTGAGTCAATTACTGACTCGTTGCCTGTGTGTGAGGTTACTGTTGTTGTTGTTTCTTCTGCTGCCAGAGCTGTGGGAATTGCAAAAACAACAATACCCATAAGCATTGAAAGGCAAAGAACCAAGCTTACAACCTTTTTGAATGTAGACATTCGTTTTTTCCTCCTTCTTGTTTCTGGTGACTACTGTTTAAGGCAGTCTGAAAATTGTTACAGGCCGAAGCAACGCGCTTCAACCCAATATACCCAATCATTATGACATATGTTTTAAAATAAAGCAATAGGATTGGCAAAAAAACTTTGTTAAATATTTGTTAGCATTGTGCATCCTGCACATAGCATTGCGCTCAGATTCGTGCAACATTGCCATTTCTTGCCGCTTTAGCTACCGCCGCCGCAACGGCAGGGCCGACTCTCTCATCAAAAGCCTCGGGCAAGATATATTCGGGACAAAGTTTTTCCTCCGAAACAAGGTTCGCAATGGCGTATGCCGCGGCAAGCTTCATTTCTTCGGTGATATCCGAAGCTCTTACGTCAAGCGCACCCCTGAAGATACCCGGAAATGCGAGCACGTTGTTTATCTGATTAGGATAATCGCTTCTGCCCGTTCCGATAACCGCCGCACCTGCCTTCTTTGAAAGCTCGGGCATAATTTCGGGCGTGGGGTTTGCCATTGCCATAACAACGGCATCCTTTGCCATCGACGCAACCATCTCTTCGCTGACGATACCTGCCGCAGAAACTCCAACAAATACGTCCGCGCCTTTCATTGCATCGGCAAGCTTACCCTTAATGCGGTTTTTGTTTGTAAACTCTGCAAGCTCTGCAAATGCAGGCGGCAAATCGTCGCCCTTGCAGATAATTCCCTGTTTATCGCTCATAATTATGTTGCCTGCGCCGCAAGCGTTAAGAAGCCTTGCAATGGCGGAGCCTGCAGAACCTGCACCACTCATTGCGATTGTGCAATCCTCTATTTTTTTGCCGACACATCTGAGTGCATTGAGTACCGCCGCAAGCACAACAACAGCAGTACCGTGCTGGTCATCGTGAAAAACAGGAATATCGCAACACTCCTTGAGCTTTCTTTCAATTTCAAAACATCTGGGCGCCGCTATGTCCTCAAGGTTAATTCCGCCGAAACTGCCTGCAAGCAAAGCAACAGTATTAACAATTTCGTCCGTATCCTTTGAACGTATACAAAGCGGAATTGCATCGATATCGGCAAACTCCTTAAAAAGGAGACATTTGCCCTCCATAACGGGCATACCCGCTTCCGGACCGATATCGCCAAGACCCAGCACCGCCGTACCGTCTGTTATAACGGCAACGGTATTCCATCGGCGTGTCAGTTCATAGCTTTTATTTATATCTTTCTGAATTTCAAGGCAAGGGGCGGCAACGCCGGGAGTATAAGCAAGGGAAAGCTCCTGCTTATTTGAAGCTTTCGTTCTTGCCTTTGTTTCAAGCTTACCTTTCCATTCGTAATGGAGTCTCAGCGACTCCTCCAAATAGTTCATTTCAACATCTCCATAAAACACAATCGGTCATAGGCGGAGCCTATCCGACATTATTCATTATTCATTTTTCACTATTTACTGTAAAGCAACGCTTTACTTCGCCCAACCCATTGAGCATTTAACAGCCTTTTTCCAGCCTTCATAGAGTTCATTTCTGCGCTCGATATCCATTTCAGGCTCGAACACTCTTTCAACGGAACGGTTATGCTGGATTTCATCGGTGTTTTCCCATACTCCGACTGCAAGACCGGCAAGATAAGCCGCGCCGAGAGCAGTTGTTTCAACGTTCTGCGGTCTGTTAACGTTGCATCTTATCATATCCGCCTGAATCTGCATCATAATATTGCTTACGCTTGCGCCGCCGTCAACGCGAAGCTCAGTGAAATCGATATCGGAATCGGATTTCATTGCTTCAAGAAGGTCGGTTACCTGATATGCAATCGCCTCCAGCACGGAACGCGCAACGTGAGCTCTGTTAACGCCTCTTGTTAAGCCTATAACACAGCCTCTTGCATACATATCCCAGTAAGGTGCGCCGAGACCCGTAAACGCAGGTACAAAATAAATACCGTTTGCATCGGGAACACTCTCTGCAAGCTCATCGCAACGCTTAGCCGTATCAATCATATGCAGTTCGTCGCGGAGCCATTTGATAACCGAGCCTGCATTAAACGCTGAACCCTCAATTGCATATTCAACCTCGTTGCCGATACCCCAGGCAACACCTGTTACAAGGTTATTCTTTGATTTTACTCTTGTTTTGCCTGTGTTCATCAGCAGGAAGCAACCTGTGCCGTATGTATTTTTTGCCTGACCTGCCTCAAAGCATCCCTGTCCGAAAAGCGCCGCAGGCTGGTCGCCGATAGCGCCGCAAATCGGGATACCTTCAAGAGCTTCCAGACCCAGAATGCCTTTTGAAACTCTGCCGTAAATCTTGCTTGAGGGAACGGGTTCGGGAAGAATTGACATCGGAATTCCAAGCTGGTCGCAAAGATATTTGTCCCAGCAAAGCTTATCAACGTCAAAAAGCATTGTTCTTGATGCGTTGGAATAATCCGTAACGTGAACACTGCCGCCTGTAAGATTCCAGATAAGCCAGGTTTCAACCGTACCGAAAAGCAGTCTGCCTTCGTCTGCAAGTTTTCTTGCTTCAGGAACGTTATCGAGAATCCATTTGATTTTTGTGCCGGAGAAATAAGCGTCAATCAGCAGACCTGTTTTGTCTTTAACGTATTCCTCAAGACCCCTGGCTTTAAGCTCTTCGCAAAGCTCAGCCGTTCTGCGGCACTGCCATACGATAGCGTTATAAACGGGTTTACCCGTCTGTCTGTCCCAGAGAATGGTTGTTTCACGCTGATTTGTTATGCCGATACCTGCAATTTCGACCGGTCTGATACCTCCCGAAATGATGCAGTTTGCAACAGCCTGAAACTGACTGTAGAGAATTGCAAGAGGGTCGTGTTCAACCCAGCCTGCCTTAGGATAAATCTGCTCAAATTCATTCTGAGCTTTGCTGACAATGTTTCCTTTTTTATCAAAAATTATTGCTCTTGAGCTTGTTGTGCCCTGGTCGAGAGCAAGAACATATTTTGCCATTGATTTCATCCTTTCTTTATTTTATGCCGAAATACTTCGCGGCATTATTATATGAAATGTCTTCCGCAATTTTGCAGAGTGCTTTTTCGTCAAAGGGATAAAGACCGTTTTCAACCATATCGCCGAGAAGACCGCACATAATTCTGCGGAAATATTCGTGTCTCGGATATGAGAGGAAAGAGCGCGAATCCGTAACCATACCAACGAATTTGCCCAGAGCGCCGAGATTGCCGAGCGCCTTCATCTGCTCACGCATACCGTCAATATTATCGTTGAACCACCATGCTGAGCCGAATTGAATCTTGCTCTCTGCATCAGAATTCTGGAAGTTGCCGAGCATTGTTCCGAGCACGTAATTATCCTTGGGATTGAGCGTGAAAAGAACCGTCTTGGGCAACTTTTCTTTAACGGCAAGGGTGTCAAGGAATCTTGAGAGCTTGCCTGCAATTTCGCGGTCATCGATTGAATCGAAGCCTGCATCGGGACCGATTCTGTTAAACATAAGGGTGTTGTTATTTCTCATCGGGCCGATATGAAGCTCCATTCCCCAACCCTTATCTGCATATTTTTCTGCAAGGAAAGAAAGAAGAGCAGTCTTGAATTTATCTGCTTCAACAACGCTTGCTTCACCGCCGTTTTTAACCTTGGCAAAAATCGCGTCAAGCTCCTGCACAGTTGCAGTTTCATAGGGTACGTAAGCAAAAGCGTGGTCGCTTGCACAACAGCCGAGAGTTGCAAAAAACTCAATTCTTTCATTGAGTGCATCGCAGAGAGCCTCAAAGCCGTCAATCTTTCTGCCAACACATTTTTCCATCGTTTCAAGCCAACCTCTCCACGAAGGAAGGTCAATGCCGAGAGCTTTATCAGGTCTGAACGCAGGCAGAACCTTGCACTTGAAATCACTCTCTTCAGCAAGAAGAACGTGATACTCAAGGCTGTCGGCAGGGTCATCGGTTGTGCAAAGATGGGAAACGTTTGATTTTTCAATAAGCTCGCGCGGAGTAAATCCGCCTGCTTTTATAGCGGCATTTGCTCTGTTCCAGATATCATCGGCGGTATCCTCGCAAAGAATCTCGTTGATGCCGAAATATCTGCGAAGCTCAAGGTGACACCAATGATACATCGGATTACCGATGAGGTTAGGCATAATTTTTGCAAATGCTTTAAACTTTTCGTATCCGCTTGCATCGCCCGTTATATATTTTTCGTCAACGCCGCAGGAACGCATTGCGCGCCATTTATAGTGGTCACCTGCAAGCCACAGCCACGCAATATCCTCGGGCTGAGCGTTTTCATAAATTTCTTTGGGTGAAAGATGGCAGTGCCAATCAAAAATCGGCATTTTATCTGCCGCCTCAAACATTTTTATCGCAGGTTCATTATCGAGCAAAAAATCCTTGCCCATAAATTCTTTTGCCATAGGAATAACCTCCCGAATACAGTTTTACATTTTAATTCTAACATATATCATAATATTTTCAAGTAAGTAAAACAAAAAAACCTCGGCTTACACCGAGGTTTTTTAATCAGATAATAAATGCAACCGCAAGTCCTGCTGCCCAGATTAAAACGGGAACCGAAAATCTCTCAAGCACTGCACCAACGTAAGTAACAAGAGCAGGCAAGAACATAAATACACCGCCGACTACGGATTTTTTATCCTTTGAATGAAGCTTTTCAAGCGTTATATCCCATAAGTTCTGCGCCACCTCAAACTGAGGATGAAGGCAACACATAATCGAAGCGCCGATATAAATAAGCACAATATAGAGAACAAACAGAACTTTGGAATCCGCGAAGGAAATACCCATAAAACGCAGATTAAGCACACCGAGAACAACAAGCGGTAAACCTGTTATAAGACCCATAAAACCGGGAGCTGTTGCCGAAAGATAAGCCGCCCAAGCCTTTTTAGGCAGAAAATGCTCGATGTGGCCGCACATTTCGTCTGCCCTGAGATAACCTGTGTTTTCAACAGGCAAGCCGAGAAGCAGACAGGTCATATGCTCCCAGAAAGCTCTTATATAAGCACCGGGGAAAGTGATATATTTGCCGATTACGTATAAAATTCTCATACTAAATCATAATCCCCCTGTGTCAGAATTTCTTTTACGGTTTTCTCGCCGCTGACTATTGCTTTTACCTCGGCGCCGGGCAAATATTCTTCGCCGAACATCTCGTTAATCATACCGATTTTTGCCTTTTCGGTATCAGTGAGATTGCCCATTTGTTCAAGAAGTTTTGAACTGACGTAAAGCGTTTCATAAAGCTTTTCTTCCGATATGCCTGCACCGTAATAGTTAAGATTATAGGCGTTGGTGCATCCGATATCGATATATTCGAACGCGGTTGAATAGTCGCCTTCCGCAAGATAAATCAACGCGAGCTGACGGTATGCCTCGGGAGAAGCTGTGCGTTCGGAAAGCAAAACGTTTGCAATGAGCTTTGCGTTTTCATAGTCACCCTTGCAGCGATTGACCTTAAGCTGCATCTCAACCGTCTCGGTATAATTACCGTATTCTTCGTTGAGCGTTGCAACAAATTTCTCAGCCTCACCGATTCTGCCGTTTGTCAGCAGAATATCGGTTTTCTGAATGTATGCGTTGAAGTTGTTGCTGTTTTCGGATATGAGCAAGTCAATCAAGGCAAGAGCCTCATCTGCTCTGCCCTGCTCGTTGAGCACGTCGGCATAATCATAGTAATAAAGCCATTTATAATCGTTGCCCGACGCCTGTGCCAGTTTGTCACATTCATTGAGCCACTTGACGCGCACCTCAACAGGTTGATTATAAGAAGCGGCAATCGCATATTTCTGATAGGTGGAATAAACCTTGTTTATGCCGTCCTGCTTTTCAACTTTTTCAATGAAAGCTATGCTCGCCTCATAGGTTGATTCTTCGGGCTGCTCACCTGAATAATAAATCGCGCCCTCGGTAAAGCTTATGCTGTCATAAACCTCCCAATACGGTTTAACCGCAGGATGGTTTATCAGCTTTTCTTCTCCCCTGACCATCGAATCATAGTCGGAATAATCCTTGACCATCAAATCCTGTACCGCAGTCATAGGATTATACATTTCGGCATAAGCCTGAAACATCTTTGCCCTGGTATTTGTACCCATAAGGAAAAATCTGCGCAGAAGAGGCTCTTCCTTGCCGGGCTTCCATTCAAACGTTGCCTGAAGCTCTGCAATTGTTTTATCCATCTGTTCATAGTAATGGCAAGCGTCGTTCCAGCGTTTGTCCTTCGCCGCACTTTCAGCTCTTATCGCAAGCACTGCACAGGGAAAATGCATAACGATAAGCGCAACTGCCACAACTCCCATCACAAGCGAAATTGCACCTGCAACCCAGCCTGCAAATGAGATGCGCGTGTTAAGCATTTTGCTCATACACTCTTCGCAATAATCCTCACCGTCGAGACAGTTATGCTCACTGCATTTTGTGCAGGGGTTAACAATTTCCTCATCTTCGGTATTTTTATTCTTCTGAAGGCCTTTCTTTTCGCTCAAGCGAAACCCTCCTTTTTTCATCGTTAAATTATATATTATCATTATTTTATTACGATTTCAATAACGAATTTCCTTTTATTGATTAACATATATTTATTAAGACATAATTTCTTTTACCGCCGCATCTTCCATTGGAGAAAAAACTGTGATATAATTATAAATTAATCAAGTTGTGAATTTTGCTGTTAAAAGATTTATTTTACATCTCCGGAGGTATTTTTATGCGAGAAATCAATATCAGAGACATCAAAAAAAGTGCCGTTGAACTTATTTCGGATAACTGGGGACTTGTGACCGCAGGCAACGCCGAAAAATTCAACACAATGACCATCAGTTGGGGCGGTCTTGGCGAAATCTGGGGTAAAGATGCTGTTTTCATTTTCATCCGACCTCAGCGCTACACCTATGAATTCATTGAAAAAGAAGATATTTTCACCCTTTCTTTCTACGGCAACGAATATAAAGACGCTCTCAAAATCTGCGGTTCAAAAAGCGGCAGAGATATCGATAAGGTTGCCGCAACGGATCTGACTCCTGTTTTCGCAGACGGCGGCGTTACTTTTGAGCAGGCGGAATACACTCTCGTTTGCCGCAAGATGGCATCGCAATTCATTGACCCAAAAGGATTTGAGGACGAGGCTATCGAAAAAAATTATGCCGCAGGCGATTATCACAAGGTTTATATCGGAGAAATTCTTAAAGTATATGCAAAATAAAAATCGGCTTGCAACGTTTTGTTGCAAGCCTTTTTTCTTAGATTATGCTAACCCGTCTTAACAGGGGTGAAGCCTCACCCTGTGGACAGGTGAGGCTTCGTGAGGAGTTGTATATAAGAGGGTAAGTAGTGGTCTGGGTTTATTCTTCGATGCCGAGAAGCTCATTCACGCTGATGCTGAGAACTTCCGAAAGAGCCTTGAGCTCAAAATCGGTAACGTATCTGAGCTGACCTTCCATCTTGGAAAGACCTGATGCATTGAGGTCAACACCTTTAATCTGAAGCTGGGTAAGAAGATCCTTCTGCTTCATATTGATTTCCTTGCGTCTTGCTTCAATTTTTGCTCCAACGATGTTTCTCTCGCCGAGAGCCTGTTTTCTGATTCTCATTTCTTTTGCCTCCGTTATTTGTTATATTGTCCGTTTTATACAATCTGTATAATGTTACAGAAGAACTTACAGAAAAATACCGTTTTTTCGTTTTCTTCGTTTGCATTCTATCATATGTGAAGCAAAAAAGCAAGGTGTTTTTAATTATTTTAAGCGTTAATTTTTCTTTTTTTGCTGTTTTTTGCGTTATCAATACAGTCTAACCAAAATCGCCGCCAAATTCAGTGCAGAAACTATTTGCTTTGGATTTAAAAAATTTTTGTTTCAGGTCTTGTGTTATTTGTGATTTTGAGTAATAATGTATTTATATTAATTTAAAAGAAGGGATATATAATGGAACTCAACCGCAATCTCACGATGCTGACCGATTTTTATGAAATCACTATGGCAAACGGTTACTTCAAAAATGATTTCAAGGATACCGTTGCTTATTTTGATATGTTCTTCAGAAAAGTGCCAGACGGTGGCGGCTTTGTTATTATGGCGGGTGTTGAACAGCTTGTTGAATACCTCAGAAATCTGACTTTTACCGATGAAGATATCGAATATCTGCGTTCAAAGGGTTTTGGCGAAGATTTTCTTGATTATCTTCATAATTTCAAATTCTGCTGCGACGTCTGGGCAATCCCCGAAGGTACACCGATTTTTCCGGGCGAACCGATAATCAAGGTAAAAGGTCCTGTCATTCAGGCACAGTTCATTGAAACAATGGTTCTTCTCTGTATCAATCATCAGAGCCTTATCGCTACAAAAGCGAACCGAATCTGCCGCGCTGCAAAAGGCAGAGCTGTTATGGAATTCGGTTCACGCAGAGCACAGGGATTTGACGGCGCAATCTACGGCGCACGAGCCGCATATATCGGCGGCTGTGCAGGCACAGCTTGCACGATTTCTGATGAAAAATTCGGTGTTCCCGCGCTCGGAACAATGGCACACAGCTGGGTTCAGCTTTTTGACAATGAATACGAAGCCTTCAAGGCATATGCTGAAGAATACCCCGATAGCTGCACTCTGCTCGTTGATACTTATAACGTTCTCAAATCCGGTGTTCCCAACGCCATCAAAGTTTTCGATGAGGTGCTCAAGCCTCTTGGCAAGCGTCCCAAGGGAATCCGTATTGACAGCGGCGACATCGCCTATCTTTCCCGCAAAGCACGCAAACTGCTCGATGAAGCAGGATATGAAGACTGCGGCATTGTTGCTTCGAACTCTCTTGATGAATATATAATCAAGGATATGATGGCACAGGGCGCACAGGTAACCTCCTTCGGCGTTGGTGAAAGACTTATAACTTCTTCTTCAAGCCCTGTTCTCGGCGGTGTTTATAAGCTGGTTGCAGTTAAGAAAGACGGCGTTGATATCCCCAAAATCAAACTCAGCGAAAACGTTGCAAAAATCACCACTCCCTGCAACAAGAGAGTTTACCGTCTTTACGATAATGAAACAGGCAAAGCGGCGGCAGACCTTATAGCCCTTGCAGATGAGGTTGTTGATAACTCCAAGCCTTACGACCTCTTTGACCCCGACTTTACCTGGAAGCGCAAAACAATAACCAACTTCACCGTAAGAGAATTGCTTGAGCCGATTTTTGTTAAGGGTGAATGCGTATATCAGCCCAAAACAATTCAGGAAATCAAGGATTACTGCACCGCACAGGTCGATACTCTTTGGGACGAGGTTAAGCGATTCGAAAATCCGCACAACTATTACGTTGACCTTTCGCAGGCACTCTGGGATGAAAAGCACCGCCTGCTCAACGAAAACGGAAAATAAGACAAAAAAAGAGCCGATTTCTCGGCTCTTTTTTATTCCATTTCAATGGCGTTTTCTTTGTCGAATTCGGGCAGTTCAACGGCATCGCCCTCAATTATTTCTGCCACAATCCAGTCGGTTATATTATCCGTTTCAGATTTGACCGTGTATCCCGTATCAGTATCCACCCAAAATTTTTTATAACCGTTTTCTTCGTTATAAGCTTCATAGATATATGCTTCGCCTGTGTTTTTCAGGTTCTCTTTTCCAAGATAAGTATATACCGTTCCGTATGGATTTATATTATAATTACGTCCGAAAGTATGGGACATATTTGCAATCTCTTCTTCATCGTATTCCTGCTTATATGTTTCTGAATATAAGAATGAATCAACACTCATTCTCATATAACAGGTATCGCCTTCGTACATTAAACAGACGACTGTTTCACCGTACGAAGGGTCGGTATACTCAGCGAGCAAATATGTTGCAGGTCTTTGAGGATTCGAAAAATCTGCAGCAACCCACTTAAATTTTCTACCGTCATCCCCTTTATAGAAATCCATTTTAAGCATAACCTTTTTAACCGATTTATCCGCGGTCACTGCAGGTGCGCTTGAAACGCTGCCGATTTCAGGCTCATCATAGCTCTGATTATTCTTACTTTCATCGCTCACGGAAGCCTCTTCGCTTTCCTTTTTTTCAAAAGATATTATTCCCGTACCCATAAGCACGGCAATAACAATCGCCGCAACGGCAACAACCGCCAAAACGGCGAACGCAATTTTCATACCCGTGTTGCTTTTTTTAGAGGTTTCAGGCTGAGGCTGCGCAACCCCTTCATTAAACCGTTTACCGCATTCCGGGCATATTGCCGCATTATCGTCAAGCCTACTTCCGCATTTGGAGCAAAACATTTTTAACCCTTCCTTCCGCTAGCCTCTATTTCAAGTATAACATAAATTTTTTAATTATCAATCATAAAAAACAAAAACGCATTGTCGGGTCAGACCTGACAATGCGTTTATCGTTTAAAAAGCTATCTTATAATCAAACAAGCTCGATGATGCACATCTCTGCTGCGTCACCTCTACGGGGACCTGTTTTGATTATGCGGCAATAACCGCCGTTAACTTCCTTATATTTGGGGGCAATCTCGTCAAAGAGCTTCTTAACAACGTCTTCCTTTGTGACGTATGCAAGAACCTTGCGCTTTGAGTGAAGAGAATCGTCT
>JAFXJO010000157.1 GCA_017532185.1 Clostridia bacterium | reverse complement strand
TCTGGAATACCGCTCCATTCGGTATCGCATCCAACTACTCTCGGCTCGTTCATCGTTTCGAAGATGAGGCGTTCGTCATAGTCTTTGAAATACTCGCTCACCTGCGACCAGATGGCGGTAATAACCGCTGTTGCGTTTTTTTCGTGCGCTTTGTCGGTGATAAGCCAGAATGTGTCATCGTGATGGATATTTATTATGGCGTACATTTCACATTCGAGCACCCAGTCAACAATCTGCTTTACACGGGCAAGCCACTCTTCGTCAATCACATAATTCTCATCGAGGTGTTGTGCCCATGTTATCGGAATTCTAACCGTGCCGAAGCCCGCATTTTTTACGGCTTCTACCATTTCTTTTGTTGTATATGGATTGCCCCAGTAGATTTCGCTTTCGAGACCCATTTTTTCGGCTGAACCCATTTCGCAGGCTTCAAGAGTATTGCCGAGATTCCAGCCGTTGCCTAAATTTTTGGCAAATTCAACGGATTCTGTCTGCGGTGCTTCGGGGAAAAATACTGTGTTAACAATATTCGAAAAACAACCGCTGAAAAAAGTGACGGCGGCGGTAATTAATGAAACAACTGACTTTATCATAATATCTCTCCGTATAATGTTTGTCTGTAAGAATTATCTTATCAAAAAGCAGATTGAAAATCAAGCGAATAGCCGTCAATGAAATATAACATTGTTCTTTTTGGATTTTAATGTGGAAAAAGCAGTTTTTGAAACCGTTGACACGTATAAAAAGGTTGGTATTTATAATGCAGGTTTACTTTTTAATAAGGTTGTGATATTATAAAATTTAATCATAATTATTAACGGAGATTTATATGACAGCGTTGCTTATTGTTATTTATATAGCCTTTGTTTCGCTCGGGTTTCCCGATTCGCTGTTTGGCGTTACTTGGCCTGTTGTTCACGTTGAATTCGGATTGCCTGAAAGCTTTGGCTCGGTTTACAGCGTCGTTACCGCTGTTTCAACGGGCGGCATCGCATTCATTGCGGGTCCGCTTCTGCGAAAATTCGGTACGGGCAGAGTGACGTTTTTCTCAACGCTTCTTACTGCTCTCGGTCTTATCGGCATCAGCTTTTCGCCGAATATCGTTGTGATGATAATTTGCACAATTATTATGGGATACGGTGCAGGTGCGATTGATACGGGTCTGAATAACTTTGTTTCGCTTCACTATAAGGCGAAGCATATGAACTGGCTTCACTGCTGCTGGGGTCTCGGAGTTACAATCAGCCCGATGATTATGTCTGCATTTCTTGGCGGTGACGGAACGTGGCGTAACGGTTACCGTGTTGTGGCGTTTATTCAATTTGCAATTGCACTTATTATTCTTGCAAGCCTTAAAAAGTGGAATGTTCAGCCGAAAAAAGTCACCGAAGAGGCACATAAAGAATTGCCCAAGAAAAGCTTTTTCGATTTGTTGAAAGAAAAGGGAATGTTAACGAGCATCCTCTCGCTCGGACTTTACTGTGCAGGTGAATTCACGATAGGTACCTGGGGTGCAACCTATGCCGTAAACGTTCTCGCTGTTTCGCCTGACGAAGCCGCAAAATGGATTTCGCTCTTTTTTGGCGGAATTATGCTCGGCAGAATTATTGCAGGCTTTCTTTCCGAAAAACTTTCCGATAACACCCTTGTTATGGGCGGTATGGCACTTGCGGCAAGCGGAATAATTATTCTTCTTCTGCCTGTCGGTAAAACCGCACTTGTCGGTCTGCTTTTAATCGGTATGGGTTACGGCCCCGTATTTCCGAGCGTGCTTCACAGTGTGCCTGCGAGATTCGGTGCAGACTATTCGGCTGATATTACGGGTTACCATATGAGTGGTGCATACGGTATCGGTTTTGCCGTTCAGTTTGCATACGGATATATCGCTTCCGCAACAACGTTTGCCATCACTCCGATTGTGCTTCTTGCGTTCGGTTTCGGGGTAATCGGCGCAACGGTCATTACTTTAAGAAAGCTGAAAAAGAATAGTTGATTTAATAAAGGTAATATAGGAAGAGAACTTAAATGAGCTTTATTTCAACATTTTTGAGCATTATTATGATCTTCCCGTCGCTTTTGGGTTTATACAGTGCTGACGCCAAGGATACCGAGGCGCTTTACCGCGAAACCGTTTTGTCAATCGGATATGAAAATACGGTTGAAACGGCAATACCCCAGACAGAAATCTATGATATGATAACCGAGCATTTCGCTTCGCCTCTTCCTGAGGGAAAGACGGAAAAGAAGGCTATCGTTATCGGTTATGACGGCTGTCGCGCGGATGCTCTTAAATTCGCAGAAAAATCCCGTTTCAGCGCTGTCAGCAAGATGCTCGGTGACGGTGCGTCGCTTAAAATAGGATATTGCGGCGGCGTAAATTATCCTGAAGAGAACATTCAAAAAACCTCAACAGCTCCCGGCTGGTGTTCTGTTCTGACAGGCGAATGGGCGGATAAACACGGTATCACGGGTAACGGTATCACTAAAACGCTGGATTATAAAACGTTGCTGACTTCTCTTACGGAAGACGGTGTTATTGATTCGGCAAACTTTGTTACATCGTGGAAAGGTCATTTTGTTGACAGTGACAGCACCTATAAGGATGAAAAGGCATATTGCGAAGAAAACGGCATCAACGTTGCTTTCAAAATCTGTATGGGAGATACTGCTTCTGCACGAGCCGTAAAGAATGATTTGAAGCAGAGTGATTGCTCGGATTTTATTTTTGCAATTTATGAGGGCACCGACCACGCCGGACATTCTTTTGGATTTTCGGTAAACAATCCCATCTATAAAGCAGGCTTCAGACTCAATGAAATTCTTGCTTACAAAACAATCAAGGAAATCGAGAAAAGAGAATCCTATGAGACAGAGGATTGGCTTATCATCATCACCTCTGACCACGGAGGTTTCGGTACAGAACACGGAGGTTCTGCAATTCAGGAAAGAATGGTATTTATTCTGGCAAACAAAGAATTTTAATCAAAAATTAAAGCCGCCCTTGGGCGGCTTTTTGTTATGCATATTACGGTTTTTTAACTGAAAAATTGAGTCCGAGAGCGCAGACGGCAAGAATCAGAAGCATAGTAAAGGGCGCAGTGTAATTGCCGTACTGTGCGAGAAGGCTGTTGCTGAAATTTGCGATGAATGCGGCAACAATCAGGTTGAAATTCATCAGACTGTAGTTGACCGAAAAATATTTCTGACCGTAGAAGGATGATGCGAAAGCTGAGGTAACAGTCGGACAGGAGCCGTATGAAAGACCTGTGAGACAAAGACCGATGATGCAAACGGGCAGGGAGTGGAGCTGAACAGCAAGCAGAGTTATGCCTGCAGCAACGATGGTAAGAACGTTTGCCGAAATCATTGTTGTACGGCGTCCGAGAGCATCATAGAGTGCTCCTGTGAGAATTCTGCCGATTCCGTTGAAAACAGAAAGCACACCAACAAGTGTAACTGCGAGAGCAGGTGTTGCGTCAACGGAAATAACGAGATCGCGCGCAAAACTGATTACGGAGTTGCCTACGGCGGTGATGAATGCCATACACGCAAAGGCTCTCCAGAAAGTGAAGCTTTTAAGCATTTCTGAGGTTTTGAAATCGCGGCTCTCGAAAGCTTCTTTTTTAACGTTTTTGCTTGATTTGGGAGACGGAAGTTTATCTTCAGCAGAAGGCTTGCGAAGAATAAGACCTGCCGCAACAAGCACCGCCGCAATAATTGCGCCGATGAGAATATAGGTTTTGCTTACGCCGAAAGCGGAATTTGCAAACATCGCATTTATAACGTTGCCCATAAGCAATGTGCTTATGCCGAAGCCCATCATAAGGCAACCGGAGCAAAAGCCCTTTCTGTCGGGAAACCACGAGCATACGGTTGAAACAACAACGTTATATGAAATGCCGATACCCGTGCCTGCGAGAATTGCATAGGTTATATAGAGCAGCCAAGGGCTTGATTGCGCGGTGAGCAAACCTGTTGAAACAAAGCCTGCGCCGACAAGCAGACCTGCAAGAATTAGGGTGAGCTTAACTCCGATTTTTTTGCAGATAAGGCTGCCGAAAAATGCGCCAAGGCAGAAGAAGCACATTGTGATAGTGAAATTAAGTGAAAGAACTTTTTCTGCGAAGCCGTAATCTTCTTTGAACGGGACTTTGAGAATTGACCACGCATAAAGAACACCCGAGAAAAGCATTGCAAAAACGCCTGCAGCAAGATAAATCCAACGCTTTTTCAAGTTGTTTTGAACGGACATAGGAAACTCTCCTTATAAAAAACTTATAACAGTATAGCACAAACCCGTCAGGGTTGCAAGGATAAGGTGAATTTAAATATATGCAAGCCAAAAGCCGCCCGTTTTGGGCGGCTTTGATTATATCAGTTTATATTCTTCGTTTGCTTCTGTTTCAAAGCAAACGGTGTTGCCGTTTCGGCTGAAATTTATTGCTGTGCCGTCGGATTTTTTTATTTCTTTGATATCCGAACCCTCAACAACGCAGCTTCTGCCCATAAGGCTCTTGATTTTGAGCGAAGCGGTCTGACCGTTTTTCAGTTCTGCAGAAACAAGGAAGGCTCCGTCTGCACGCAGATTTTCAAACGCTGCGGACGAATTTTTGTTCCAGCAGGGGAAGAGCCTGATAATTCCTTCGTGGCTCTGCAGCAACATTTCGTTAACGGTTGCAGGCACTGTTGTGAGATGCTCAATGCCGCCGCCGTGATGGCGGAAAAGTCTGTTTGGCAGAGCGAATTCTTTGATATTCATTTTTATTCCCTCAAGCACAAAATCAGGGTCAACGCCGATTCTTGCGCCTGCAGGCAGATAAGAATTCGAGCCGTTATCATCAAGACGTCTGTCGTTTATGAAATAGGTGTTTTTTGCGATTTTAAGGGTCTTTTCATCTGATGAAAGACCGATTTGAGAAGCAGGATAAATATGTTGAAGACCAACGGTGTTATCATCTCTCCAGCGGATACCTCTTTTTGAATAACGGTAGCATTTTTTACCTTTTTTGATAAAGGTGGGAAAATCGCTCAGGTTTTTGTTGATATCTTCCCAGAGGGCATATTTTTCGCTGTTCAGTCCAAGTTCTTTTGCCATATCATAAACGGCTTTAAAAAGAAGCTTCACAAGACCGAGGGAGTTAATTGCGTTAACCGTTTCAATCTGACCCTTGTGGGTGATATATCTGAATTTTTCGCCGCGATAATAGGGGATTTCGTGGGCGGCATCGTTTTTGATTAAATATCTGCCGTTTTTCTTTACAAGGTAATCTTCCCAGAAAGCGGCGGTATTGAGAACAAAATCGTAGTAATTTTTGCGGGCGTAGTCTTTATCGTAGGTTGCAAACCAGTGCATAATCGGAATTACGCAGGCATATGCGGCGTGGCTTTTCTGACCGAGGAAAAGCACACCGTGTTCTTTGCACTCTTTCATGGAATAAACGTCAAGTGCCTTCGGACCGAAGCTGACGGGGAAGGCATAGCCTTTGCAACCGAAAAATCCTGCAAACCTTTCGGCTTCCTCTTTCATATCGTTAACGGGAGCCATATATCCGTCGAAAAGCTCGGGGTGATTTGAAGAGAAAATGCAGTAATAGGGCGCTTCATAGTTATAGTTCATATGATAGTCGCCTGCCCAAGGGAAGAAATCATCGGTAACAAAATTGCCGAAAAGTCCCGGAGGAAATTCTTTGTTGCCCATACAGCCTGCAAGGTGATAAAGGCTTGAGTTATAAAAGCTCTCAATTTCTTTGTCTTCAAGAGTAACCTTTGATGCTGAGAAAAAGTTTTTCCATTTTTCTTCGGTTTTAGCCTTATCGCCGTCATAGTCGCAACCCATTGCCATAGCAATGCTTTTTTCTGTGTATTTTTCATCATCAAAATTTGTTACAACAGAAACGCAGAAGCGTGTGTAAGATGAGCCTGATTCAATGTTACGAAGGCAAAGGCTGACAGCGCTTTCGCGCACAAGGTTTTCACCTTCAAATTTGCGAACACAGGTTTTGATGCCGTCGGTTTCAGAAACGGTGTTTTTTGAATCGCAAGTGTCGGGCTGTTCAATTTCAACTGCAAGAGTATCACTTGATTTTATTTCAAAATAAATTACGTTTTCGGGAGCAATAAAAAATTCGATTTCTGCGTTACCGAATTTGCATTCAAGCAGACCTTTATCGAAATATTGCTTAATATTATATTCAGCCAAATCAACGTTGCTGATGCGGATATTACCAACGGTTTTAATTCCGCCGTCATTGTGTGTGCCTGCTTCGAATTTCCAGAAATCGCATTTTGAAACGTGCAGAACAAGACCTTTTTCGTCATTGTCAAAAACAACACCGAGGTCACCGTTGCTGCAGAATGCGCCTGCAGGAATTTTATAAACTATTTTACCGTCAACGGTGTTGACAGGCGCAGCAGTTATTTCATTAAAATAAGTGTTCATAATATCACCAACCTGTATAGCATTATATATGTTTTGTTTAATTAAATCAAGAGAAAACGCAAGAGAACGGCTGGCGAAAAAGCGTTGCGATAGAAAAACTCTCTTGATGAGAGAAATTTTTTCAATAAACGGGTTATTGTCTCTTTTTCAAAAAGCTGTTATCATCAGCTTGTAACCAACGGCTGGGTTAATATTAACAAACGAAAGGTGATATTGCAATGACAATCTGTTTTGGAGAAAACCTTAAAAAGCTTCGCAAATCAAAAGAACTCACTCAGGAATCGTTAGCAGAATTTCTCGGTATGTCGTTCCAGGCGGTAAGCAAATGGGAGCGTGGCGAAACTTATCCCGATATCACGATGCTTCCGATAATTGCATCATTCTTCAGCGTTACTGTTGACAGCCTTCTTGGCACAGATGTTATTGAAAAAGAAAAGCAGATCAGCAAATATAGCGAAAAATATTTCTGCTTGTTGGGAGACGGGAAGATTGACGAGGCAAGAGATATGCTCAAAACCGCAATCAGTGAGTTTCCCGGCAATTATGACCTGCTTTCCAAATATTTAAATGCGCTTATCCATTCGCAATGTGACGAAGATTATCTTCTTTCAATAAAAGCGGAAGTTGAAAGGGTTTATGATACCGTGCAGAATTACTGCACCGTTGACAGTATCAGAATCTGGACGCAGAAGCTTATGTGCCGTTATCTGCGCGACCTTAGCCTTATTAAAAACAGCGGGGTAGATATTGCCGAGGTGGAAAAGATTCTTGAACAAATGCCGGTTATGCAGAACACAAGGGACTACGAAGCTATGTATATGTATCCTCATGATGATGAAAAGCGGGCGGCTGCCTGTGCAAACGGTATTTCTGAAATGCTTCGTCTTTTTGGTGAAATTATGAACAGAAAGTATAAGAATTTTCTTGATGCCGACGATAATATTTCTGAGGCTTATCTTAAGCTTGTTGAGGCCGTTATGCCTGACGGTGATTATGGTAAGAGCCATTATCTTATGGTGATATACTATCAAAGGCTCGGGGTAAAAAAATATCTTGCAGGCGACAAAAAAACTGCTCTTGAATATTTTGAAAAAGCTCTTAAGCTTGCAAAAAGCTATGACGAGATGCCTGATGATTTTGTTCACACTTCGAATGCCGTAAAGGGACTTGAATTCAATAAATCAAAAGCATACCGTTTCTGGGAAGGTTCATTCTGTGAGGACGTGAAAGATGGTTTGTTAAACAGACCCGAGCTTTCAGAAGAATTCAAAAACAGTGAAGAGTTCAAAAAGATTATTCAAATTATTTGATAAGTTAATTATAAAAACACGCTCCAATTGTTTTTGGAGCGCGTTTTTGTTTGTAAAAAGCCGATTATCTTCTGTTTTTACCTCTGCGGAGATAATCGTTGTTGATTTTGTCGCTCCAGTCAGAAGCAAGAGGCGCACACGCTCTGACGTTGCAAACGGCTTTTGCAACCGACTCATAAACGATGCTTGTGCCTTCTTTATCGGCATTGTAATTTACTGCTCTGTCGGCACCGATGCCGTATGTTGCGGCGGTTTTGACCGCGTCGATGTTTGCACCGATAAAAAGGAATTCCCAACCGTATTTTTCCTTTTGCCTTTCAATCATCGCCTTGACCTCATCGCTTGAGAAACGGCGGCTCGCGTTTTCCATGCCGTCGGTTGTGATGATGAACATTGTGTTTTCGGGTACGTCTTCGGGACGGGCATACTTATGAATATTGCCGATATGGCGTATTGCACCACCGATGGCGTCGATAAGCGCAGTGCAGCCTCTAACGGTGTAATCACGGTCTGTCATCGGACCGATTTCAGAAAGCTTCACCCTGTCGTGAAGAACTTCGGAAACATTATCAAAAAGCACTGTTGAAACGTAGCATTCGCCGTCCTGCTTTTTCTGTTTTTCAATCATAGCGTTGAATCCGCCGATTGTGTCGCTTTCAAGCCCCGCCATTGAGCCGCTTCTGTCAAGGATAAATACGAGTTCTGTTACGTTGTTTTTCATTTGTGTTTCCTCCAAAAATAAAAATGTGGTTGCTTGGTTTCTCAACCTTACAACCACATTATAGCGGGTTTGTTTATTCAATTGGTCGCTTGACGGGAGACTTTTATTCTTTTACGAATTTATTGATATATACGGCATATAAAAGCGGAGCCACGACAAGAAAAATCGGTGCAATATATAAAGAAACGGTGTTGTCTGCGTTGAATATTGAGAGTGCGTTGTTCACAGAGTGGGCAATTATGCACGGAACAATTGATTTGCTTTTACGGAATATGATAACAAACAAATAACCGATTGCCGTTGCATAGCATATCTGAAGCAAGGTGGGAATCAGCTGAGCTCCGTTGAAAAGATTCACGATGTGACCGATTCCGAACGTTATTGAACTGACAGCCGTTGCAACCTTCACATTCTCATTTTCCATCATTCTGAACAGATAACCACGAAAAATTATTTCTTCAATGAAACCGATATTAAACATAGTCAGAATATGAAATGCTATCTCTTTCGGAGTGTGATTGATATTTATTCCCGACCACAGATTTACGGATACTATCAGAACAAGGGGCAGAAAATATAAAAATTTCTTGGGATTTTCTGCTTTTGTCAATCCGTAATATGATACCCGCCTAAGAGCAACTGTCAGAATTAACAGCGCAACCGAAAATATAGTGTTTATAACGGTGCTTCTGTAATCTGTTAAGCCGAAACGCTGCAAACAGAATGAATTGATTATAACATACAGAATAATCAGCATCATACACATCGGAGTTTCGTGTTTTTCAAAAAGTTTTTTCAGCATATTGTTCTCCATATCAGCATCCCAAGAGCATCTGGTCAAATTCAAACAGTGCTTCGTTTATTTCAAAAACATCATAGACTCCCTTTTGAAGGAAATATCTGATTATCTTATCAAAAGTGAAACTGTGTGAGAGGGTCAGACCTGCTGATGCGAGCAAATCCTGCGTTTCGTCGAGGGTCAGTTCAAGAGCGATTGCGAAGGCAACGGCAGTTTGTTTTGACGGTTTATACTTATCGGGATTGCACTTGATTTTGGAGAACGTTTTCTTATCAACGTTGGCTTTTTTATAGCATTCAACGTCGGTCATTCCCTTTGCATCGATATAGTCAAACAGTTTCCAAGCAAAGGGTTTATCCATCGCCTTCATATATTCTGCAAGCGTTTTGTTCTTTGCATTGCTGTATTCTGCTCTTTGCGGTGCAGGCATTGAAGCGCAAACAGGCGGTTCGGGTGCGCTGAGCTTGTCTCTGCGCCTGATTTCATTTGGAAGAAGTGTTCTTTCAAAACATTCAATTTCCGATGTGAAAACAGCTTTCTGTTCTTCGATGTAATCATCATCGATAAATTCGCTGATTTCATTGAAAACAACTCTGCTGAACTCATAGGATTTTCGGTCATAAACGCACAGATATACTGTCAGCTCGTGCTCAAAAAGGAATTCGGTGATAACCTGAATTGCAAATTTAAGCACCTGGTCTTTCGGATAACCGTAAGTGCCTGCGGAAATCAGCGGAAACGCAACGGATTCACAACCGTTTGCAACTGCAAGCTTTAAGGATTCTGTGTAGCACGATTTAAGAATAATGCTCTCGTTTGCAATTCCTCCGCGCCATACGGGACCAAAGGTGTGGATTATGTATTTTGCTTTAAGATTATAACCTTTTGTGATTTTTGCTTTGCCGAGGCCGAGAGGTGCAAGCTTTTTGCATTTTTTATCAAGCAAAGGACCTGCGGCGGTATGCACTGCAAGATCAACACCGCTGTAACCCACCATTTCTTCGTTGGTGGTGTTGACAATGGCATCAACCTTCATTTTGGTTATATCTTGTCTTATGATTTGCAGCGGCACAGTATCACCTCGCGCACAAAATTGCCTATATTGAAATTATAAATTATTATGAGAATTTGTCAACTGCTCTTTCTTTTTATAAGCATCTGCAAATTCGGCAAAAAACAAAAAGGCTTGCAACGGAGATGCCGAAGCAAGCCTTTGACGTTTTATATCATTCGCATTAGTCGGGGAATTTATGTTCTTTGAGAACGATTTTCTTATTGTAGAAATTCCAGTTTTCTCTGTTTTTGCTGTTGCCTGAAACGCTTACCCAGCGGTCAGGGGCATATGTGGTTCCGTTATTTTTGGTAATGTCCCACTGAACGGAAACAATGATAAACTGGTCGTGAGCAGTTTTTTCGCTGTTGTTTATCTGTTTGCCCGTAAAGGGGTTTACGGGGTTTTCGATAAGACCGTTAGTTGCGATTGTGGGCACGTCGGCATTTGTCATAAACTCATCCGAAACGGTGAAGCCCGTAGCGTTGAAATCCTTGACCATAAGCAGCGCAAAATAAAATTCGCCCGTTTCGTGGCCGAGAGAACCGTCCGTGAAGAAAAGGTCCTCATGGAGATTAAGCGGATATGCATGGTCTGAAACGAGAATGATTTTTGTGTTATCATAAACACCGTTCTCTCTCAGATAATCAAACCATTTACCAAGTTCAATCATACATGCCATATTGGAATGATAGGCTTCCATCTGAACGGGAGTTGTTATGTTTGCCGTTTGACCGTCAACGGTGAACCTGTCTTTGTTTTCGGCATCGTATTTTGTGTTATCTACCGTTTCGGATATGGTGTAATCGGGTGTTTGCAGCAACGCAAACTGATGGGGCGTGTCGTTATAGATGATTGAGAAGGTGTTCTGACCGTCTGCTGATATTTCAGACATTGCGGAAAGATTATTTAAAACTCCGAAGGAATTCATAAAGCTGTTGGGAGTACCTTCTGCGGTAGAAATGCTGTTAACTTTTTGCTGATGGCTGTCACCGTGATAACCGCCTAATGAATACATTGAGGGCTGGAGATAAAGCGGCAGACACTTCATCACGCTGTAGCAGAAGAAGTTTCTGTAGTTATTCTGAATCGTCTGCTTTTTAAGTGTTTCACCGCTGAATCTGCCCATAGAAATGCCTGTGTTGATCTCGGGGTAATCATCATAAACCGAAAGGTCGGGATAATTGTTATAGTTGCCATAGGGTGGATCCATAACGGTTACTTCATAGCCCTCCTGCGAGAAGAGCGCAGGCATCAGCTTGAGAGCTTCATTATGCTTTTCCGCAAGAGGAACGCTATCGCGTTTATTCATTTCAACAGGAGTATATTCGTAACCGCCGTAAATGGGGGAGATACCGAAATTTGTGTGCGCGCCGAAAGAAACTGTGTTTGAATAATATGTGAAGCCGTCAAATTTTTCTTTGACCTCGGGTTTTTCGTTAAAGATATATGGCACCAGATCGTTCATACCGCGGTCCAGAACAATAACAACAACGTTCTGACCGTCTTTGTTCAGCGAAAAATGGGGCTTGCTTGAATTATCAACA
This sequence comes from Clostridia bacterium, assembly GCA_017532185.1. GTDB lineage: Bacteria > Bacillota > Clostridia > Oscillospirales > Acutalibacteraceae > CAG-177. Next base: position 8,774 of record JAFXJO010000157.1, on the reverse strand, counting down.
ACCGAAATGTTTTTAACGGATTTGCTGATTGTGGTTACGTTGACAACAGCCATAGCACCCATTGCGACAATTGCGATAACGAGAACGCTTGTTGCAACCTTGTTCCATTTGGTTGCGATGAACCAGAGAAGAAGAACGGCGGCAATAACAACCAGCAGGTTTATTATTTCTTCGGAAGCCTGAAAACGCATTCCCGTTTCATAAACGAGAGAAGATGAAATAATGCCGAGCTTTGTTCCGAAGAACATATAGTTTATCAGGCAGACACCTGATAAAATCCAGACAATCTTGCCGAACATAACCTTTGTTGAGGGCTTTGAGAGCCAATAGAAAACCCTGAACCAGACCATAAACGTGCCTGTTGCAAGGCAGAGCGAACTGAGGATATGCCAGAGAGGATTGTGGAAATAAGTGGGGTCAACGAATTCCTGTGGCGAGGAGGCAACGAGAGCAGAAGAGATGAGAGCGCCAACAAGAATTGTAAGGAACAGCGAGCCGGCGAGGAAAAGCTTTTTGTCGGGAGAAGCGGTGATTTCTTTTGCGGGTCTGCTGAGCTTTTTACGTATGGCAGGAAAAACCAGAGCAAGCTGAAGCGCAAGGCCTGCACCCAGAAGCGTGAACTTGGTTTTGGGAACGTCTTTATAGAAAATAAAACCGAGGATGATGAAGGCGATTCCAGTAACGGAAAGAAGAATTCTGAGCGCCTTCTGCGGATTTTTGAGCTTATAAAAAATTGTTTTACCGAGAGAGAAAACGTTATTCAGTGTCCAATAAAAAACCAGACCTGCAGGAGAGGTATAAAGGAACACAAGGAAGAACAGCGCCATTCCGTAAATCTGAACCTTTGTTTTTGCGGGGAAGCCCTTGAGATAAATGGTGCTGGAAATAACGTTAACAAGGGTCATAATAACGGGCAGAAGGTTGATTGCAAAGCCGCCGATAACAAGAAGTCCGTCGGGCGCGGAGAGGTCTTTGATGGGGCCGAGAGCAGTTCCCTCAAGCTCGCTGAGGTTTGAGAGGAAGTTATAAGCCGCCATAAAGAAAGGAATCTGAAGCAGAAGCGAAACGGAACCTTTGAGAGCGTCGGTGGGCTTATAATTGTTCTGTCTGTAATACGCTTGCAGCATCATCATTTTTTCATCGCCCGAAAAAACTTTTTTGATGTGTGCAACGCCGTCGTGAAGCTTGTTTTCAACGTTACGGGCTTCTTCCTGCATTTCGTCTGCGCGTTTATAAAGCGGAAGAACAAGAATGTTCATAATAAGGCTCAACGAAACGATTGATAAGCCCGAGTTATGAAACATAAACCTCGAGAAGGAATAAATAAGCTCAAACAATATTTTCAGCGGACCGATAAAAATCGATTCAAGAATCTGTATTATAGACACTTTTATCCCTCCTTGCCTGTGATTTCTTCATGTTTTTTAACCAGATATTCGGCAACGTTTTCCGCGCCGTTACCTGCGTGCATCCAGGTTTCGCTCTTGACCGCTTTTCTGCCTTCGGCATAGCGCGAATCTTCAAGGCAGGAGTCAATCAGTTCTTTTATGTTATCCATACTCTCTTCGGTAAGCTCACGTCCGAGACGGGGCAGGGCAGAGAGAGTCCAGAGAGGATCGTCTTTGAGCCACCAGGCATCATAAACGCCAACGTCGATTTTGGGGTCGGTATAAATAACGGGTTTATCGTAAACCAGAGAGAAATCAAAAATAACACCCGAGAAATCGGAGATAAGAATATCGGAACGGTTAAGAACGTTGAAATTATCGCTATCTCGGTTCCATTCGAGTTGGTCTGATTCAGGATATTCCTTCATCAGCTTATCCATAAGTTCTTTTTCGGATGCGAATGACTGCGGATGAGGGCGAACGATAACGTGATAGCCTGTTTTGAGAAGCAGGTCGATAATTTTGCCGCCGTAAACGCCGAAAATTGCGCTCGGTCCCCAGGAGGGAGCAAGAAGAACGGTTCTTTCGTGTTCCGGAACGGGTTCAGCGGTTTCAAGCCTTTTTGCCATTTCGTCCATATACGGAATGCCGACGGTCTTGAGTTCTCTTGCAGGCAGATTGCGTATTTCTTCAAGCTTTCTGAGCTGTTCAATCTGATAATCTCCCGAAAGGAGAACGGCGTCATAATAGTCGATGCCGAACATTCTGTAGAGAGTGATATCGTTTGCGGCGTGAGGAATATGAATGTAATAATCAACGTCCTTTGCGCGCTTCCACTGGTATACGTCAAGACCGGGAGTTGTTGAGAGAACAATGCTTGCGTTTATGTAGTTGAGCTTTGCAAAAAGCTTGTTTTCTTTTTCAATACATTCTGCCCTGACATTTTTTAAATCGCAGGTCAGAGCAGGGTCATCGGGCGAAGCGGTGATATAATATATTTCTTTACCCCTTTTATCCATTTCGCGGCAAATCGGTTCAAAAATTGACCAATAACGCTTGTTATCTGAAAAAATAACAAACGGAGTTTTTTTGTTTGCGGTTTCAGCTTTGCCGCCGCCGATTTTAAAACGCAGTTTTATAAACAGCATTTTAAGCGAATAGAAAGCGGCTCCGAGAATGCCGATGAGAATAGTGAAGAGCATACTGCCTGTGCCGGGGTCTATATAACAAGGAATAAAGTTGAAATCAGCCATTTTTTCACCCTCAAAAACAGATTAAAACATAAAAAATCGTTCAAATTTTATTGTATCACTCATCGCATCTTGTGTCAACAAATTAAAGGTATCTTCTTTATCTCTCAGCAACCGACAAAAATTTTATTTAACAGTTGACATCTCGATGACAAGATACTATAATAGCTTTGTTCAATTTTCGTGAACCAACAGCAGATAATGAACAAAAAACTTCATTTTGACGCGTGTTTGCGCTCAAAACTGATAATATGAGGAGTATTATGATTACAAAAAAACAATTTGACATTCTGGTTTATCTGACCGAATGTGAAGAAAAAACAACTCAGAGAGAAATCGCGGCAGAAACCAAAATGTCGCTCGGCACAGTCAATAAGATTATGTCAGAGCTTGAAGCTCAGGGTCTTATTGCAAACAAACAGGTAACCGAAGACGGTCTGCAGGTTCTTGAACAGTTCAAAGTTAAGCGCGCTGTTTTTATTGCCGCAGGATTCGGCTCAAGGCTTGTTCCCATCACTCTCAACACACCGAAGCCTCTTATCAGAGTCAAGGGTGTCAGAATGATTGAGACCTTGCTCGACGCTGTTGTGGCACAGGGTATAGAAGAGATTTATATTGTCAGAGGTTATCTCGGTGAGCAGTTTGACCAGCTTCTTTATAAGTATCCGATGATAAAATTTATTGAAAACCCCGCGTTCAACGAGGCGAATAACATATCTTCGGTTTATTGCGCAAGATATCTGCTTAAGAATGCTTATGTTCTTGAAGCTGACCTGATGCTTTATAATCCCAAGCTTATAAAGAAATATCAGTATTCTTCAAACTATCTCGGTGTACCCGTTGAAGAAACCGATGATTGGTGCTTCTATACAGAGGGCGATAAGATAACAAGCGTTGCAATCGGCGGCACCAATTGCCACCATATGTACGGTATTTCTTATTGGACCGAGGAAGACGGCGCAAAGCTTGCGGAAGACGTTAAGGAAATCTATTTTGCTCCCGGCGGCAAAGAGAGATATTGGGATTTGGTTCCGCTTGAGCACTGCAAAAAGAATTATAACATCAGCATCCGTGAATGCACATTTGACGATATTGTTGAAATCGATACCTTCAACGAGCTTAAACAAATTGATAAAACATACGATATGTAAAAAATTAACAGGCTTGCATCGGTTAATACCTTTGCAAGCCTGTTTTTGTTATAAAAAAGAGCCGGCAGAAACAAAAGGAAGGTTAATTGAGTGAATATAAATGAATTTTGAGTGAGTGAAAGTTTTTATGCGTTGCCGGCTCATTTTTTATGCAGCGTCATAATCGGTTACAAGGCGGAGAGCAACGGGTTCGGGGTCAGGAGCTTCAAATCTGTTTTCAGGTTCTTCAAAAGGTACGTCGGTATCATCGCCAAGCAAAAATTTATAAATACTGTTTAATATTTTCATATTCATTTCTCCTTTGTGTTTTGTTCGTCTTTATTATAGCAACGAAGATGTACCATAAAACGGACTTTTAAGGAGGAAAACAAAGAAAAAAGAGTGCCGAAGCACTCTTTTGAATTTAAAACATTATAAATATTGTTGCCGCAAAAGCAACAAGGGCGGCGATAACGGTTTTTGCCGAGGGTTTTTCTTTGCGGATAACGCTGAGCGCGGTTGAGAAAAACATTGTTCCGCCCGTAACAATCGGGAACTGAACCGAAGCAGGCAGAGAAGTTAATGCAACCAGGCATAAGAGGTTGCCGATACCGTTGCAGACCGCATATCCGCCAATGCAGCCAAGCTCTTTAGGCTTAACGCGGGTGATTTTTTTATTGACAATGAGCTGAAAAGCTGCGCAGGCAACAACAACGCAGACGTTGACGGTTGCCATAAAACTGAAGCTGTCCACGGCAAACTTTTGATTTGTTTGGTGTATTGTGGAAATAACGCCAACAAGACCGTTAAGAACAAAAACTGCAAGGTAATATTTCATATTTCCTTTGCTTTTCTTGCCTTTTTCAAAGCTCATTGCTGTTGCAACACCGATAAGAATAACGCAGATGATTTTTGTGATAGGGAAACCTTCGTTACGGAATATAATTCCGTAGGCAAGCGGCAGAAGCATACCGCCGAGCATTGCGAAAATAGAAAAAACAGAGAGGTTTGCCGTTTTAAAAGCTTTCAGGCTTGCAAAGCTGTAGCCAAGCACAACGGCGGCATAAAGAGCTGCCATAAGCAGCGAAAACCACGTTATTTCCAGATGGAATTTATTTAGCAGCAACATTATCAAAAATGATATTCCGTGCATATAAAGCGAAAGGGTGACGGCGGAATCCAGACCGTCGCCTCTGTTTTTCTGATACTGCTGATTAAACAAAAACTGCATTGCAAAAAGAAGAGCTGCAGATGCAAGCATACCGTAATACATAGAAAAAACCTCCGAACAAATCTGAAAACCATTTTATCAGCAGAATCCGAATTTGGCAATATCAAAAATACATAATAATTATTGTTTTTGAGATGTTGATTTGTTGCGTTTAATTGTCTTGTCAAGGATAAAACGGGGATGCGGCAGTCAAATGCGCAGAAAACACAAAAAGAGTCTGTCCCGTTATCCGAGACAGACCCTGCCTTTTCGGCTATCAGCCGATTTTGCCAACGAAATCAATAACTGCTGAGAAAATATCACCAATCATTGTGCTCACAGAAGCCATATCCTTACCTGTAATCTGTTCAATAAGAGAGAGAACAAAAGTAGGGATGTCGCTAAGCATCGCAAGAATTGCAAGCATTCGTAACACTCCTTTCTTCATTTTTATATAACACGGCTTTTGCCGAAGTTATCTTATTTATAATCTTTCATATATTCGCCGTGAGCTTCAATGAGCTCGTCAACCATTGCTTTGATTTCGTCAATCGAAAGCTCTGCGGCGGTGTGGGGCTCAAGCATAGCGGCCATATAGATATCTTCGCGCTTTTTTGTTACAGCGGCATTGATTGTGAGAAGCTGTGCGTTGATGTTTGTCATATTCATTGCGGCAAGCTGAACCGGGAGCTTGCCCACGTGGCAGGGATTGCAGCCTCTGCCGTCAATAAGGCAGGGAACTTCAACGCAAGCATCGGCAGGCAGGTTATCGATAAGACCTGTGTTAAGCACGTTACCGCCGATTTTATAGGGATTGCCTGTAACAATGGCTTCCATTATGTATGAAGCATATTCGCCCGAACGCTCGTGAGTGATTTTGCCGTCAGCAAGGATTCTTTCTTTTTCTTCCTTCCAGCCCTTTATCTGGTTGACGCAACGGCGAGGATACTCATCAAGAGGAATATTATATCTCTCAATGAGTTCGGGGTATTTTGACTTGATATAGAAGCAGTTATATTCAGCGTTATGCTCGCTGGATTCGGTGCAGTAATAGCCGAAGTTTTTGATATATTCAAACCTGACCATATCGCTGTGTTTTTCGTTGGCATTCTTTTCAGCGGCTCTGCGGCGGATTTCGGGATAAAGGTCATTGCCGTCTTTATCCTGAATTTCAAGCAGCCAGCCCATATGGTTGATGCCTGCGATGAGCTCTTTTCTGCCTTCAAGCTTATCTTCCATACCGAGAGATTTGAGAAGGTCTTTTGAGCAGCTCTGAACGCTGTGGCAAAGACCGATTGTTTTAATTTTGGTGTATCTCTGCATATAGCCTGTGAGGATTGCCATGGGGTTGGTGTAGTTGAGGAACCACGCATCGGGGCAAACCTCTTCCATATCGTTTGCGAAATCCTGAAGAACGGGAATAGTACGCAGACCTCTCATAATGCCGCCGATACCGAGAGTGTCGGCGATAGTCTGGCGCAGACCGTATTTTTTGGGAACTTCAAAATCGATAATTGTGCAGGGGTCATAAAGACCAACCTGAATAGCATTAACAACGAAATCTGCACCGCGGAGAGCGTCTTTTCTGTTTTCAACGCCGCAATATTTTTCAATCTTTGCGCGGCCTTCGTTTATATTGTTGTTGATTGCGCTGAGGATAATGAAGCTGTCCTCAAGTCTTTCGGGGTCAATGTCATAAAGGGCAATGGTGCTCTCGCAAAGAACGGGAGTGCACATACAGTCGCCGAGAACATTTCTTGCAAAAACGGTGCTGCCTGCACCCATAAACGTAATTTTAGGCATAGCCAAGCTCCTTTTTATTGTTATATAGTATCAAATCTAATTTAATATAACATATTGCAAGCGCTTTTACAATAGAAAATAAGAATTACTTACGGCAAGCTGTTAGTCAATACTTTACATGTGTATGTTATTATGCTAAAATACAAAGTACAGAATAAAGGAGGAAATATTATGAAAAAATTATTTTCGCTTGCTTTGTCAATTATTCTCGTTCTTCAAATCAGCGTTTTTTCATTTGCGCAATTTAATGCGCCTGCGCTGACAAAACCTGAATGGGACACCCTTTACAATTCGCTTAAAGACGATAACACCTTGCCTATGCTATGTGTTGGTGCAGATGAAACACAGGTCAGCCTTTGCTGGCACGCCGACAAAGAAACCGCTGTTGCGCAGGTTAAGCTTGCAGATAATGCGGCAATGGACGGCGCAACAACGTTTGAAGGCAAAAAAACAGATGCCGAGAACGATGAACAGGTTGTTTGCAGAGTTACCGTAACCGGTCTTGAAGAAAACACAACCTATTATTATCAGTGGTACGGCGATAACGGCTGGAGCGAGGCTTGTAAATACGAAACCAAGTCTTTCGGCGACCATAAGGCTCTTGTTATCGGTGATATTCAGATAGGCGGCCAGACAGAAGATACCGAGGTTCAGTCGCAGAACGGTTATGACTGGAACAGTGTTCTTGCTGAAGCTCTTTCAAAAAATCCTGATGCAAGCTTTATGCTTTCTGCAGGCGACAATACCTCAACGGGCAAAACCGCCGCAGAGTGGCAGACTCTTCTTATGCCCGAGGCTCTTCGAGAGCTGCCCCTTGCGCTTGCAATCGGCAACCATGATAAAAAGGGTATGATGTATAACTACTATACAAATATGCCCAATGAATATTACGGCAACTATTTTGAAGGTCTTGACAGAGATTTCTGGTTCCGCCACGGTGATGTGCTTTATCTTGTTTTTGATGCATGCTCGCCTGCGGCTGCCGACCATATGGCGATGGCGAAAGAAGCGGTTGAAGCAAATCCCGATGCAAAATGGAGAATCGGCGTTATGCACCAGGCTCTTTTCGGCCCCGGTTACAGTGTGCTTGACCCCGAAACATCAATTCTTCTCAACGCTGTTTTCAGCCCGATTTATGATTCTTTTGACCTTGACCTTGTTGTCAACGGTCATAGCCATCTTCAGGGTCGTTCACATTTCATTTATGAGAGCACAATAGTCGGCAAGGCAGAAAGCGGCGGTACATATACAGACCCGTTCGGAACCGTTTATCTCAACACAAACGCAATCTGCGACCAGAACAGTTTCAGTGCATCATCACCTTACACCGCTTACAGCTTCTATGAAAACGATATCACAACCTACACAACGCTTGATTTCAAGGGTGACACACTTGTTATTGAAACAAGACGCGGCGATAACAGCGAACTTCTGGACAGCCTGACGCTCAAAAAGACAAAGGATTTCAAGGATGACGGCATTCTGCAGAAGCTTCACCGCTTTGTTTATAAGTTTGTTGAATTCCTTGGCATCGTTTATCAGAAAATCGATAACGTTGTTGTTGCAATACGCGGCGGACATTTTTAATTGAAAGAAAATTCCATATAAAACAAAAAGCCCCTGTTCCGAGGAACAGGGGTTCTTTATTTAAGGTAAAATTATTTAATTTCAACCTTTGCGCCAACTTCTTCAAGCTTAGCCTTGATTGCTTCAGCGTCATCCTTGGAAACAGCTTCCTTGAGAGCCTTGGGAGCGCCGTCAACAACAGCCTTAGCTTCAACGAGGCCGAGACCTGTGATTTCACGAACAGCCTTGATAACCTTAACCTTTTCTGAACCAACTTCAGCAAGGATAACGTCAAATTCTGTCTTTTCTTCAGCAGCAGCAGCGCCTGCGTCAACAGGACCTGCAACAGCTACAGCAGCAGCTGCGGATACGCCGAATTCTTCTTCTACTGCGTGAACGAGCTCTGAAAGCTCAAGTACTGTGAGTT
>JAFXJO010000156.1 GCA_017532185.1 Clostridia bacterium | reverse complement strand
TACAAGGCAGCTCAGATGGGTGACAGAATCACAGCAGGTCTTCAGGAAATCATCAAGAAGCGCGATCTTCCCTTCGTAGCATTCAACCAGGGTTCAATCTGCCATCTTGAAACTGTTGGTACTCTTAACTTCTCCATCAACTGGAAGAAGCCTTGGGGCATCCCCGGCGTTCTCAGCGCAACATCTGCACGTAAGAAGGAAATGACTCATATGGGCGCTGCTTACATGGCAGAAGGTCTTGTTACTCTTGCAGGCAGCCGTCTCTACACCAGCGCTGCTTACACACCCGAAATGATTGACGAAGCTCTTGCAGCATTTGACAGAGTATTCGAAAACATCGTTTGCCTCGAGAAATAATTTAACATAAGATATGGGAAGCGGATTTCCGCTTCCCGATTCTCCGAAAGGAAATATAAAAATGGATGTTTTAACCGCTAAAAAACTCGTCATTGAAGCCGGCGAAAAGCTTGTTGAAACAGGTCTTATTGCAAGAACCTGGGGCAACGTAAGCTGCCGAGTTGACGAAAAAACTTTTGTTATCACTCCCAGCGGCAAGTCATATATCGGTCTTACTCCCGATGATATTGTTGAGGTGGCAGTTGAAACCCTTGAATGGGGCGGCAGCGTGAAGCCCTCATCAGAAAAAGGCATCCATGCCGAGGTTTATAAGGCATATCCCGAAGCGGGTTTTGTTATCCATACCCATCAGAAGGTTGCGTCTGTTATCAGCACTCTTTCAGAAGGTATTGACAAAATTACGGGCGAAGCTGAAAAACTCATCGGCAGCAAGGTGCTCATCGGTTCCTACGGTCTGCCCGGCACAAAGAAGCTCAGAAAGGGCGTAACAAACGCTCTCCATATGTCACCCTCAAAGGCTGTTATTATGGCTCATCACGGCGCTCTTTGCTTTGGTAAAGACAGCGCAGAGGCTTTTGACGTTGCCAATATGCTTGAAAACGTTTGCACAGATTATATCCTTGAAAATGCAAAAGAGAAACTTGGTATAAAAGCAGACACATTAGAGGAATTCTGTTTAAAAATGGCTAACCTGCTTGCTAAAAGCAAAAAAACAGTTGAAATTGATAAATCGTTGATATATAATAGTTACTACGATAGAGAGAACGGCAAAATCATCTTCAAAAACGAGGTTGACGGCTCTGAAATCACTATGGATATCTTCACCTGTCATTGCTCGGGTGCAATCGGTGATTCTGCTCTTGCTCATCGTAACGTTTATCTTTCAAACTCAAAATTCAATCATATTATTCATAACACGTCAGATGAAGTTGTGGCTGTTTCAAGGCTTCATAAGCCCATGAAACCCCTGCTTGATGACTTTGCTCAGATTTGCGGCACAAAGGTTAAATGCGCAACCGAAGATAACTGCGGCAAAAAAATCAAAGGCAAAAATGCAGTCCTTCTTAAAGATAAGGGCGCACTCTGCTGCGGCTCTGTTGAGGGTGACGCACAGGCCGTTGATATGATTATGAGCAAAAGCGCACTTGCCCTTCTCGGTTCAAAGGTTTTCGGCAAAGCAAAGCCGATTAATCCTGTTGAATCCAAGCTTATGAGAGTTGTTTATCTCCTTAAGTATTCAAAGAAGGCAAACCAATAATTTAAACCACTACCATCTTTTGTCCCCCCCGTTTTATACGAGAAAAATCCGAGGAAGAGATATGCTCTCTTACCTCGGCTTTTTCTTTTTTACAACAGAATTGCGGGGTTTTATGCACATTTGAAGCAAAAGCAAAATGAAAAGCAAGTAAGGATACGCATATATCGGTAAAATTGATATTACGGCGGCGGAGCGAAGCGGTGTATTATGGTATTAAATAAACTAATAAAATATGCTTCGGAATTATGTGATTATTGACATTCTGAGCGTAATTTAGTAATATTAATATGTATATTTATAATCAAAAGGGTGAATAAAATGACATCAAACGAAATTTTTTATGAGCAGAATATTCCCGGCGGTCTTGCGGTTGTTTTTAACAATCCCATGTATTATGATGAAAACGGATTCAGAATGCTTTCAACCCAGTTTCAGAGAGGTTTTGTGCCCTGCACAAAGGCTGCTTCAAACGGCATTATCACAATCAGCTATAATCTCTCGCAGTTCGTATGTCTTTATGATATCCTGCCCACAATGAACCCTGCGATGTTCAGAAGCGTTATAACAAGCCTTATTGATAAGATTAATTTCTTCCGCGAAAACGCTTATCTCAAGTGTGAAAACACTTATCTTTCGGTTGACAGGGTTTACGTTGACCAAATGAGATATGAAGCTCATCTTGTTTATCTCCCTCTCAAGGTTGAGGGAGACGAAGATTGTCTTCCTTATTTTGAAAAGAAGATGAAAGATAACATTGCAAAAATATACAATATGTATGAAAACGTTCAGGATGCTGCAAACGCCGGTCTGGTTGCTCAGATTACGGGTGCTCCGATTGTTCCCCCTGCACCGCCTGCTCCTGCGGCACCTCGGTATGCACCGCCTGCTCCGCAGTATGCACCTGCGGCACCCCAGTACGCACCGCCTGCACCTGCCGCACAGCAGTATGTCCCTGCAGCACCTGCTTCAAGAGGCTTTGTTCTTTGCAGCAAGGGTGCAACGCCTGATATTGAAATTGATAAGGATGAATTCGTTATCGGCAAGAGTCAGCAGAGAGTTGACGGCGTTGTAATTGGCAGCAACCTTGTAAGCCGAGTTCACTGCAAGGCGGTAATCAGAAACGGAGAATGTTCAATCGTTGACCTCAACAGCCTTAACGGAACGTTTATCAACGGCAAAAAGCTTACGCCCGGTGCAGAATACAGAATTGCAGACGGAGCTACGCTTTCGGTTGCAGACGTACAGTTTGTTTTCAGAACCAGATGAGCAACGTCGGAAAAGGTTCCTTTTCGGCTCGATAAAGCCCAAAACAGAGCCAATTACGATTTTTAACAAAGAAAAGACGGAGAATATAAGAAAAAATAAGAGTAGATTATTCCCGTTACATTAAGGTGATATAATGAAATTAACCGGCTACGGCATATCAGATACAGGCAGAGTCAAACAAGTCAATCAGGATTCGTTGTTTTACGGTATATCGCCAAACGGCGATGCCGGGATTTTTGCCGTTGCAGACGGCGTTGGCGGTTTACAGTTTGGCGAGGTTGCAAGCGCAAAGGCAACCGAAAATATAGAAAAATGGTGGCAGGAGTTTCTGGTTTCGGGTATAGGCTCAGACAGCGAGAAAACAGTTGACAGTCTCTCTGCTCTCATTTTCAAGATAAACGGTGAGATTTATTCGTTCAACGAAACAAATCAGACCAAATCCGCAACAACGCTCTCGCTTATTATTATTTACGGCGACAGTTATTATATTGCTCACGTTGGCGATTCGCGAGTTTATGCTTTTGTTGATGAGGAGAAAAAAATTTATCAGCTCACAACCGACCATTCAACAGATATTGTCAAAGAGCGTGACGGACGCAAATATATTCAGTCTGCTCTGACTGACGGGCTGGGTCACCGAAAGAGCATAAAATGCGATTTGAGCTTCGGTCCGCTTAATGATTCTGTGAGTGCATTTCTTGTTTGCAGTGACGGAATTTATAAAAAGCAGAGCGATGAGGTAATAGCTCAGATTATTTCTGCAGGTGCAGAAGAAAAACAAATTTGTGAGAACCTTATTGAGGGTGCAAAGCAGGCGGGCGAAAGCGACAACATAACCGCCGCCTTTTTTCGCCCGGATTATCATAAATAATTTTAATTGAGGTGAAGAGTATGTTTTGTCCAAAATGCGGCACAAAGGCTGAAGACGGGGCATTGCAGTGCGCGAACTGCGGCAAAGAATTAACCCGTAAGATTGCCGAGGAAGAAACAACGTATGCCGGTTCTCTTGAAGAAAAAACCGAGATTGCAGGCACACAGTTTTCTCCCGAAGCGGGCAATGATACGGTAGTTGTTGCTCCTGTGTCTGAACCCGAACAGCAGACCGATATCGACGCAACCGTAAGGTCCGAAAATCTCGGCGCGCAGATATCTGCAAACGCTTTCTCTGCACAGGCTCCCGTTCAGCAGGTGCAGCAGATGCCGCCCGTTCCTGCAGAAAAACCCAAGAAAGAAAAGAAAATCAACATCAACAAAAGCAGCATAATCAAAAAGGTGGTTGCGCTTGTTCTTGTTGCGGCAATCATCGTTGCAGGCGGAATAGTCGGAGCTCATTTTATGACTCAAAAAGCAATGCAGGGCGGCGGCTTTGACAGTGAGCTTGCTCTCGGTAACAAGTACCTTAAGGATATGAATTACGAAAAGGCGTTGCTTTGCTACGAGAACGCTATTGATATGAATCCTGAAAGTGCCGAGGCGCAATACGGTTATGCCAGAGCAAATACGGGCCTCCAGAATTATGAGGATGCCGAGAAGGGCTATAAGCAGGCAATCAAGCTTAACGAGATGTATGCGGATGCTTATAACGGTCTGGCTGAGCTTTATATTCAGCAGGATAAGAAGGAAGAGGCTCGCAGGGTCATCGATACTGCGGTAAACGAGAAAAAAATCACGGATGCCGTTGTGCTTGAAAAGCATCACGGTATGAACCCCGAAGCACCCATTACCAACGTTGACCCCAAGAATTATAATTCGGGCGCACGTTATGCGGTTGTGCTTGGCGACAAATACGGTCAGGCGGTTTATTACACTCACGAATATGACGGTGCAAATTACGGCTACGGAGTAACAAAGCCCGAGCCTAAGGTTTATTCTGAACCCATCATTCTCCAGAACGGAAGAAATATTATCAGGGCTTACGTTGTCAGCTCGTACGGCTTCAAGAGTGACGAAGCTGTATACGAATACAATATCAGCAAAACAGACGTTGCACTGACTTTTGCAGACCCCACTGTTGAAAGTGCCGTAAGATCTGCTCTCGGCAAGAGTTACGGTGAGCCTGTTTATGATGATGAAGCCGCAAGAATTACAGAGCTTTCAATCGTTGGCTCCGACTATACCGATTCAAACACAACGTTCACACAGACCGAATATTTTATCGGCAACGGCAGTTACGGCAGATCATATCAGGGCAACGTTACAAACCTTTCAGACCTCAGATATATGCCGTTCCTGAACACTCTCAACATCAGTTTCCAGCAGGCTCTCGATTTCTCAACTCTTATGGGATGCGATTATCTTGAGAATCTTTCGCTCATCAACGTTAATCTCACTTCAGTTGACAGAATCGCAAGCATGAAGAGCCTCAAAAAGCTCTGCCTCGGTTGGAACAACATAACTGATATCAGCGCTCTCGCCTCGCTTACCGAGCTCACACATCTCGGTGTATGGGGCAACGCCATCAGCAACATTTCGGTTGTTTCAAAGTTCACAAAGCTTGAATACCTTGATATTTCCGATAACAGAGTGAATGATATCTCTGCTGTTTCGGGTCTTGCAGAGCTCCGTGAATTCTGGGCTTACGGCAACGGTATCAGCAATTTTGCACCCCTTGTTGGTCTTAACAAGCTTAAGGTGCTTATGGTCAGCGGTAACCCCATCGGTGATATGGCTGATTTGAAGAAGATTTATCCTAGACTCACAAAAGTCGACATTCAGATTATATGAAAGGAGGAGATATGAATGAAAGCATTTTTTGTTGATTTAATTGCCCATCCCGCTATGTTGGTTAAAATTATTCTTCTTGCAGCGAGCGTAATTCTTCTGCTTTTCGGTTTGATTTCGCTCCTTGTGACTTTTGCAAAGAAATCCAATCTTTTCAAAAAAATCGTTGCAGGCATTCTTGTTGTTGCAGGTTTAACAACAAGCATTATCAGCGGTCTGGATATCTCCTCTGTATATAAGCTTACGGAGCAGCAGAACTACGTTGCCTGCGAACTTCTTGAACTTGAAAGCTATGAATCCGGCAGAGATATGGCTGAAATGGCTAACGAAAGAGTCAATAACGAGAATTCCGCGGCAATCATTTCTCTCAGCCTCGGTCTTTCGGGTGACGTTAAGCTTTGCTCAAAGGTTTCGGCGGAATTCCTCAATCATTATCCCGACAGCGAAAGCCTTAACAGCATTTCGGAACTCAGCAAGGATATGCTCAAAAATATCGATGAGGACGAAGACGGAACGCGATTTGAAGCATATAAAGGCGAGCTTACCGATATTCTTGATGACGTTAAGAGCAGCGTTAAACCCAAGGATGAGGGCAGCGCAGAAGACGTTGCCGAAGCTCTCAGCGCTCTTGAAAAGGGCGAATACATTGATGAAGACGGCGAAGAGGTTGACGGCGTTAAAAGAGCTTCAAGCATAGCCAAAGACCTCAACCAGAACGATCCTCTCACTCTTCAGCTTCAGGCAAAAATCGAAGGCAAGAAGGGTAACGAAAAAGAGGCTTTCAAATACCTTGAAAAGCTCGTTCAGAAAGACGGCATAACCTCAAACAAGGTTGCTCTTGCAGCCTGCGCAATTAACGGCGGTTACGTTGATAAAGGTTCCGACTCCGAAAGAGAGGTTTATTCAAATAAGGTTCAAAGCCTTGAAAAGAAGGCTGATAAGCTTGAAGATAAGATAAAGAAAGCTGACGACGATGAAGAGGTTAAGCTTAAGGCTGACCTTGCAACCGTAAATTCTCAGATTGAGAGTCTTAAGAATACAATCAAAAACCTTGATCTTATCAAAGCGGCAAACTTTGTAACAACTCTTCTATCCGATATCAATTCAACAGCGGTCAATGCAATTCTTGCAGAAATCAGCTATCTGATGGATGATGTTGTTAAAGCTGAAGAATATTCTTCAAAGATATTTGCTGCAAACCTCACAGACGATATCAATGACCGTCTGACGGTTGACGTTATCAGAATTCTTGAAAACGACGAATACGCTGTTTCTGATCAGAATGATATTCAGACCAGAATTTATGACCTTATCTATAAGACTCATCAGGGATGCACGGATTATTTCCTTTCATCCGGGAATGAAGACGGTATTGCCGAGAACTTTGCAACCTTCCTTTATTCAAACGTTAACAGCGCGGTCAACGCAATCAAAATCAGCACCGTAACAACAACAGACCTTGAAAACTTTGAGGTTTCGGTCAATATCTCAAGAGATAACGAATCGGGCGTTCCTTACACAAAGGATGATTTTGCAATCTATGATATGGGCGTTCCCGTTACCGATTACGATATGATAACAAACTCGGGTAACAAGACTTCTGTTTGCCTTGTTTTTGATAACAGCGGCAGTATGAGCGGCACAAATATTGAGCAGGCAAAAGAGGCTGTTACGGGCTTTATTGCAAACGTTAATCCCAACGTTGAAGTAGGTCTTGTCAGGTTTGACGATACGGCAGAAATTCTTTGCGACGTTACAACCTCAACAGGCCAGGTAACAAGAGCTGCGCTTGATATCAACGCAGCAGGCGGCACTGATATTGACGGCGGTCTGCTTATGAGCATTGAAGCTCTTAAGAATAAGAGCGGTAACAAGATTGTTATTCTTCTCACTGACGGTGAAGACGGTGATACTGAAGGCATTATCGCGGCATCCGAGCAGCTCAAGCAGAACGGAATTGTTGCCTATGCCGTAGGTTTTGACGGCGCAAGAGTTGAAACTCTTAACCATATAACAAGCATAACCGGCGGTCAGCTTATGTATGCTCAGAACCCCGAAGACCTTCAGGAAATGTACAGACTCATCAACGGCTTTATCAGCAACGATTATACTTTCACCTTCAGAACATCTGCTCAGGATGATTCATATGAGAGAACGGTAAGAATCGTTATGCCTGACGGTTATTACGATGAGATTGATTATACCGTAGGTCTTTCAAAAGAAGAAATTGAAACCGTTATCAACGAAGCGCCCAGATCGGATTACTATCAGCAGATCGGCGGATCAAACAAGAACGGAGGAATCTACTGATGAATAAAAAGTTTATTAGCGGCTTGATTACTCTCGTTATCGGTCTTGCACTCGGCGGCACAGGCTTTTATCTCTCATCGCAGTATCTGGGAACAGGTCTGCTCTATGCAAACTCGTTTTTCAGCAAATATTATTTTGCAATCGGTCCGACGCTGTTTATAATCGGCGTAATCCTTACGCTCGTCGGTTATTCAAAGGCTTGCAAAAACTTTGTTATGCCTGAGAAAAAGCCCAGAGTTAAAAAAGAAAAGGCTCCCAAGGCTGCTCCTGCCGCCCCTGCACCTGTTGCAGCTCCCGTTGCGGCACCTGCATCTCAGCCTGCTAAGACCGAAGAAACAACGGACATTGCCAAAAACGGTCCGCTTGATGCAACGCAGATAAGCTATACCTTCTGCGGCAAGTGCGGCAAGCGCAACAAAACGGGCGCAAAATTCTGCTCCGGTTGCGGCGAAAAATTCTGATTAAACCAAATCCGTGAGTATGCTTTTTGCATACTCACGGAAATATTGCTTTATAAATAACGGATAAGAGGTGTGATAATGAGATTTAACGTTCCCGCTTTTGACGACACATATGATATTATCTGCGAGCTTAATTCGGGCGGCGGCGGTATTATCTATAAAGCATACCACAAAAGACTCAACAAATACGTTGCGGTCAAGCGCATCAAAAACAGCGTTAAAGATAAGATTGACGTCCGCGGTGAAGCGGATATCCTCAAAAATCTGCGCCATGCCTATCTGCCGCAGGTTTATGATTTCATTGAGGTAGGTGATGAATATTTCACCGTTATTGATTTTATTGACGGTGTTTCGTTTGATTCCCTTATAAAACAGGGCCAGCGTTTTTCGCAGGAGAGAATTATCAAATGGTGCCGCCAGCTTTGCGAAGCCGTTTGCTATCTCCATTCGCAGACTCCGCCCATTATTCACAGCGATATCAAACCTGCCAACGTTATGCTTACGCCAACAGACGATATCTGCCTTATCGATTTCAACATTTCGCTTGTTGTTAACGGCGACGTTTCCGCAATCGGTAAGAGCGACGGTTATTCGCCGCCGGAGCAGTACGTTCGTTATTCCGGCTATAACAGCGGCACCTATCAGTTTGGAAACACAGGCGGCTCAAGTATGAGTGGCCATTACTATAAAAATATTCCCGGCACGATTGATGAACGTGCGGATATCTACAGCATCGGTGCAACGCTTTATCATATGCTTACGCTTGAAAAGCCAGCAATTGCAACCCATCCCATAAAACCGCTTGATGCTTTTAACATTAAAATCGAAAACGGTCTTAAGCATATTATTGAAACTGCTATGCAGCCAAACCCTGCAAACCGTTTTCAGTCTGCCCAGCAGATGCTTGCGGCGGTTCATAACATTGCAAAGCTCAACGGCGAATATAAGAAAAAAAGCGTTATGCAGATTGTTACGGTTGTTGTTGTTGCCGTTCTTGTTGCGGCATTTGCAGCGCTTACGGTTATCGGCAAGAGCACGATGGATAACGAAAAAGCAGCCGAATATCAAAAATACGTTGACAGCGCGAGAGATAACATTGAAAAAGGTAAATACGAAAAAGCTATCGAAGCTGCAGTCAACGCTCAGGCTATAGATAAAGAAAGGGTTGAGCCTTATTATCTCAACGCCTATGCGCTTTTCAGAAGCGGCGAATACAGAACGTGTGCGGAATATTCTGTTCAGAAGCTTGCAACGGAATTCAAGCTTGAAGAAAAATCAGATAAAGAAATGCTTGCAAATCTTCATCATATTCTCGGCAGGAGCTATCTTGAACTGAATATGCCCGAAGAAGCGGAAGAATCTTTTGAAAACGCCATTGACGTTTATGACGGCAATGCTGAGATTTACAGAGATTACGCAATTGCGCTTGCAGAAAACGGAAAGTTTGACGAAAGCGAAGAAATGCTTGAAAATGCAAAAAACGAAAATCTCGGCGATGCTTCGGTTTATCTTGTTCAGGGAGAGATATATGCCGCAAAGGGCAATTATGAGAGCGCTGTTGCGGAATTTGAAAGAAGCGCAGGGCTTGCCGAAGAAAAAGAACTTAAGCTTCGTGCTTTTCTTGCGGCGGCGGATATATACCGCAACAACCTTAACGATTATCTCGGTATGGCTTCTCTGCTTGAGTATGCTTCGGGTGAAGCTGACATTGCAGGCAACGCAATTCTGACAGAGAAGCTCGGCGAAGCTTATTCCTATGCGGCTCAGCAGACGCAGGAGGATGAATATTATTTCTCTGCAATCGAATGCTTCAAAAAGCTTATTGACGCAGGCGATAACCGATATTATTTATACTATAATATCAGTGTGCTTTACAGGTCAACGGGTAATTTTGAAACGGCAATCGAATGGCTTCTTGAGGCAGACGAAATGCATCCCGAAAAATTTGAAACGTATCTGACCCTTGCTTTGATTGAGATTGAAATGCAGGCATATAAGGATAGCTATCTGCGTTCATATTCCAAAGCTTATGAATATTATCTTGTTGCAGAAGAGCTTTATTCGGATTCGGCAGAGCAAAACTCCGATATGCTTCTTCTCAGAGATAAAATCGAAGACCTGAAGGTATCGGGTCGCCTTAATTAAACCGAAAGGAAAGATGCATATGTTGACTGCAGGAACGTTGATGTTTTACGGCGGAATAGGCGGAATGGGTCTTTCGCTTATTATCGGGCTTGCTGTTTTCGGTTGGCTTCATACAGGAAAAAGAGAAATCAAAAACAGGCTCGAACAGCATTATAAAAATACAGGAAACTACAGATAAAGAAAAAGGAAAGGAGAAAAACCATGTTTTGCGGAAATTGCGGAAGCAAGATAGCTGACGACGATGCTTTTTGCCCCGAATGCGGTGCAAGAATGCAAGAAACCCCTCCTGCTGAAAAGCAGGCAGAATACATACCCGAAGCTCCCAAAGCGTTCAGAGGTGTAATTTTTGAAGAAAAAGAACCCTCTTACAGAAATGCGAATCCTATACCTGAGGCAAGAGAAGACGAAACCGTAATCGCTCAGCCTGAGGAAGAAACACAGATATCCGAACCTGAAATGCAGCAAGAGGAACAGGCTCCCGTGAGCGCTCCTGCGCTGGATTTCGGTGCAGTCAAATCGCCGCTTTTCAGAGAGGACGACGGATTGCTTGCACCGAAGCCTGTAAATAACGAACCCGAAGAGGATGCAACGGTAATTGCCCCTCAGGAAGAGGAGCCTGCAACCGAGTTTGCGCCTGCCCCGGAGGAAGCAACCGAGTTTTCGCAGAGCGAACCCGAAACTGTTGCTCAGATTCCCGATGCAGACGCAACGGCAATGCTCAGCGAAGATTCATATAACGTTTATTCGGGAGCAGTACCTGGCGTAAGTTCGCAGGATTTCAGATATCCCACAAACGATAACGCCTATCCCGATTTAAAAACGGAGATGGCTCCTGCATTTGAGACTGATGCAACCCAGGGCTTTGATTACGGTGCACAGGCGTATGCTCCTCCCGTTGATACAAATTATCAGCCCGAACAGGTTTATAATAACAACCCGTATCAGCAGCAAAATATGAGCTTTCAGCCTAAGCAGCCCTACGCACCCGTTGAACCGCCTAAAAAGAAAAACACGGCGATGTGGATTATCGTAATCTGCATTTCGGTTGTTATAGTTGCTCTCGGTGCGAGCGTGGCGGTTATTCTCACGCAGTATGATTCTTTTGAAGATTTCTTTGCAAGCTTCAGCGATGAAAAGAAAGAAGATAAAGACGATAAGAAAAAAGATAAAGATAAAGTAACAGAGCCTGCTGAAACAACGGAGCCGACAACCGTTGAGCTTACAACAGAGGAGCCGACCACTGCTCCCAGAGCTTATGACGGTTATTGCGGAATGCAGCTTATGTATGATTTTGATGAGTCAACGGGAAGGCTTATGATTTTCGGCACAGGCGAAATGAGCGATTATTCAAACATAACAACTCCCTGGTCGGAGCTTAACGTTTCCGCCGTTATAATCGAAGAGGGCGTAACAAGCGTTTCTGCCGGTGCGTTCAGCGAGATAAGCCCTGCATCGATTTCTGTTCCGTCAACAGTTGCAAGCTTTGACGTGCTTGCTGTTGAAACGTTCGGCGCAATCAACGTCAGCCCTTCAAGCCTTTATTATTCAAGCTCAAACGGCGTGCTCTTTGACAGGAGTATGACTCAGCTTATCGCTTATCCGAATATGAGCGTGAGCACAAGTTATGCTGTTCCCGACAGCGTTAAGTGGATTGGCGAATATGCTTTCTATAAAGCAACAAACCTCAACTATCTTATTCTCGGTTCAAACGTTGAACTTATCAGCGATTATGCTTTCAAAGATTGCTATAATATCCGTAACTTTGAAATTCCTGCAAACGTAACCGAAATCAGAACGGGCGTTTTCTCGGGTTGGGTTCAGAGCCAGAACATCAGAATAATGAATGCGGAAACCCAGGCGGTCAGCGACTGGGATGCAGGTTGCGGAGCAAGCGTTGTTATCGGTTGATTGCTCTAATTTTCAAACAAAGGTTGACATATTAAAACAAAAGTGTTAATATTATCATATCCGTATAGCTTTTGCTATGCTGAACAAATTTTGAAAGGATGACAAAAAGATGGATTTCAACGCAATCATTAACTCAGTTGTAGAAGTAGTTAAGAACATTGACTGGGAAAAGGTTATTGCTACAGTTAAGGACATCGCTGAAAAGGCTATGCCCATCATCGAAAAGGTTATCAAGTTCATCGCTGATAACGTTGGCTAATAACTGAATGAAAAAAGACCGCCTTTTGGGCGGTCTTTTAATTTTTAAAACTCAAATAAATTCCAAGGATATTCATTCTGAGGCGACGCGGTGAAGCAGAGCCTCTCTTTTGTTTTTGGGTGTGAAAATTCAAGCTTATAGGCAAACAAAGCAAGCTTGCCGTTGCCTCCGCCGTATTTGCCGTCACCGAGAAGCGGCATTTTTCTTGAAGCGAACTGAACTCTTATCTGGTGCGTTCTGCCCGTATGAAGCAAGATATCAACGAGCGACGAGTTTTCGGCGGAACCGATTTTTCTGAATTCCAGAGATGCTTCCTTAACGCCTTTTCGGCTGCGTTTGACGGTGTATGTTTTGTTTTTCTGCCTGTCGTGAAACAACAAATCTTTGAAAACCCCTTCATCTTCGGGCATACCTTGAACAACGGCGTAATAGTGCTTTTGCATTTCATTGCGTGTTATCTGCGCCGAAAGTTCCGCTGCGGCACTCTGTGTTTTTGCAAAAACCATAATGCCTGCGGTTTCTTTGTCAAGTCTGTGAACGGGATATGTTTTGGCGGCAGGGTCGGCTTCTTTGAAATATTCATCGAGCAAGGCAACCATATCGCCTTTTCCGCCCTGACTCTGAACACCTGCAGGTTTAAGGCAGACGATTATTGATTTGTCTTCAAATAAAATATCCGTCATTCTGAAAGTTCTCTGTGGCGCTTTGCACTCTTTCTTAATGCACGGTTTATTCCGTCAACAACAAGCCAAAGCTGACTTGCAAATTTGGTGGGAGATTCGCGCATACCTGTTCTGAACCATTCTGAAATTACGCCGATAAAGGCATATTCATAAAATGAAGCGATAAAATCGATGTCATCTTCAGGTACGTTAAGACCTGTTGACATATTGCTGACAACGTCAACCATAATGCTTTTGCAGGATTTATACATATAGTTTTCAAGGTATTCATAGCTTCGCGAGGAACAGATGTTATTGATAAGCTTTTTATGTGAATATGCAACGTTTGCAACCTTGATAAGACCTTCAACATAGGAACCTGTTTCCCTGTGACCGTCAATGATTTCGTTGAGTTCTTTTTTGAAAATTTCCTCAAGCAGGTCATAGATATCGCTGTAATAATAATAGAAAGTGTTTCTGTTAATGCCGCAAGCATCAACGATATCTTTGATTGTGATTCTGTCAAACGGCTTTGTGCTGAGCAATTCGACAAAGGTTGAGGAAATG
>JAFXJO010000155.1 GCA_017532185.1 Clostridia bacterium | reverse complement strand
CCTATATGGCTCCCGAGGTTTATAAAGGCGAAGCATATGATAACAGAGCCGATATCTATTCGCTCGGCATGGTAATGTACAGACTCCTTAACCGCGGCAAAGATCCTTTCACAAACCCTGCCGCAGAAATGGTTACGCGAAGCGAAAGAGAAAATGCTCTTGTTCAGCGAATGAACGGATATAATCTGCCTGCTCCCATTGACGCTTCCGTTGATATGGCAAAAATCATTATAAAAGCCTGCGCTTTCAATCCCAATTACAGATTTGCAACGCCCAGGGATTTTAAAAATGCGCTCAATGCTTTTATGTCCAAGCCTGCAGATAACACCGAATCTACGGTTACCGTACCTGTAAGCAAAGATTACTCGGCAAGCAGAAGCAACTCTGCCCCCTTATTCAGAAACAGCGTTTCCGCTTCTGCAAATGACAACGCAACGGTTATTGCAGGTCCTGTTCCTCAGCAAATACCCGTTCAGCCCGTCAAACCCGTTCAACCTCAGAGACCTG
The DNA here is from genome assembly GCA_017532185.1 of Clostridia bacterium. GTDB lineage: Bacteria > Bacillota > Clostridia > Oscillospirales > Acutalibacteraceae > CAG-177. Next base: position 10,431 of record JAFXJO010000155.1, on the reverse strand, counting down.
TTCAGCCGCAGATGCCCGTTCAGCCTCCGAGGCCTGTTCAGCCGCAGATGCCCGTTCAGCCCCCTGCACCTCAGACAAAATCAAAGAAGGGGATAGTGGCGATTATCATAGCAATTCTTGTTATCGCCGCTGCCGGAGTTGGCGTTTATTTCGCGCTTCAAGGCAACATTGAAATAGGCAAACCAAAAAACGACGCAGAAACAATAGCCTCAATCAAATCCGACTATATCGATAACAAGATAACCTATGACGAAGCAGTAGACGATCTTGACAAATATCTCAAGAGCGACGATTCCGACACAAAGAAAAAAGCAAAAAAAGCTCTTGAAGAAATAGAAGACGTTTCTCCCTACAGAAACGACCACCTTGCCGCCAAGGATTATATCGCCAACAACGATTATCCTTCTGCGTTGGAACTCCTCTATGGTATAAGCTCCGGATATCCGCAGTATGATGAGGTCAACGATCTTATTGTTTCTGCTAAAAACGATTATAAGGAATACACCCTCAGCCAAGTTGAACAGATGACGGCAAGCGGAGATTTTTCAGCAGCAAGAGATGCAATCATTGCCCTTGAAGAATACGTAGACGATCCCGACGTTTTCGATGCATACGATATCGTCAACAATTCCGAGTTGGAATATTATTATAACGCTCAGCAAATTTATGTTGTTCCCGGCAGCGAAGAATTCTTCTATGATTCGAATAATTACTGTTTGAGAACAAACATCAGAAACGACAGCGGCAAAACCACCGGTACGGTTGTTTTATCCATTCTTGAATATGACATCAGCGGAAATCCCGTATATGTTTCAAGTTATCAAGGTACATACGATAACGAATACCGCGTTAACACCAAATCGCCGATATCTCCGTATTCAACTCTTGATATGACTGCCGAAGCAATTCACTGGTCTTACGTAAGCACGGACGCTTATTATGCCGTTGCCTGCGTTGACTACGTTGAATTCTCTGACGGCACAAAATGGGAAAACCCCTATCACGAATTATGGCTTGAAGAATATAACGCTTCTTATTCAAGCTGGCAAAATAAATCATACTGATAATTTCAAAAAATAAAGCGATGCAGAAAACCTGCATCGCTTTAATCTTTATATTTTCAATTATTATTTGAAGAAGCCGAGAATAAGCTGAGGAATAAAGTTGAGAAGGAAGTTAAGAAGACCTTCAAAGAATGACTTGACTGCATTGTATTCGGGGCTTACGTGAACAACGTAATCTGCATCTGTTGTGCTTACTGCAACCCATTCAGTGCCGTTGAACTTCTGAAGCTCATATGTAATCGTAACAACGATATCCTGTGATGTTTCGGGAGTTTCTGCAGTTGCGTTTGCGGAGATTGCATTGCCGGTGATGGCTTCGCCCTGTTCGCCGCATTCCCAAGCAACGGGAACATATCTTGTATCGCCGTACTGGTCAGCTTCTGTATATGTATCGCCTTTAACGCTGAAGCTGAAGGAGCTCTTTGCATAAACCTTGCCGTTTGTTGTTATGGTGAGTGCGCAATTAGCAAGTGAAGCTTCATAGTTATCTCTCTTGTTTGTGATAACTGAAACAAGTTCGCTCACGCCGCTGGGATCCTGCTTACCTTCTTCGAAAACGTATCTTGCAACAAACTCATACTTTGTGTTTGCGGTAAGACCTGTGAAAAGACCTGTCTTGTTCCAGGTTTCGCCGCCGTCGATTGAGAACTCTGTTTCTTTATCATCGCCTGCGCCGAGCTTGATTGAGGTGCTGTTCTTATCAAGAAGAACGGGCTGAGGAGCGATACCTGCGGATGCCTTGAGAGTTGTGATTTCGATATAAACGGGAGCACTTTCAAGGTAAGTATTATTTGCAGGGTACTTTGCATAGATAACGTATGTTGTTTCGGGTTCAAGACCTTCGAAAACATTTTCTTTAATCCAAACGAGCTCATCAGTGCTGCCCTTAACTGCATATGCATAAAGAACTGCGCTGTCTGCTGCCTTAACCTCAACTGAAGTGCCTGTTACCTTTGTGGGAACGGGAGCTGCAGGAGAATTCTGAGCAAGCTTGAGAGTTACACTTACGGGTTCCGCAAAGAATGCGATGCCTGCAACAACGATTTTCGCTGTAATTTCATATGTAGCGCCTGCTGCAAGGTTACCGAACTTTATGCTGCCGTCTGCAAGTGATGAAACGTCAACGCCTGCATTGGGAGCGAGCTCATACTTAACGATATAGTTTGCCCCGTTATATTCAACTGTTTTTGCGGCGCAAACGATGTTTCTGAGTTCATCGTTAACTGTAACGTCTGCTTCTGCGATTTCAAATGAAGGGTCAGCATCAGCGGCACCTGTTGTTACGTCGATTGTTACGGATTCGCCTGCAACTTCTGTATCTGTTGCGGCAAGTCTTGCATAAACGGCATATTTTGTTTCAGCTTCAAGACCGTCAAAAACGGTTTCTGCCTTATATTCGGCAGCGGAAGCATCAACAGTGTCGTCTTCTGCATAAGCAAGGATTGCATATTCGCAACCTTCGATTTCTTCGATAACGATTATATCCGAGAAAACGGCAATAACGTCGATTCCTGCGGGAGCAGCGGGCTTGTCCGCTACGGTTGCGAATGATGTTGCGAAACATGAAAGAGCAATAACCATCGCAATAATCATCGAAATAACCTTTTTGGAAACTGTGGTGATTTTAATCATTTTCATATCCTCCGTTTTATTTTTCCCCGTTTTACGAGGATGGATAGATATAGTATAACACACATTTATCCAAAATGGAATAGTTATTTTTTAACAAAATATTAATTTTTAAAAATCAGCAACTACCGTTGACATCAGCGCATCGATTTATTATATTGATATCATAATTTGTTGGGAGATGATTTCTTTGACAAGACCCGAAAAAGCCAAAGAGCTTTTTGAAAACGGATATAACTGCGCGCAGGCAGTTTTTTGTGCCTTCGAAGACGTTACAGGCTTTGACCGCGAAACGTCTCTGCGGTTTTCGGCAGGCTTCGGCGGCGGTATGGGCAGGCTGCGCGAGGTTTGCGGCGCTGTAAGCGGTATGACGATGGTGCTCTCCTGCATATATGCGGCAACCGACCCCAATGACCACGAAAAGAAGAAGGCTCTCTATTCCCTCATTCAGCAGGCGGCAGGTGATTTCAAAAAAGAAAACGGCTCATATATCTGCCGCGAACTTCTCGGTCTCGCAGAAAAAACTTCGGACCCCAATCCCGAAATAAGAACAAAGGAATATTATAAAAAACGTCCTTGCGCGGAGCTGGTTATGTGCGCCGCAGAAATAACGGAAAAATATTTAAATAAAGGCGAATAATTTTTGAAAATTCACTTGTATAGTCAAACATAATATGTTACTATATATAGCGTATAATATTAATTCAGGAGTGAAAAAGCTATGAAACTTCCCGTTGCGGTTCAGCTTTATTCCGTCAGAGACGAAATGGAGCAGGATTTTTACGGCACAATAAAAGCAATGAAAGAGCTCGGTTATGACGGCGTTGAATTTGCAGGTCTTTTCGGTGAAGAACCCGCAAAAATTAAAGCTTTCTGCGAAGAAATCGGTATCACACCCATTTCAGCTCACGTTCCCTATTATGATATGCTCGAAAACCCCGAAGACGTTATCGCAGCATATGCCGAAATCGGTTGCAAATACGTTGTTGTTCCCTATCTTACCGAAGAATGCAGACCCGGCACAGACGGCTTTGCTGCTACAGTTGAAGGCATCCGCAAAATCGGCGAAGCTGCAAAGAAACTTGGTCTTCAGCTTCTCTATCATAACCACGATTTCGAGTTTGTTAAAATCGGCGAAGAATATGCTCTCGACGTGCTCTATTCAACAGTGCCCGCAGACCTTCTCCAGACCGAAATCGATACCTGCTGGGTAAACGTAGCAGGCGTTAACCCTGCCGAATATATTGAAAAATATTCAGGCAGATGCCCTGTTGTTCACCTCAAGGATTTCAAAAAGACAGGCTCCGGCCAGGGCAAAATGTATGAGCTCATCGGTATTGAAGAAGATGCCGCAGAAGAGGAAGAAGATTTCTTCAGCTTTATGCCCGTTGGTTACGGTATGCAGGATATGCCTGCAATTCTTGCCGCTTGCGAAGACGCAGGCGCAGAATGGGTTGTTGTTGAGCAGGATAACCCTGCAGAAGGCGAAACAAGAATCAATTCGGTTAAACTCAGCAGAGAATATCTCAAGACTCTCAGCTGGTAACATAAGTATTCCTATATTTAAGGGAGGAAAACAAAATGTCAAACATCCTTGATAAATTCAAAGAAGCTCCGGCTGAAAACAAAGTCAGAGATATGAGCAAAAAGGTTAAGGTCGGCATCATCGGCACAGGCTGGATTGCAGAAGCTCACGTTAAGGCTTATCAGAAATGCCCCGACGTTGAAATCGTTGCTCTTGCAGACCTCGTTCCCGGCAAAGCAGAAGCTTTTTGCGAAACATATAACGTAGGCGATAACGTTAAGTTCTATCCCAGCCACAAAGAGCTTGTTGACGCAGGCGAATGCGACGCAGTAAGCGTTTGCACATATAACGCAACTCACGCAGAATGCACAATCTATGCTCTCGAACACGGTATGAGCGTTCTTCTTGAAAAGCCCATGTGCGTTACTCTTGAAGAAGCAGTTGCCATCTGCAAGGCGGAAAAGGCAAGTAAGGGTGTTCTCTCAATCGGCTTCCAGCCCAGATTTGACGAGAATATGAAGATGCTCAAGAAAGTTGTTCAGTCAGGTGAACTCGGTAAGATTTACTATATCCAGACAGGCGGCGGCAGACGCAGAGGCATCCCCACTCCCTTCGGCACATCTTTCATTCAGAAGGATACCGCAGGCATCGGCGCTCTCGGCGATATCGGTTGCTATTCGCTTGATATGGTTCTCAATTCAATCGGCTATCCCAAGCCCCTCACAGTTTCGGGTTATAAGTCAGACTTCTTCGGCAAGAGCCCCGATTACGAGCATCACGACGTTTTCGGCGTTGATGATTTCGCAGCAGCTTTTGTTCGTCTTGAAGGCGGCATCATCCTCGACTTCAGAATCGCTTGGGCTATGAATCTCGACACTCCCGGTGACACCATTATTATGGGTACAAAGGGTTCAGTCAGAGTTCCCTCAACAGAATGCTGGAACGGTTCAATCGGCGGTCCTCTTGTTATTTATCACGAAATCGCAGGCGAGCAGATTGAAACACACATTCCCATGAAGCACAACGACGTTGACTGCTTCGATATCAAAATCCGTTCCTTTATCGACGCTGTTAAAGAAGACGGCGAAGCTCCCGTTCCCTGCGGTCAGATTCTTTATAATCAGGCTATCATCGACGGTATCTCCCGTTCAGCAGAGCTTGGCAGAGAAATCGAAATCGAAATCCCCGAAATCTAATCAGAAACGCAAAAGCCGACCCGTTTGGGTCGGCTTTTTATTTTACAACGGTGCATTCCGTTATACCGTAATATAAAAATCTTTCGATTGTGTTTTTATCAATTTTTTCGCCGCAGGCAGCAATCGGCACCGCAGGCGGACAGCCAACAGTCGGCACCGCAAGAATTCTGCCTTCGCTTTCGGTAACGGGTATTGTTTCGCTTGCCGAAAGAGCCGCTTGCCTGATTGTCATCGCCTTTTCAGGCAAACGGAATTCAGGCGCACCAACAGTCAGCGGAGTTTTCTTTTCAATATCCGCAACCGCCGATGCAAGTTCAATCGGCATATCCGTGCCGTTATTCGGTGCGAACATAAAAACAACGTAATCCTCATCTGCAAACTCGCAAACAAAGCCTTTCTGCTCGCAGTAATCGGCAAACTCAACGCCCGTATAACCTACACTTTTGGGTGAAACGGTTAATTTAAGCGGTTCACTGCCCGAAACCGCAAAACCTTTTTCGGCAAAAATATTTTTTGCTTCTGCAACTTTTTCAGCCAAAGCTTTAATTTCTTCCGCAAAGTTTTCCATTATCGGATTTGCAAGGTCAAGTGATTGCAGAATCAGATACGACGGACTTGTTGAACCGAAAAGCGCAAGCGCGTTTTTTGCTTGCAGAGCAAAACCTGCAGGAGCATCAGGCGAAATATGCAAATACGCTCCGCCCGTTAAAACAGGAAGCGTTTTATGGGCTGAATCACAGCAGATATCCGCGCCGAGGTCAATCGGATGCTTGCTTTCGGGGAAAAATTTAAGATAGGCACCGTGTGCGTTATCAACCATAAGCGGCACACCGAAACGGCGGCACACCGATGAAAGTCCCTCAACGTCGGCAACGTTGCCGAGATAATCGGGGCTTGTGATATAAACCGCGGCAGGCTTTTGCTCACTGCTGATGAGCTTTTTTTCAAGATAATCTGCTGTAACGGTGCAGGCAAGATAGCTCTCGCCGTTCTGAGGGCAAAGCCACTCAACCTCACAGTCAAGCATCGCCGCCGCAGTCAGAAAAGTTTTGTGTGCGTTTCTGCCTGCTAAAATCAGCGGTCTGTCTTTTGCATTAACGCAGGCGAGATAAATCATAGCCCTTATGCACTGCGATGAGCCTTCGGTTGAATAAAGCGTTTTGCAACCGAATATTCTGCTTGCATTCGCTTCGCTCTCTGCGATTATTCCGCTTGCTTCATAAAGGCTGTCTGCACCGCCGATTTCTGTTATATCATATTTTTCAACGCCAATCATACCCTGACCCTTGTGACCGGGCATATGCAGGCGTTTTTTGTTTTGCGAAGCGTATTTCTTAACGAAATCGCTGATTGGGGTTGTCATAAAATCACTCTTCTCCGAGCATTTTTGCAACAGCGACCATTATGGCGCATTCCATTCTCTTTTTGAAAAGCTCACAGCCGTATTCATAAATACCCGTGATTTTGCCAGTTGCGTGATATGCGTTTGCGGCGCATCCGCCCGAGCAATAGAGCCTTGCCCAGCAGTTGCGGCATTCTTCTCTTGCATAAACGTTGCAATCGGAAAACTCCTGCTGAATCGCGGTGTTTGTAACGCCCTCATAAATATCGCCGAGCCTGAACTTTTCATCGCCGACAAACTGGTGGCAGGGATAAAGGTCGCCCCAGGGGGTAACAGCCATATATTCCGTACCTGAGCCGCAGCCCGAAATGCGCTTATAGATGCAAGGACCGCCTGTAAGGTCAATCATATAGTGATAGAAAGTGAAGGGTCTGCCCTCTTTTTCTCTTTTGAGCATAAGCTCGGCAAGCTTTTCATACTGTTCAAGCACAACGGGCAAATCCTCTGCAGTCAGCTCCGAGGGATCACCCGAAGCACAAACAACGGGTTCCATACTCAGCTCCGTGAAACCAAGATCGAGCATCTGCTGAATATCCTTTAAGAAATCGGGATTTGCGTGGGTGAAAGTGCCGCGCATATAGTAATTCTTGCCGCCTCTTGCTTCAACAAGCTTTTGGAATTTGGGAACAATTCTTTCCCAGCTTCCGTTGCCTGCATAGTCAACACGGTAACGGTCGTGGATTTCTTTTCTGCCGTCAAGGCTGAGAACAACGTTGCTCATTTCTTTGTTTGCAAAATCGATAACGTCATCGTCAATAAGCAAGCCGTTGGTTGTGAGAGTGAAGCGGAAGTTTTTGCCGTGTTCCTTTTCAACTCTTCTTGCATAAGCAACAAGCTGCTTCACAACCTCAAAATTCATCAGCGGCTCACCGCCGAAGAAATCGACCTCAAGGTTTTTACGAGTTCCTGAATTCTCAATCAGAAAATCAAGCGCTCTTTTGCCAACCTCATAGCTCATAATCGCTCTCTCGCCCTGATATTTGCCCTGACTTGCAAAGCAATATGCGCAGTTGAGATTGCAGGTGTGAGCAATATGAATGCAAAGAGCTTTAACAACGCCTCTTGTTTTATTTTTAAGCTCGCCTGCCATAGGCTCAAAGGTGTCGGGCGCAAAAAGCTTGCCCGCATTTTTAAGTTCCTCAATCTGCTCATAGCATTCGATAATATCGTTTTCGGTTATATCTTCGCCGTTTGCATATTTCTCTTTCATCGCGGCAATAACGGCATCTTTTTCTGCAGTTTCATACATCGAAATGATATCATAAGCAACGTCGTCAACTGCATGAACGGAGCCTGAGCAGATATCGAGCACTATGTTAAAACCACCGAGTTTATACTGATGAATCATAAATCTATCTCCCGAAGTTTTGCATAAAAAATGCTGCCGTTAAGGCAGCACTTTCGATTTGCAAATTATTTGCTTTCCTTTTTGCTTTCGCACTGCTGGTTAGCAATACCGCAGCTTGTTTTGCAAGCTGACTGGCAGGATGTCTGGCATTCGCCGCAGCCGCCGTTCTTTGCGCTTTCGCAAAGGTTCTTTGTTTCGATAGTTTTGATATGTTTCATATTGAAAACCTCCGAGTTAAATTAAATCGTATGTATTATACCACGCTTTTTTTATCAAGTCAATATAAAGAAGCTTTTTTTATTTCCAGCAATCAACAGACGTATAGCCAAGACCGATGTTAGCGGCTTTGAACACAGGGTCTTTGCCTGCCTTGCGCTGTTTTTCATAATCCTTGAGAGCATTGAATGCGTGCTTGCCAAGAATAATTATAACGGGAATGTTGATAACCGCCATCGCGCCCATCGTTACGTCGGCAATGCCCCAGAGCAAATCAGCGCTCAGACCCGCACCGGCAAAGATGATGAGTGAGGAAATAACGTTAATTGTAACGCGCGCTTTCTTTGAAGGGATTTTGCCTGCAATATGAATAACACATTTATCAACGTAATAAAGGTTGCCGATAAGAGTTGTAAAAGCGAAAAGAGCCATTGCAACGGTGATGAAAATCGGACCGAATTTGCCGAAAACGCTTGCAATTGCCTGCTGAACATATACCGCACCCGCAATTTCTTCTGTAGGTTCAACACCTGAAAACATACACATAAACGCAGTTGCCGAGCAAATGAGAATTGTATCAATAAATACGGAAAGCACCTGCACAAGGCCCTGCTTTGCAGGATGGCTTACCTCTGCGGAAGCAGAAGCGTTGGGTGCGGAGCCGATACCTGCTTCGTTACTGAAAAGACCTCTTTTGATGCCAAGCATAACGCAGGAACCCGTAAAGCCGCCGAATATTGATTTGAAATCAAATGCTTCTCTGAAAATTCTTGCAAAAACATCGGGCAAAAATTTGATATTAAGAACAACAATAATCAGAGAGATAACAACGTACGCAACACCCATAACAGGAACAAGCAGGCTCGTTATTTTTGCAATTCTCTTGCCCCCGCCGATAAGGCAATAGCAAACAATAACAGCTATAACAGCGCCGATAATCCAAGGGGTTGTGCTTTTGTTATAGAAGCCGTATGTTGAAAACGTATCCTGCAAATTATAAGATGCAAGCATATTGAAACCAAAGCCGTAAGTGATGATAAGCAGAACGGAAAAAACCACTGCAAGAGTGCGGTTCTTGAGCGCGGATTCTATATAATATGCAGGACCGCCGTAGCAACCGTCCGGACCTTTGCGCTTATAAATCTGTGCAAGTGTGCTCTCAACAAAAGCCGAAGCAGAGCCGATGATTGCGATAACCCACATCCAGAAAACCGAACCGAAACCGCCAAGACAAATCGCGGTTGAAACACCTACAATGTTGCCTGTGCCGACTCTGGAAGCGGTGGAAATCATAAGCGCCTGAAAAGACGAAACACCGTTTCCGTTATTCTTTTCTGTTACGGCTCTGATTTGCTCACCGAAAAGTCTGAACGGAGCAAATCTTGTTCTGACGGTGAAATATATCCCTGCCGCAACAAGCATAATTATGAGAATGTAAGTATATAGCGCATCGTTTGTTACGTTAACGATTTTGGAAATTGTTTCAAGCATATAAGCAATACCCTTTCAAAAATATTCACCGTAACAGTATAACCAAAGCCACATAAAATGTCAAATTTTTGAGCAAAAGTCCGAAAACTCTGTTGTCATTTTTTATATATCGGTTATCGTATTTTAATTCATTTTTGTAATATCTAAAAAAATCTCGGCCAAGACAAAAAAAATACAAAAAAAATCTATACAAACGCGTAATTTTGTGATAAAGTAAATGTGTTAATTTACATTCGTTTTAAGGAGTGTTGCAAAATGAAAAAGATTTACGAAGGCAAAACAAAAGACGTTTATTCACTTGATAACGGCAACGTAATGCTTAAGTTCAAGGATGACTGCACAGGCAAAGACGGCGTTTTTGATCCCGGCGAAAACAGCGTTGGTCTTACCATTGAAGGCATCGGCAAGGCAAACCTCATTTCTTCAGTTCATTACTTTGAGCTTCTCAAGGCTGCAGGCATCAAAACTCACTATGTGAGCGCTGACGTTGAAAATGCAACAATGGAAGTTCTTCCCGGCAAGGTATTCGGTCACGGTCTTGAAGTTATCTGCCGCCTTGT
>JAFXJO010000154.1 GCA_017532185.1 Clostridia bacterium | reverse complement strand
ATCCTCGGATTCCGTTCCCGAAAGTGCAATCTGATAATCTCCGCTTGAAACAGCTTTTGTGATATCGTCAGCCGCTGCGTTTTCGATTGTGACCGCTATGCTGATGCCCATAACCTGCTGCCATATCTGAAGCTGTCTGCGTACTGCGGAATCGAGTGCTTCGGGACAGAGAACGGTAAGGGTGATTTTGTTTACTCCGAGTTCGGCAAGACCCGTTTCCCAAAGCGATTTTGCAGCATCCGTGTTATAAACGATTTCGGGAGTCTGCGAGCCGACTGCCGCTCTGTAATTAAGACTTCCCGCCGTGCAGCTTTTCGGAACAAATCCCGTCTGCGGAGTGCCGTTTATGCTGTCAAATTCAAACAGGCTTCTGTTGATTGATGCGCAGAGAGCCTTGCGGATGTTTGCATTCTGAAGATTTGAGTCCGAGCAATTAAAAATGAAGCCGAAAACGGAGTTTTCTTTTTCACTTGCAACAACCGTACCCTCGGGAGTTTTGCAGTCGGGCGGAAGAAGCGCCGCAGAGAGTGACTGCACCTCAAGCTTATTGATGGTTTTACTCAGGTCGGATGTGAAGCTGAACGAAACCGATGAGGGCAAAACGCTGTCGGGGCGCACATATTCGTTGTTTTTTCTGATTATGAGCTGGGATTCGGTGTCCCAACCCGTGATATAGAAAGGTCCGTTGCAGAGAATATGCTTATGTGTAAGACCGTATCTGCCTTCCATGGCGTTATAGAAATCCTCGTTGCAGGGCATGAAAACACCCTCGCTGAGTCTTTCAAGCATATCGTCACAGCGCTCGCGCAGATTGATTGTGAGAGTATAGTCATCGGGTGCCGCTACTCCGAGCGATGAAGCATCAAGCTTTCCCGAATAAATTTCCGTTGCGTTTACTATCGCAAAAAGTCTGTGTGCAAGAGAAGAATTGATTTCGGGCGAAACGGCTCTTTTCATTGCAAAAACAAAGTCATGCGCAGTTACCGGTTCAACATTAAATCTGTTATAGAATTCATCGCCGAACTCCTTTTTTATAACTGTAGGACATTTCCATTTTGTGTTCTGATTAAGCTTGAAGGTGTATGTCAGACCGTCGGGAGAAATCTCCCAGCTGTCTGCAATTCCGGGGATAATCTCACCGTTTTCCGAAACACGGACAAGCCCCTCAAAAACATTGTTTATGACAATCTGTGCCGAAGTTTCACCTGCATACTGGGGGTCGAGTGTTGAAGGAGAAGCATCAAGCGCATAGGATATCGCCCCGCCTGCACCGTCATCCGAGCATGAGGCAAGTGAAAATATCATTATCAGCGCAACTGCTAAAGAAAGAAAACGCTTCATTTGTTTTCCTCCATCCATTTTGCAAGCTGGTCGGCAAGAGGATTGCTTGCGGTTTTTTGTTTCGATTGCTGCTGCATATATTTTGCAACATCTCTTTTGCCTGCACCCGAGCTTTCTTTTCTCTTTTCAAAATCCGAAAGCTTTTCTCTGTAGCCGCAGACACAGAAGAAGGACTTTTTGTCGCCTTCTCCGCGCATTTCAAGCTTTTTATGGCATTCGGGGCATCTTGCATTTGTAACAACCGAAATGCTCTTGCGGTAGCCGCATTCTCTGTCCTGACAAACGAGCATTTTGCCCTTCTTGCCGTTGACCTCAAGCAGATATTTGCCGCATTCGGGGCAGACTTCCCTTGTCATATTGTCATGTCTGTATTTTGAATCGCTTGATTTTACGGATGAAACGAGCGACGTTGCATACGCACGCATTTCTTCAATAAATTTTTTGTTATCCGCACCGCCTTTTGCAATCAACGAAAGCCTTTGCTCCCATCTTGCGGTAAGCTCTGCGGATTTGAGGTCGGGCGGAACGATTTCAATAAGCTGTTTGCCCTTTGAGGTGGGGAATATCTCTTTTCCTCTGCGTTCAACGCAAAAAGAATCGAATAGTTTTTCGATTATGTCAGCTCTTGTGGCAGGAGTGCCGAGACCGCCTGCGGTTTTAAGTGCATCCCTGAGCGAGCCGTCATCAACCTGACCCGTCGGATTTTCCATAGCGGAAAGAAGAGTTGCTTCGGTGTATCTTGCAGGGGGAGTTGTTTTGCCTGCAACAATTCTGACACTCCTCGGGAATACAGGCTGACCCTGCGAAAGTGCGGGAAGCTGCTGTGAAACAACATCATCATCGCCGTCGTCATCATCATTGAGCGATGAATCGTAGAGAGCTTTCCAGCCTGCGAATTTGACAGCCTGACCCTTTGTGTAGAATTTATGCTTACCGATTGTTACGGTAACCTGCATTTCGTCATATTCAAACGGTGCGCTGAGTACGGCAAGAAAACGGCGCACAACCAAATCATAGATATGTCTTTCTTCACGGGTGAGCTTGTTGAGGTCAACATATTGCTCCGTGGGAATAATTGCATGGTGGTCTGTCACCTTTGCATCGTTTACAATATATTTTGTGGAAATGGGTTTTGAACGCAGAATTGCATTTGCAAAATCTTTATAGGGTCCGATTGCTATTGCACGCAGTCTTTCAGGAAGAGTTGCGGCAACGTCTTTTGTTATATATCTCGAGTCCGTTCTCGGATAAGTGAGAAGCTTATGTGTTTCGTAAAGACTCTGCATGAGCGAAAGAGTCTGTTTTGCGGAATAGCCGTATTTTTTGTTGGCATCCCTCTGAAGCTCTGTCAGGTCGTATGCAGCAGGGGGAGATTTGAATTTATAGGTCTTCTTAACTTCGGAAAGACTGCCTCTCTGACCTTTGACGGCATCTGCAACCGCCTGCGCCGCCGCGGCATCAAAGAACCTTGCCTGATTGCGTGAATCTTTATATATTGCGGAAAATCCGTCAAAATCTGCCTTTACGGTGAAATAATCCTTGGGGCGGAATTTAAGGATTTCTTCTTCACGCTTCACTATCATGGCAAGAGTCGGAGTCTGAACTCTGCCTGCGGAAAGCTGTGCGTTATGTTTGCAGGTGAGAGCACGGCTGACATTCAGACCGATAAGCCAGTCCGCCTCGGCTCTGCACTGCGCGCTTCTGTAAAGATTATCGTACTGTGAAGCAGGTTTAAGCGCGGCAAAGCCTTCTTTTATCGCTTTATCGGTCTGCGAAGAAATCCACAGACGCATCATGGGTTTTCTGCAGTTTGCTTTTTTGATTATCCAGCGTGCGACAAGCTCGCCCTCACGGCCCGCATCGGTTGCAATAACAACCCTATCAACCTCGTTACTGCCGAGAAGAGAGCTTACAGCCTTGAATTGCTTTGAGGTCTGACCGATAACAACAAGTTTCATGTTGTTCGGCAGCATGGGCAAATCCTCCATGCGCCATGTTTTATATTTGTTGTCATAGGCTTCAGGGTCGGCAAGAGTGACAAGATGACCCAGCGCCCATGTGATGATATATTTATCACCGATTCTACAGCCGTTTCCGTTTTTCTTGCATCCGAGCACACGGGCGATATCCCTTGCAACAGACGGCTTTTCGGTTAAAACAAGAGTTTTTGCCAATAAAATCTCTCACTTTCATATTAATGATTATAATTATACGTTATAAATATATCATACTTTATACAAAAATTCATCCCTTTTTATTATAAATTTTTTAAAATAATTTATATCATTTTTCAAAATTCTGTGTTATAATTGCAAATCATATGGATGATATGAAAAGGAGAGAGTTAAATTGAGCATTCGTATAGGAATTATGGGTTACGGCAATCTCGGCAGAGGAATCGAATGCGCCGTCAAGAAAAACAGCGACCTTGAGCTTGTTGCGGTTTTTTCACGCAGAAATCCCGAAACAGTTAAAATATTGACAGAAACCGCAAAGGTTTACCATGCGGATGAAATAATGAATTTCACCGATAAAATTGATGTGCTTATTCTCTGCGGCGGAAGCGCAACCGACCTTCCCGTGCAGACTCCCGCATATGCAAAGCATTTCACCGTTGTTGACAGCTTTGATACCCATGCAAAAATCCCCGAGCATTTTGAGGCTGTT
>JAFXJO010000019.1 GCA_017532185.1 Clostridia bacterium | reverse complement strand
CTGAGTTGCACGGGGACGTGTTGTGGGAGCAGCGGTAGGCTTGGGACGTGCGGTGGTGGGAGGATTTGTTACTGCAGGTCTGGTGAATCTGTCTGCTGAGCCGATTGCATCGGTATCGTTGCCCCTGGGCACAGTCGGAATCGCAATCGGAATGGTAACCATATCCACAATTTCGGGAGCAGTCAGCTCTTCGAACAAAGTCAGCGATTCGGTGGTTGAGATAACTTCGTCGTCTTTTTTTGTGTGAACTTCGGTAATCTTTTTGTTGTTTGAATCCTTTTTATCATCTTTTTCAAAAAGACCGAGTTCGGGTAAAAACTTAAAAGCAAGCACGCCGAGAACAGCGAGAAGAATAACAATTGCACCTGCAATTGCAATAATTATGCCCGTGTTGTTTTTCTTGGGCGGTGCGGGAGGAACGGGCGGCTGGGGATATTTGGGAGGAGATACGGGCGGAACGTAAGCGCCGTAGGGAGCCGCCTGGGTTGCTTCAAAATCAGGCTCGGGCTGAGCATAATTTGCTGACTGAGCAGCACCGTAGTGAAATGCTTGGGTAGCTTCATAATCAGCAGCCTGATTTGCGCCAAAAGCTGCCATACCCGCGCCCATAGTCGCATCAAAAGCCTGTGTTGCATCGGGAGGCGGAGCCATCTGCGTTGCGTCAAGTCCGGGTGCACCCGTTGCAGGCATCTGTCTGCAACCGCATTCGGGACAGAATTCCGAGCCGTCTTCAATCACAGCTTTGCAGTTAAAACATATCATAGTTATCAACCTCCCGTCAGATTGAAAATATTGTAACATATTAACATTACAGTGTCAAATTAAAAAAGGTATAAAAAAACGCCGAAGCCTTGCAGCTTCAACGAAACGGATATAAAAAGGAAATAGCCCTTGACTGATGTTTCTTTACACAATCAATCAAGGGCTATTTCATTGAATTCTTGATATCTAACATCTTTGGATAACCTCTCTTTCTTGATATTGTCCAATCTTAAATTCTTCGATTATTGATTTTCGCTTCTTTTAAGATTGTGGCGTAAGACCTTTTGTTTCGGGTAATTTTTGTTTTTTTGAAACTTGGAGGTCTTTGGCTTTTACCTTCTCATCGGTATCACCCTTTCCTTGACTATAATATAGCATAGATTTTTACTGTTTTCAAGATGGGATTTTGTATAAAGTTGTTAGTTATTTATTGTTTAAAACGCAGAAATTGGTCAATTTGACGAAGATATTTTTAAATTTATATTGACATTGAAATAACGGTATGATATCATTAAACTGTTGGGGTCTATAATAGACCCCGATTTTTTTATGTCGGTTAAAAGGGGCAGACACGGTGTCTGCCCCTTAATTTTAAAATCCGAATTTTCTGCGAAGCTCAACAACCTTGCCGATAATTGTAACAGGAAGGTTTTCGATTTCGCTTTTTGAAAATACCATCGGTTCATATGCCGAGTTTTCAGACACAAGCAAAAGGCTCGTGTCTTTTTTTATTATCTTTTTAACCGTTGCGTCGTTGCCGTTAACAAGCACAACCGCGATTTCGCCGCTTTCGGCATCGGGCTGACGGCGCACAATAACCGTATCGCCTGCCTGAAACAGGGGAAACATACTGTCGCCCTTTATCTTGAGCCCGAAATATTCGCCCCTTGAAGCCATTTCTGCGCTGATTTCTTCGTAATCCAAGATATCTTCAACTGCCTCCATAGGTATGCCTGCCCTCACGTAACCAAGCACCGGCACAAGAACAGTGCTGCCGATATCTTCTCCTCCGATGAGAGTGCCAACAGAAACACCGAGAACGCCTGCAAGAATTTTGAGACTTTCGTTATCGGGCGAAGTTCTGCCGTTTTCCCATTGGCTGACCGCCGTCTGGTGAACGTTGCAGCGCTGTGCAAGCTCGTTCTGGGACATACCCTTTTGTTTTCTTAATTCCCTTATTATATTCATTTTTATCCCTCCGCCTGACCGCAGACAGGGAAAGACTTTAGCCTGAATCCCGATAACCGACGGAAACTGCGTCGGTGTCTGCGGCAAAACCGCATAATATTAAACATTTCACGCTTGTTATTATGAGCTATTCTATTGAAAATGTCAAGACTAAATCGAAAAATATTAAAAATACTCTTGACAAGCGAACAAACGTTCTCTATAATCAATAGCGTCACTATTATTTCAAGGAGGCTTCAAATGAAAAACAATATCAGAGAGGAGGATATTATTTTCAGATATCCGAGCAAAGAAGAAATTAAGGCGGCTCAGCTTGCCTGTTGCGGCAGGTGTTGCGACGCCTGCGAAACGCCTGCGGAATATGCCTGGCGCAAAAGGGGCGTTGATATGGCGGTTTTGCTTGAAAAAGCGATTGAAACCGAGCTGAGCGAGAACGAGAGAATAACCGTCAGGGAGCGTTGGTATGAATCGATGAGCGTTGGTGAAATTGCCGCAAAGCAAAAAATAAGTTCTGCTGCGGTGAGCGTTACTCTTAAGCGTGCGCAGGAAAAGCTTCACAGGGCTTTGCGTTATGCGGTTGGTTATCAGCTCCAGAGCGCAAAAGAAACAACCGTTTCGCTCGTGCT
This sequence comes from Clostridia bacterium, assembly GCA_017532185.1. Taxonomy (GTDB): domain Bacteria; phylum Bacillota; class Clostridia; order Oscillospirales; family Acutalibacteraceae; genus CAG-177. The sequence continues at coordinate 11,857 of JAFXJO010000019.1, read as the reverse complement.
TGCAAATGCGAGAGTTGTTGCAGCGGCGAGAAATTCAGTCGGTGATTCCGCAGGCGAAAGAATGCGAAATCTGCGCTTGAGGGATAATATTTCGCATGAGTCGCTCTCCAAGGTAACGGGTATTCCTCTGCGCAGGCTGAACGCTTTTGAAAACGGGAAATCCGAGCCATGCCTGCAGGAACTTCTTGCTCTGAGCGAAGCCTTCGGAGTGACAACGGATTATTTACTGAAAGGAGAAAACTATGGAAAACAGTAATTCGCTTTTTGCTCTCGGTCTTGAATATGAGGCTGCAGCGGCAAAGGTTAAAGAGCGTCTTGATAAAAAAAGAGCAAAGCTCCGTTCACTCAGAAACAATATTTGCTCGCATGAAGCTTATGTTCTTAAGAGTGAGATTGCAACGCTCTATGATGAACTGAGAGAGACGAAGACTATGGCGGAATATCTTAAAAATTATTATACAAATAAAGATGCGTTAATCGGAGGTGCCTTGATATGAGAGAAATTCTGCACGCGGTCATAAATGAAAACAGAGAGCTTGTTATCAGTCCGTCGGAGGGCTTTGCGGGCGAACATAATGCGGAGATAATTGAAATCGATATCGGTCCGTTTGCGGCTGAGGGATATGATTATTATATTCTTAATTTTGAGGTTTTCGGTGCGAAGGGAAAGCTGATTTCAAACATAATCAGAACAGGTGATGACGAGCCGTCATATATTGATAACGGGGTGATTTATTGTCCCCTCACATCTCAGCTCACTGCTTCAGGCAGGCTCAGAATTCAGCTTGAGGCGCATAAGAACACCGAAAACGGTGAAATAGTTAAGAAATCTTCGGTTGCCGAGTTGGCGTTCAAACCCTCGGTTATGGGGGCGGAAGATATGATTGATTCAGGTTCTTCTGTCTACGGCAGGCTTGAAAATATTGAAGATAGACTTGACGGCATTGATGCCGAGAACTACGGCGGAAAAATCAGCTCCGCGAGAGCAGAAATCTCGGCTGTGGATAAAAAGGTTGATGCAGTCGGCGGCAGGGTATCGGTTCTTGAAAACAGAGCCGATGCATCGGAAAACTCCGTTGAGCGTGCGCACAGCAGGATTGATGCGATTTACGGCTATGATATACCCGAAAATTTTTCCGATTTTGAGAAAAGAATAAAAACGCTTGAAGATAAGCCGGACGGTCTTAAAGAAATACCCGTTGCAACCGAGAAAAACACAGGCGGTATCAAGCTTGGAAAAACCGAACCTTTTTACTTGGATGAAAACGGCGCGCTCGATATCAGATATTCGTTGCTCAATAATCATAAGATTGCGGCAATTTTGATTCTTGCTTTTCTTAACAATCCCGGAACTTTTGAAACTTTTTCGGCAGAAAAAGCCGAGGACATTACTTCGATGGTTTGCGATTGCTCAATCAACGTTATTTTAAATGTAATCAGCGGCTTTGCATTTTCTGTGTTTGATAGGGGTACGGTTGATTATATAAATGAAAATTTTGAAACGGTATCTCTTCAGGTTGAAGCGGGTGGAATTTATGTGATGCGAAAAGAAAATGAAGCTTTGCAGGTTGAAAGATATTTCGGCAGTGAGCTGAGAAAACTGCTTTCGGAGGGAATCTGATTTGGATAAAAAAATCTGCATTATAGTCGGTCATGGCAAATCAAAAAGCGGCGGCTATGACAGCGGTGCCGTCAGCCGTGACGGTAAATATGAAGAATTCAAAATCGCAAAGGAAATTGCAAAATATGCGGCGGATTATCTTGGCTGCAGTCTGATGAACTATGAAGGTAATCTTTATCTGACTGACAGGATAAAAGCTGTTAACAGGGCGGATTATGATTTTGTTGCCGAGATTCATCTCAACGCAGGCGGAGGTAAGGGTACGGAGGTGTTTTATTATAACGGTTCACCGACCGGACGCAAGGCGGCGGAAGCGATTTCGGCTGAAATTGCAAAAGAATTCACCGTACCTGACAGGGGCGCGAAGGTGCGCCTGGGCAAAAACGGCAAGGATTATTTTGCAATAATCCGCGACACGAAGCCTACAGCGATTCTTGTTGAAACTCTGTTTATTGATAATAATGCCGAGCTTACATTGCTCAAAACCGATGAAGGAAGGAAGCGTTGCGGCAGAGCAATCGGCATAGGTCTTGAAAAAGCGCTCGGTACACAGCGTATGACTGAAGCGTTCAGCGTTGAGATAACCGCAAACAGTTTATATATCCGTTCAGGTGCAGGCACGGGCTTCAAGAGTGTGGGTGTTGTTAAAAAGGGCGAAACTCACGCAATTTCCGCAACCGATACAGCGGGGGTCTGGGGCAGACTTGCAGACGGCAGAGGTTGGATTTCGCTCAATTCAAAATATATCAGGAGAATTTAAAGGAGAGAAAAATGGATCTGGATGCTTTGTTTTCATTTCTTGGCTCTGCAACGGGCTGCATAGCAGGTATTCTTGCTTCGCAAAGACTCACTAACTATCGCATACAGCAGCTTGAGCAAAAGGTGAATAAGCATAATCACCTTGTTGAGAGAATGACGGTCAGTGAAATGAAAATAAAAAATATTGAAGAAAAAATAAAATGTGAGGTATGCAATCATGGATAAAATCAAAACGGCACTCATCAGTCTGCGAAACGTTACGCCGTCATCGTGGATAAGGCTTGCTCTTTTGCTTGCTTCGGTTATCGGCGTTGCACTCAGGCTTTTCGGCGGAGATTTTACCGCAGAAAACGAAGAACTTGCAAAGGACGTTGCGGCGGTTATTGTGCTTGCGGTTTCGTCGGCAGCGGCTTATTGGAAGAATAATTCGTTCACTGAAGCGGCGCAGGCGGCAGACGCAATTCTTGCCGCACTCAAGAGAAACAAATAACCGTATATATTTCAAAAATACCTCTTGACAAAACGGCGGTTGTTTTATATAATAGCACCTGCACTTAACCGTGCAGGTGCGGACGTTTAGCTCAGCTGGTAGAGCATTCGCTTGACGTGCGAAGGGTCAGCGGTTCAAGTCCGTTAACGTCCACCAATGAAAAGGCTTGGTTTATCGTTTGGATAAATCGGGTCTTTTTTGTTTGTTATTCAATGCGGATATAGGTTGCCCGCACTTGACTTTTTCAAAAAAAGGTGTATTGTTAATATAATTGATATTACAATTTGTATTATCGGAGGAAACTTTATGAACGAACCCAAAGCTTATCTCAAACACAGAAACAAGCTGGATAAAACATTCAGATTTTTATTTAAACCCACCATTATCGGTGCGGAAAATATTCCCGAGGACGGCAGAATTATTCTTGCGGGCAACCATACTCACTTTATGGACTGTATTACGGTTGCGGCTTCAACAAAGAGAGTTGTTCATTTTCTTGCAAAAAGCGAGCTTCTTGAGCCGCCCTATAAACGCTATTTTGAACCTTTCGGAATCATTCCCGTGCACAGAGGTTCAAAGGATAAGGCGGCGCTCTCATCGGCTATCGAGGTGCTTGAAGACGATAAGGTTATCGGCATTTTCCCCGAGGGCAAGGTAAAACTTAAATCGGAGGCACAGTATACCATAACTCCGTTCAAATTCGGCGCAGTCAAAATGGCTCACGAAACGGGCACAAGAATAGTTCCGTTTTCAATTACCGGCAAATATAAGTTTTTCAGAAAGAGCATCAAGATTCAGTTTTTTGAGCCTGTCACTGTTTCGGATGACCTTGAGACAACAAACAACGAATTGATGGAGATTGTTGCTCACGGCATAACCGATAAGCCTGTTTACGTTGAAAAGCAGGGCGAAACAAAATAAATAATTAAGGGCGTTGCTGATGCGACGCCCTTTTTAAAGAAGGTATTATTATGACGGGAACTCTCGTTAATTGCGCGGCGGTTGTTGCAGGCGGTGCAATCGGCGTTTTTCTCAAAAAAGGAATAAAAGAAAGCTTTACGGAGAGCATTAACAAATCGTTGGGACTTGCGATATTTGTTATCGGTCTCAACGGCGTTATAGCCAATATGTTCAGCGTGAATGACGGCAAGCTTGCAAGCAGCGGAGAGCTTTTGCTTGTTGTGTTTCTTGTTTTGGGCACTTTTGCAGGTGAACTTCTGCGGCTTGATGACCGCTTCACCAAGTTCAGCAACCGTATTGAAAGCAAGTTTAAAAACGGCGGCTTTGCTTCGGGCTTTATCGGCGGCACGTTGCTTTTTAATATAGGCGCAATGGCGATTATCGGTTCGCTTAACGACGGCTTGAAAGGTGACAGCTCGGTGCTTTTCATAAAGAGTGCTCTGGATTTCACATCTTCAATCATTCTGGGCGCAACGCTCGGTTTCGGTGTTATTTTCAGCGCGATAACGATTCTGCTTTATCAGGGCGGCATAACCTTGCTTGCAGGTACGCTCAGCGGCTTGCTTGAAGGCGAGCTTCTGCGGCAGATATGTATGGTAGGCTATGCGATTATCGTTGCAATCGGTTTCAACTTTCTGCTCACAAAGAAGTTCAAAACGCTCAATATGGTTCCGTCGCTTCTTTTACCCGTGGCGTATCATTATATATTGATACTGATAAATTTAATAAGAGCATAAAAATAAAGCTTGCATCGGCTGATGCAAGCTTTTCTTCGTTTAATAAAGGAAATCGGTGTTGTCAAAAACAAATATGACGTATTCGTCAAATTCAAGCTGCTCAATCGGACCTTCTTTAAAATATTTCCAATCTTCCGTTGCCATAAGCACGGGCAGTTCATAGACGGAGCAGAGAAGGAAGAAACGGTCAACGCCATCAGGCTCTTCAAACCATTTTTTATCGGTCTGGAAAGGACAGGGGGTAACGCCGTTTTCGTTGATATCGGTGTTGATAATTCTGACTCTTGAATCTGAGATAACGGTTGTTGTGTGTGCGTGCCAGAAGGTTGAAAAACCGTATTCAAGGTTCTGTTCCTCAAGGAATTTGGCGAGATTATAATATCTGTTATGCTCTCTGCCGTTTTGCGGCATTTCGCTGATTGTTTTAGCGTTGAACGCGCTCATAGCAAACAGCAGACACAGACCGAGAATGCCCACTCTGTTGAGTGTTACGTGAGGTTTCATAGCTCTGTAACAGGCAACGCAGATGAGGACGGAAGTTGCAATCATAGGGCTCAATCGCCAGTTTGCCGCTGAAAGCATACCGAAAACGTAGCCAAACATTATGACGCCCGTCATACCGAAATGGGCAAAGATGAGGAGCTTTGATGCTCTGTCAAATTTATTGATAAAGATGAGTGCCGCAACGGGAGCAATGCCGAGAATGAGTGCGGTTGCGATACGAAGAATATTGACGATTGATTCGGGTGAGAAGAGCGACATACCGTAAGCCGCGTCAACGCCGAAAAGTTCAATCCATTGAACGGGAAGCTTGAGAAGATTGTTGAGCCATTCCGTTCTGTCAGAATAGTTTGAATAAGCGTTTGCATAACCTACTCCGAGATGCTCGGTTTCAGCTTTGAGGGCCGCAAGACCCACAAGAGTTGAGAAAAGAACAAGACCGCAGAAGATGATTGCAGGGATATTTTTCTTTGAAATAATGTTTTCTTTTGAGAAAAGAATCTCACAGCCTGCCGCAAAGATAACGGGCAGCACCGCGCACGCAACAACCTGTGTGCCGTCGAGTGCGCTCATAAAAGAAAAAGCATAAATCAGCAGACAGAATCCGATGCGCTTGAGATGGGAATAAGTGCCGAGATTTTCGGTGAAACGCAGGTAAAATGCAAGCAGAATGCAAAGGATAACAACGCCGATGCTGTAATAAATGCAGTGCTCATAAAAAATCTCACGCATTTTTTCGCTCGAAGCGAGTATCAGAGCCGTCAGTCCTGTTGCCGTAAAAGAGAGAGCCGTGCTGAATTTTATGCAGCGGCAGAGATAATAGATTCCTGCAAACATAATTGCGGTGAAGATGACCATGCCTATCTGATGCGTTGTGAGCGAAACGCCCGTGAGAGGAATGAAAGGCATCATTATCATCGCACCGCCGAAAGGCAGAATCGCCGCATAGCCGAAATCGTCGTTAAAAAGCGATTTGCTTTCAACGCTTGCCTGTGCCCAGTATATTGTGTCGGAGCAATCGGAATGGAAAAATGCCGCCGACGGGCAGAGGATATAATAAATGATTGTTCCGATTGCGGCAAAGGCAAAAAATGCCGCCGCGATAAGCGCGGTATTCTTTTTTAGCTTCTGATAGTCAACAAACATTTTTTAACCTCGATTTTATTAATTCCAGAATACAAAAATATTTTTTACGTATTCAAAAACAACGGGGCTTGCGGAAACAACGTTGCCGTTTTGCAGTAATACTGCGCCGAGAGCTGTTGCGGCGTTTGCGGCGCCGAGGGCATAAAACGCCTTTTTGCATATACCGTAGCCGTCTTTGCCGAATTTTGTGAGTGCGCTCTCAGCCGTTTCAAGGGCAATGACCGCCGCGAGAAATGCCGCAATCAGAGAAATATCCGCGGTGTATCGGAAGATAACTCCGCCGAGGCAGAAATTGATAAACGCGGTAACGGGTAAGGATGTAAGAGCCGCGGCAAAAATAATCTTTTGGTTTTTGCCGATTGTTTTTTTCTTGAAAACAACGGGGCTGAGCAGAAGCAGAAGCATAAACGGCATTGCCATGATTCCGAGACCGCTGTCAACATAAACGTATCTGCCATAATCCGAAGACGCAATGTAATCAAAACCGATAAAGGGGAATTCGCTCCTGAACTTGAAGCCCTGAAGGAAAAAATGGAAAAATGACGGGATAAGTCCGTGTGCACCGACGGAATAAAAAGAAGTATCCGCAACGGTAAGCTGGTAAGCGGTGCCGAAATCAAAGAAGCCGCCGAAGCGTGCTTTATTATAAGCCATTGATGCGGCAAGAGCGATTGCAACAGGTGTGCCGAGCGCCGCAAATTCAAAGATAAGACTGCGGATTTGTTTTTCTTTTATGCGTTTGATTGCCCAAAGAATAACGAAAACGGCGGAGATTATTGCAAGAGGCAAAACGGAATTGACTCTTGAATGGAATCCGAGACCGAAGCTTATGCCTGCAAGCGCAAAGAAAATAATTCTTTTTGCATTGCTTTTTGCATTTACTGCTTTGAGCATAAAGAAAATGAACGCCGCCGAAAAAGCCATTCCCGCCATGCCTGCGAGGTAATAAAACCTCTGCTGACCTCTTGCAATAAGAAGCGCAAAGCTTGCAAGAAAAGCGCTTACGGCGCAGAATGACGTGAAATAAGCGAAATGCTTTTTGCCTGAAAATTCAGCGTATTCCTCAACCGCAAGGGCAAAGAATACCGCCGTTATCAGCAGGAAAACCGCCATCACAAAGCCGTAATGGGGGAGCATGCCCGTGATGAACCAGAACGGGAAATAAACAAGTAAAAGCGGTGCTACGCCGAAATATGAGTAGTATTTGCCATCAAAAAACGCCCTGTCCCAAAGATAATATATACCCTCTCTTGCGGTCGGGTCATAGGGGTTTTTGAGATTGAGAAGTGCTTCATCAGGTTTGATATCAAGGTGAAGCTGACCTTTCATAAAAGCATCAAACTGCTGAATATAAGGGTCATACGAGGTCAGCGGATCGGCAAGCGGATATGCTATGGGTTTTATGCCTTCGCCCGTTGCGCTCATAACGGCAACAAAAAGCGAGCCTGCAACGCTCAATGCAACTGAAACTGCCATTGAGCGCTTGTGCCTGTTTTCGTATGATACAAGCTTGTTTTCGTCTTTTCTGTTTTTGAGCAGGAATATGAGCTGACCGATGAGCAACAGCGCGCAGAAACGCAAGCTGTTAAAGCTGATTTTATATTGCGGATTAAGAGTGACGTTTGTTATTTCAACGTCGCTTTCAGCCCCGTCAATATCAAACAGTATCGCCTCTGCCGCACCTGCAGAGTAGCAATAAAATGTTGTTGTTTTTTCGCTTGCAGAAACGGCAACCTTCTTTGATACCATAAGGTTAAAGGAATTTGTCACGCTCGCATCATCTGCGTAAACGCTCACATTTATCTCAAAGGGCTCAACGTTTTCGTCCGCAGCCTTAACCGTAAAAGCAACGGAGTTAAGCTGAAAAGCCGATATGCCGAAGCTGAACTGTGTATCGTCACCCGTGGCGGTAACAGTCTGCAAATCGAGACTGTAATCTTTAACCTGATTTTTGCCTGCAACAAAAGCAAAATAAACAAAGTTGCTCAAAACAAGTTCAATAACCGCCGCAATCGCAAGAATCGCAAACGGAATTAACGGCTTAAGCCTTTTTTTCATCTTTGCTCTCCTCGTGGTATTCGGCCTCGGTGTTTACGCTCCAGATGTTATCCTTGGTCTTTTTGCCGCTGAGAACGTTTGCAACCGCCTCGAATGAGGTTGCCATTGAGTGGTCCATATTGTTATATCTGTGCTGACCGTTTCTGCCGATGCAATAAAGGTTTTCAAACGTATCAAGATATTTAATAAGTTCATCGATGCGGTCATAGGTGTCAAAATATGCAGGGTAAGCTTTCTGAACCTTTTCGCGGTGGCTGTCCAGAATGGCGGCATCGTTATCGATAACGCCCATTGATTTGAGTTCTGCAACCGCTTTTGCAACGCAGTCCTCTTCGCTCATATTCCAGAATTCATCGCCTTCGTTGCAGAAATATTCAAGACCGACCCAGACTGTATTCTGAGGGTCTTTGACAAGGTAAGGTGACCAGTTATTGAAAACCTGGATTCTGCCGAGCTTAACGCCTGTATCCTGAACGTAAATCCAGCAGTCGGGCACGATGTTGCCCAGAGTTTTGATATCCGTTTCATTCTTGAGGTTGAGTTTGTTGAGAAGCAGACCGACTGTTACGAAATCGCGGTAGGGCAGACCCTTTGCGATTTCGGCAGGTGCGGCAGGTACAACCTCGCCCATACCTGCAACAAGATCTTTAACGGGCATTGAGGAGAAGAAGATATCGCCCTCAAAAAGCTTTTCTTCGCCGCCGCAGTCGCAGATAACGCCTGTGATTGCACCGTTTGCGGTGTTGATTTTATTAACCTTGTGGTTATAGAGAATTTTGCCGCCCATTTTCTCAAATTCTTCGCCGACAGTTTCCCAGAACTGACCGGGACCGAGTTTGGGATAAACGAACTCTTCAATCAGAGAGGTTTCAACCTTGCGGTTTTTGTTGGGTACAATTTTGCTTGCCATATCTTTGAGAACGGCAAGAATCGAAAGACCCTTAACTCGCTGTGCGCCCCAGTCTGCAGAAATTTCGCTCGGATGTCTGCCCCAGAGCTTTTCGGTATAGCCCTCGAAAAACATTGAATAAAGAACCTTGCCGAAGCGGTTGATATAGAAATTCTCAAGAGAAGTTTCTTCTTTTTTTGAGACGGTTGATTTAAGGTAGCTGCAGCCTGCCTTGACTGTTCTTGCGAAGCCCATATTGATGAAAGTCTGAGGCTTCATTGAAATCGGATAATCAAAGAATTTGTTGAGATAATAAATTCTTGAAATTCTGCGGCGGATAAGCATAACCTTATCTTCTGTTTCAGGGTCGGGACCGCCTGCAACAAGGTCTTTTTCTCTGCCGAGAATTTTATCGTCAATTGAGGGCGCGCCCTGAGTGGGCATCAAGTTTTCCCAGAAAGCGGTAACGTTTTTGTCCTTTGAGAAAAATCTGTGGCCGCCGATATCCATGCGGTTGCCGTTATATCTGACTGTGCGCGAAATACCGCCGAGGGTATCGCTTGCTTCAAGAATGATAACCTCGCAGTCGTTTGATTTTTTAAGCAGTTCATAACCTGCGGTCAGACCTGCAGGACCGCCGCCGATGATGATGCATTTTTTCATATAAATTCCTCCTTGTGAGAGTGGTAAAAAACATCTTGAATTTACACCATAATAATTCAAACTACATTATAGCACGCATAGCAGAAAAATACAATTAAAAAAATATTAAATATAATTTATATTAATTATTCGCCTGAGATCAGTAAAACACTTGCAAAAATACGAATATAATCAAAAATTAATAAATGCAGTGCAGAAAAAGCACGAATTATCATACAATATTAATATAAATACGCAGTTGACAACGGCGGCAATATTTGATATAATTTTTCCCAAGTGAAGACCCGCCTTTTGGGGAAAGTCTGCCAGAGAGAGCGCATCATGGGCTGAAAGTGCGCTTGAGATGAGTATTAAGCGCGGCAACACTTCGCTCGGTATGCCTTAAATCCAAATATAAAAGTGGATGCTTTTTGCATCAATAACGGGTGGCACCGCGGGTTATTTTTGATTACTCGTCCCGGGAATTGCGTTTTTGCAGTTCCCGGGATTTTTTGTTTGAAATCCGCTGTTGTTTTCTTGCGGAAGTTCAGGCGGATGAACCGTTCCGAATGCTGACGCATTCATCAATCCTCCGTCTTTTTGCTTCGCAAAAATCCACCTCCTTTCAAAAGGAGGCTGAAAAAACAGTTAACTTGCTGCGAAAAATTTTGCCAACCCACTGGGCTCCTTTTTAAAGGAGCTGTCACGTAGTGACTGAGGATTGTTTGAAAGGTTCAGTTAATATGAATTGTAATTTCTTGCCGCGAAATAAAGAACTGAAAAACAGGGCGTCAGAATTGCGAAAAAATGCTACACCTGAAGAAAATAAGCTATGGTATGAATTTTTCAGGGGTTATCCCGTCTGCATTAACAGGCAAAGAATAATCGGCAACTATATAGTTGACTTTTATTGTGATAAAGCCAAACTGATAGTTGAGCTTGACGGCTCACAGCATTTTGAAGATGAAAATATTAAAAAAGATAACAGAAGAACCGCTTTTTTTGAAAGCTTGGGACTTTATGTTTTAAGGTTTGCAAACGATGAAATTAACGAAAGCTTTTATGAAGTTTGCACCGTGATTGATGAAGAAATTAAAAAAAGATTGTAAAGTCTGTTTTTCATTCTTCAGGCGTACCGTCGGCTCATTCAAAAGGAGCCAAGGTGAAAGCGGCATCACGGCGGCAAGTCTGCCGTTATCGCGTAATTATTAATAACTATTCACCAACACACGTATTGGAGGTATAAATATGTACAGAACTCACCGATGCAATGAAATAAGAGAAGCTCATATCGGTCAGACCGTTGAGCTTGCAGGCTGGGTTGACGTTATCCGTGACCACGGCGGCGTTCTCTTTGTTGATTTGCGTGACGAAACGGGCGTAACACAGGTTGTTGTTCACGATGAGAGCCTTCTCAAGGGCGTGGGCAAAGAAACCGTTATTTCCGTTCACGGCACGGTAACAAAGCGTGACGAAAACACGGTTAACCCCAAAATTGAAACAGGTCTTGTTGAGCTTGTTTGCGATACTCTCAAGGTGCTCGGCACCTGCACAAGGGAGCTTCCCTTTGAAATCGGCTCAAACGATACTAACGAAAATCTGCGCCTCAAGCACAGATTCCTTGACCTGCGTAACCCTGCGCTCCATAATAACATTCTTCTGCGCTCAAAGGTTATCGGTCATATGAGAAAGCTTATGGAAGAGAGAGGATTCCTTGATATCCAGACTCCCATTCTCACCGCTTCTTCACCCGAGGGTGCGAGAGACTTTCTTGTTCCCAGCCGTAAGCATCCCGGCAAATTCTATGCTCTGCCTCAGGCTCCCCAGCAGTTCAAGCAGCTTCTTATGGTTTCGGGCTTTGACAGATATTATCAGATTGCTCCCTGCTTCAGAGATGAGGATGCACGTGCTGACCGTTCACCCGGTGAATTCTATCAGCTTGACTTTGAAATGGCTTTCTCAACTCAGGACGAAGTTCTTGAAGTTTGCGAAAGCGTTGTGAGCGATATCTTCAAGACTTTCAGCGATAAGAAAGTTACCGCTTCACCCTTCAG
>JAFXJO010000018.1 GCA_017532185.1 Clostridia bacterium | reverse complement strand
ATATGTTTCTCATCTGCATTAGAGAAAGGTGCATCCATTACAATTGGATATGGCTCACTCGAATACTCGATTTCGCTAGGCATATTCCCCTTCGTTTTTGCTTAAGCTTCAATTTCATTGCCGCCGTCCGTATTGAAAGTTACGGTATATTCTTCAGCTTCCCAGACCGCCTTGAAGGTTTTATCCTCTGCAGGCATTATTGCCTTCTGACCGGCAATGTACTCTATGCCGCTTTCATCTTTCCAGCAAACAAACCTGTAACCTGTTTTTGAAGCCGTGGGGAGGCTGAATTCTTCGCCGCAAGCAACCGTCAAAGCTTCAATTTCATCGCCGCCGTCGGTGTTGAAGATTACGGTATATTCTTCAGCTTCCCAAGCAGCATCTAAAGTCACGTCGGAGTCGGACATCACAACCGTAGAAACAGTCTCACCTTTTTTATCTACCCAGCCTGCAAAGCTGTAGCCTTTTCTCTCGACGTTATCGGGCAAATCAAACTCTTCGCCTGCACCAAGCCTGTAACTGAAGCTTTCATTGCCGTCTTCAAATGCACCGCCGTTGGCATTAAGAATCAGAGAAAAATATTCTTCATATTCCTCATATGTTGCTGTAAAATACGCATAATCATAGCCGATTGTAACAGGATTGTCATTCGTCAGCGTATTGCTGTTTTCATCAATCCAACCGGCGAATTTATATCCCGTTTTGCGAGGAGTCGGCACATCTTCGGGATAAATTTTTTTGCCGATTTCCAAATAAAACATTATTGATGCGGTGTTGTTATTTTCAGGAAAAACGCCTTCGCCTGCACCAAAGAACACACAATTTTTAACAGAAACAGGATTCTTCCTTATCTCAACGTCAACGTAAACGCCGAAAAGGATTTCGGTATCTTCAAGATATTCGCCCTCTTTGCCGACGGGAACGTTAACGAAGCCGTGTTCGTTATCAGGGCTCTGAACGGTTGTTGCAACTGCAAAGAAATCGCCTGAGTCTGCCAAGGTGTCTTCTTTGACGGTAAGGTCAAACTCAAAGAGCCATTCTTCACCGCTTAACTTCATATTTTCAGACCTTATTGCAAATGAATAAAGCATTGCAACAGCAGTGTGTTCGCTTGCAAAATCAGCAGAGATGGCTCCGCTTTCAACCATTCTTTCAACGGCTCTGTGGCCATCGCCGTAAATTACAAGCTGACCTTCCATTCCGCAGGCTTCGCTGTAATAAGGATTAACCGTCGCAACGTTTATCTCATTTTTTTCATAATTATCGGTAAAGAAATCCTTATCATAGAAAAACAGAAGTTCTCCCGAATTTGTGAAATAATCGGTATCAACGTAAACTCTTGCTTTGAGTTCTTCACCTTTTTGGGCACGTTCTGTTTCAATCCATTCACCGAGTTCGTCATCATATCTGAAAAACTTTGTTTCAAAACTGAGTTTGCCTGCAGGCTCGAATGCACTCGCGGTTACGCCTGCGATACCTGCACTGAGAAGAATAAGCGCCGCAAGCATAATTGCGACAGATTTTTTAAAAATTGTTTTCATTTTATTCTCCTTTGCTTTCAGAAAGCTGATAAAAAATTTACATTGATAATTATATCATCTACGCACCTTCATTTCAACCTTAAAATAAATTATGGATTTATATGTTTAAAAAAACCTCAAAAATCTTGACCTTATTATTATAATTTGTTATTATATTTTGGTATATAGTTTTAAAACAGGAGGATTAACCTTGGGTATCGGAAATAAAATCAAAGATTCCATCGGCATTGAAGGCAATACCGGCGAGTATCTGAGACCGATTATCGGATATAACGTTATGTGCATAACAACAGGCGGCGTAACGAATCCCATCAGTATGTATCACCAGCAGTTCCTCAATTTTGTTGAGGGTATGAGCACCGGTATGTCAGGTCTTATCAGCACAATCGGCGGCGTTATTGACGCTATAACAGACCTCTCGATGGGATTTATCACAGACAGAACAAAATCCCGTTTCGGTAAGCACCGCGTATGGTTTCTTATCGGTCTGCCCATACTTCTGATAGGCTATTTTATGAAGTGGTATTCCTTCGGCATTTCAGGCACAGGCAATTCCACGGCGCTTTTTGTTTATTATTTGATGGCATCGCTCATCTACAGCTCGGGCTATACGATGCTTAACATCCCCCACGTTGCAATGCTTCCGACTGTTGCACCGAAATACTTTGAAAGAACGCAATATAAAATAATGGAATATATCTTCAATATGTTCGGTATGTTCCCATCTTTTATTTTTATGAGCATCGTTCTCGGCGGAACAAATATGGTGAACCCCTCACCTGCAGACAGAAACAAATATCTCATCTGCGGCATTGTTTTTGTTATCTATTTCTGCTGGGCACCGCTTGTTACTTTCTTCACAACAAAAGAAAAAAGCTCGGTTGATATGGTTAATCCGCCCATCGACTACAAATATTTCTTGAGAGAATATATTCAGGTTTTCAGAAACAAAGCTTTCAGGCAGTATTTCCTCATCAACCTTTTCTACGGTTTTTCAAAAAGCTTTTACAGCTATGCAGACCAGTTCTATATCAGAAGCATCGCTGATAAATACAGCCATTTCAGTACGCTCAACACCGTTGGCGGCGCGGCTGAGATTGCAGGCGGCCCGTTCAACTATTTCCTTACCCGCTATATGGATAAGCGTATGTGCGGCGTTGTTATGGCACCGCTGATGATAGCAGGCTTGCTTCTCAACGGTTTTGTTACTCCGAAATCTCCTGTTTTCATTCTTTACATAGCAACAATACTCTATAATTTCGGCTTCTCAGGTCCCGGATTTGTTATCAGCAACATCCAGCCTGACGTTACCGACGTTGACGAGCTTATCACGGGCAGAAGACGCGAAGGCGTTATCACCACTTTCTATTCTTTCGTCAGAAAAACAATCAACAGCTTTGTTACAGGTTTCCTCGGCTTCTTCCTTCAGATTATCGGTTATGACACAACTAACCTTGATAAAATCGAATACGCTGCTCTCAGCAACCGGACCGAATTCGGCTTAAGACTTATCGTGAGCTGGCTTCCCGTAATATTCGCAATCACCTCTTTCATTCTTATCTTCCGCTTTAAAATGAAGAAACGCGACCACGAAGTTATTCAGGCAGTTATTGCTCAGAAGCACGAAACGGGCTCCTGCGATATTTCATCGGCAGATAAAAAGCGCCTTGAGCAGATTGCAGGTCACCGCTGGGAAGATATGTGGATCGGCCAAAGCGGCGTTAACAGAAAACTCGAAGAACTTTCAAACATATAATTTAGGAGAATTAAATTGGCAGTTTCAAAAGATAAAATTCGTAATTTTTGCATTATTGCACACATCGACCACGGCAAATCAACCCTTGCCGACAGACTTCTTGAAAAAACAAAATCCGTTGCTCTGCGCGAGATGACAGCTAAGCTTCTTGATAAGATGGACCTTGAAAGAGAAAGAGGTATCACCATCAAGGCGCACGCAGTTAAACTCAATTACCTTGCCGAAGACGGTGAGGAATATATCCTCAACCTTATCGACACCCCCGGTCACGTTGACTTTAACTATGAGGTTTCGCGTTCCCTTGCCGCTTGCGAGGGCGCTGTGCTTATTGTTGACGCATCACAGGGTGTTGAAGCACAGACACTTGCAAACACTTATCTTGCACTCGACCACAACCTTGAAATCGTTCCCGTTATCAACAAAATCGACCTGCCCTCGGCAGAGCCTGACAGAGTTGCCGCAGAGGTTGAAGAGGTTATCGGTCTTGACTGTATGGACGCTCCCAGAGTTTCGGCAAAGACAGGCGCAAACATCGAGCAAGTGCTTGAGAGCATCGTTAAGAACGTTCCAGCTCCCGAAGCAAACGATGATCTGCCTCCCAGAGCTTTGATTTTTGACTCCGTTTATGACAGCTACAAAGGTGTTATCGTTTACGTAAGAGTTAAAGAAGGCAAAATCAAGCCCGGCGATACAATGCGTATGATGGCAACAGGCGCAGAATTCACCATTGTTGAAACAGGTTATATGCGCGCCACCCTGCCCGAGCCTTGCGATGAACTCACTGCAGGCGAGGTTGGTTATATCACCGCCTCAATCAAAACGGTCAGCGATGCAAGAGTCGGTGACACGGTTACAATCGCAGAAAATCCTGCCTCCGAACCCCTGCCCGGTTACAGAAAGGTTAACCCGATGGTGTTCTGCGGCGTTTACCCTGCAGACGGTGCCGACTACGAAAATCTGCGCGACGCTCTTGAAAAGCTTCAGCTCAACGATGCCGCGCTTACCTATGAACCCGAAACCTCGGGCGCTCTCGGATTCGGCTTCCGTTGCGGTTTTCTCGGTCTTCTTCACCTTGAAATCATCCAGGAACGACTTGAGAGAGAATACGACCTTGACCTTGTAACAACAATCCCGAGCGTTGTTTATAAAATCCATCTGACCGACGGCTCGATGGTTGAAATCGATAACCCCACTCATTACCCCGACCCTGCACACATCGATTTCTGCGAAGAACCCTTCACCGATGCTCACATCTATTCACCTGCGGAATACGTTGGTGCAATTATGGACCTTTGCCAGGAGCGCAGAGGTATCTTTAAGAATATGGATTATATCACTCCCGACAGAGTTGATATCCACTATGAGCTTCCTCTCAACGAAATCATCTACGATTTCTTTGATTCTCTCAAATCAAGAACAAGAGGCTATGCTTCTTTTGACTATGAAATCTCCGATTACCGCCGTTCCAACCTTGTGAAGCTTGACGTGCTTCTCAACGGCGACCTCATCGATGCACTGTCATTCATCATTCATAATGACAAAGCCAGAGGCAAATCAAGAAAGATTGCCGAAAAGCTCAAGGACAACATTCCGAGACAGATGTTTGAAATTCCGATTCAGGTTGCAATCGGCGGCAAGGTTATCGCAAGAGAGACCGTTAAGGCAATGCGCAAAGACGTTCTTGCAAAATGCTACGGCGGTGACATCACGCGAAAGAAAAAGCTGCTTGAAAAGCAGAAGGAAGGCAAAAAGAGAATGCGCCACTTCGGTACGGTTGAAGTTCCGCAGGAAGCATTTATGGCGGTTCTCAAGCTTGATGATAATGACTAATTCACAAAAACCCATCGGCTTATATCTTCACATACCGTTCTGCAAGGGCAAATGCCCTTATTGCGATTTTTATTCCGTAGCTCCCCAAAAGGGAGTTACGGATTCTTACGTTGCGGCACTTTGCAAGAAAATCGATGAAGAAAACCGCGTTTATGATACCGTTTATTTCGGCGGAGGAACGCCGTCACTGCTCGGCGCAGATAACGTTGCTCTCATACTTTCGCACATAAGAAGAACGCCTGATTGCGAGGTTACGCTTGAATGTAACCCCTCCGATACGGGCGGCATCAATTCTGTTTTTGATTTTGAAAAAGCGGCAAAAGGCGGAGTTAACCGCATTTCGCTCGGATTGCAGAGCGCCGATAACAGCGAGAGAAAGTCTCTGGGCAGGCGCGGCGGCTGCGATGACGTTAAAAGAGCGATTGCAAGAGCAAAGGCGGCAGGCATTGAAAACGTTTCGCTTGACCTTATGCTCGGCATACCGAACCAGACAAAAGAAAGTCTGCTCAATTCGGTTGAGTTTTGCAAAAACAGCGGCGCAACTCACGTGAGTGCCTATATCCTCAAAATCGAAGAAGGCACTTTCTTCCACAAAAAAAGAGAGAGCCTTGCTCTCCCTGACGACGACGAAACAAGCGAGCTTTATCTTGCGGCGGTCAATGCGCTTGAAGAAGCAGGCTTCATTCAATATGAAATTTCAAACTTTGCCAAAAGCGGTTTTGAAAGCAGACATAATCTCAAATACTGGCATTGCGAAGAATATCTCGGCATCGGTGCGGCGGCTCATTCGTTTGCAGACGGCAAAAGATTCTATTATGAGCGCAATATTGACGGTTTCATAAACGGCAAACCGCCCGTTGATGACGGCGAAGGCGGAGACGAGGAAGAATATATTATGCTCGCTCTGCGCCTTTCGGAAGGTCTGATTTTTAAAAATTTTGAAAACCGATACGGCAAAAAAGTACCCGACTGTATTCTCAAAAAAGCTGATTTTCTGCAAAAG
The DNA here is from genome assembly GCA_017532185.1 of Clostridia bacterium. Lineage (GTDB taxonomy): Bacteria > Bacillota > Clostridia > Oscillospirales > Acutalibacteraceae > CAG-177. Next base: position 4,701 of record JAFXJO010000018.1, on the reverse strand, counting down.
CACAATCTCGTTGCCGTTGACGGCAAGAGAATTGCGCTCACCAAACAGGGATTTTTGCTTTCAAACGCCGTTATTTGCGAACTTCTTGCAAATTACGGGTGAATGTGATATAATTTTGTTACAAAATAAAACGGAGGTAATATTATGAAAAGATTTTTAAGCGTTATTCTTGCCGCTGTTCTGATGATGACATCTGTTTTCTGCATCAATGCTTTTGCGGCAGAAACTCCCAAAGCAGACGCTCTGCTTGACAGACTTGAAACAGAAGACGAAGTGCTTGTAACCATCAATTCGGGCAACACAATGCTTTTCGGCTTTTTGCCCTCTGATATCAAAAACACCGTTGCGGTCAAGGGCAACAGCATTGCTTATGAATACACCGCAGGCTTCCTCAAAGTGAGAATCATTGCTTCTCCCGAGGGCATTTATGCTTTTGTTCCCACCCTGCCTTTCTTCTTTGTTAAGCTTGACAGAAATCCGCTTGAAAACGCTGATATCTGGCAGATGGTTAAGGATGCCGCAAACCTCACACAGGGCTTTATGCAGTATCTTGAAAGCTACAACGAGACCGTTGACGGCAAGGAATACTACGTTGAAGAATATGACGACAGAGAGTTTGTAACAACCAAATTCTATTTTGACGGCGATGAGCTCAAGATGCTCAAGGTTGAGGATTCATCAACTCATTCGATTCAGTATACATACTTTGACGAAATCGCTTTTGACGTTGACGACAGCTTCTTCAAAGTACCTTCAACCGCTTTTGACCTCTCTCCCATTCTCACGGGTCTGATTCTTTCAATCATTTCAGCGGCATAATAAATCAATATAAATGACAAAGCAGAGAGCTGAAAACTCTCTGCTTTTATTTTTCTTTGCGCGGATAGGGCACTTTTTCATCGGTCAATTCCGCAAGGTAATCCATGCTTGTATCAAGAGCAAGAGCAATTCTTTTGCACTGTTCAAAAGTATAATACCTTTTGCCGTTTTCAATTTTGGAATAATCGCTCTGGTCGATGCCTGTGAGAAATTGCATCTGAAGTTGTGTCAGACCTCTTTCTTTTCTTAATTCTTTTAATCTGCTCATAATTATCACCCATTAATAATTATGGCGATTTGACCTATCTTCTTTAGGGTTAAATTGACCTATTTCAGGGCAAAAAAATATAAACGGTTAATTTTATGAGTTTTTGAGAAGGAATTATGATGTCTTATTTCTGAATGTGTCAGCATTCGGGCGATCGCTGAGGGTCGCCCCTACACATTTTAATTATATTTTTTGTAGGGGACGGGTCACCCGCCCCTACATTGTTAAACTTTATAACGTTATTCACCGTAGGGGCGGATATCATCTGCCCGAAAACATTGTATATTGAATTTTCGGAATTTATACCGTTTTCATCTGCAGCTTGAGATTATCGCTTATCATCGCAATAAACTCGCTGTTAGTCGGCTTACCGCGCTCGTTTTGGATTGTATAACCAAAATATGAGCTGAGCACCTCAACGTCGCCTCTGTCCCACGCAACCTCAATCGCGTGGCGGATTGCTCTTTCAACTCGCGACGGAGTAGTTTTGAAGGTTTTTGCTACGGTTGGATAAAGAATTTTTGTTACAGAGCTTATCATTTCGCTGTCGCTGACAGAAAGAAGAATCGCTTCGCGAAGATACTGATATCCTCTGATATGGGCAGGCACACCAATCTGGTGCATTATCTGGCTGACAACAACTTCCAAATCCTTAACGCCGTTTTTGCTCACAGGTGAGGTGTGGATGCTTGCAAACTGAATTATTCTCTCTGCAAGCATCGCAGGACTGTAAGGCTTAAGGAAATAATAATCTGCACCGCCACCGAGAATTTCATTCTCAATGCGCTCGTTATCCGCTGACGAAAGCACCATAACCATAGGCATCTTTTCAAGCTTCATCGCTTTAAGCTCATGCAAAACACCGAGAGCGTCCATGCGCTGCATAAAACTATCCATCAGAAGCACGTCAGGAATTTCGCCTGCTCTGATTCTTTCAATAATCTTTGTGCCGTCCTTAACAACGGTTGAAACCTCGCAACTGTTTGAGCGCAGAATACCTGCAAGCTCGTGCAAGGTTTCGCTTCCGTCCTCCGTAAGCATAACCTTCAAAACTTTTCTCATAATTTAACCTCCGTTTGTTTTGTGACAATATTCACCGCTATTTTTACGATTTGATGTGTTTTGTCACATAATTTCACGAAGATATTACCATAATCATTGATAGTTGTCAATAAATTCCATTTATCATTCTGCTTTTTTCCGTCGCATTTTATGACGCTTTGTGACTCAACGTCACAAAAGACTAATCATTTCTGCCGCATTCACGCTGCTTCCTGTTTTCTTGCGGCAAAATAGCGGTCCTGCGTTTCAAGCATCCGCTGAGCAAAAATGCCGTAACCCTGCGTCGGGTCATTAACAAAAACGTGGGTCACCGCACCAACAAGCATCGAATTCTGGATTATCGGGCTGCCACTCATACCCTGCAGAATTCCGCCCGTTTTGGCAAGCAAATCCTTATCGGTTATTTTAATAATAAGGTTTCGCTCTTCGTTGCCCGAGGCAGGATACACCTTTGTTATCTGCGCATCATAGTATCGGGGGCCGTTGCCGTCGATGGTTGCAATTATCTGCGCTTTGCCCTCTTTTACTTCTGATTCAAGAGCAACAGGCACTTGCTTTGCATCGGAGATATGGTTGAGCGTGCCATAAACACCGGTTGCGCCGTTAACACGAAGGCCGCCTAAAGCTGTTTCTGAAAAAACGCCGCAAAGCTCACCCGGATCACCGGAGCTGCTTTTATAAAAACCCGTTACCGTTGCTTTAACCGCTTCACCGCCCGAAAGAGGCATTATCTTGCCCGTATCAACGTCGCAGACACCGTGACCGAGGCCCGCAAAAACCATATTTTCATTATCATAAAATGTGACCGTGCCTATGCCTGCCGAGCTGTCTCTGACCCAAAGACCTGCTCTGTATCTGCCGCTTTCCGATACGGTTGGCTTAAGCTTGACTTCAAGCTTTTCGCCGTCTCTTTCAACCGTAAGCGCAAGCTCCTTGCCGCCCGAATTCTCAATTGCCGAAATAAAATCATCGGTGTTTATCAGCACCGAGCCGTCAACGTGCGTTATGCTGTCGCCGCATCTGATTCCTGCAACACGAGCCGGACTCTGCGCACCGTTTGAAGCGTCAACCGCATCGATTTTGATAACCATAACGCCTTTGGTATAAAGCTTTATGCCAAAAACATCGCCGCCGACACCAACGTATCTGCGCTTTACCGAGCTGACATTCACCTTTTTAACAGGAAACATATCAAAGGCTTTAAGGGTAGCTTTGTATTCGCTGTCCGAATTTGTAAAGCTTGACGCCTTTACAGCATCTTTGCTTTCTATTGAATATATCCCCTTTGAATATTCGGCAGTCTGCACTGAAACGTTAACTTCATCGGGAAAATATCCGTTACCGTAAACAACTGCAGAAAAAACAAAAATGCTCGCAGCAGTCAACACAGCACTGAGAGATTTAAAAAAACTTTTCATTCTTCACCTCCGTGTTTTAAAAATCGCTTCGGTTTTGCGCCGAAGCAATATTAATTTAACCGCCGCCGCAATAAAAAAACGGCGGATAAATCCGCCGTAAATTGTTTTCAAAATTTCAAAATTTTAATCAGGCACCAATGCCGTAAAACTCAAGCAAGGCAGGCATAATAACGGTATCGGTCTGCTCAAAGCAAGTGCTGTGACCGCCGCCGATAACCATAAGTTCCTTTGCGCCTTCAATTGATTTTGTGATTTTTTTGGAATGCCAACGCTGAATCATATCGTGCTCGCCGTAGATGTTGAAAAACGGAACCTTTATCTCTGCAATATCCTTGAACGTAAGGCTCGGCTGACCGACCATCATTCCCTTGATATCGCGGCGGATTTTTGTTTCTCTGTCGCCCTTAATCCAGGCTTCAATGCAAAGCACAAGGTACTGATAGGTTATCTGAATCTGGTCAAAGGTGTTTGTTCCGAGAGTGTTGATGTTTGAGCCCATAACGGTAAGCGACAAAACTCTGCTCTGATATTTAAGAGTAAAAACAAAACCGAGATTGCCGCCGTCACTGAAACCGAAAATATGGGTCTTTTCAACGCCCAGATAGTCAAGCACCTTTGCAACGTCATCGGCAAAAGTTTCAAAATTCATCGTGCCTTCAACCCAATCCGAATTGCCCGTACCTCTGGGTGAAACAGTTATAACCTTGAAATGCTTTGACATTTCGGGCAGAATCGTATTGTCAAGACTGTGCATATCTCCGCCGTTGGGAGGCAGAAGCAGAAGCGCTTCGCCTTCAAGATTGCCGTAAACACCGTATTCGATTTTAGCGTCACCGCAGTCAACAAAGCCATATTCTTTCATTTCAGTTTTTTCTCCCTCCTGTGCAAAACAAACAGGCATTACAGCGAGCATAATACAAACCGCCGCAAACAACGCAATTATTCTTTTAAAAGATTTCATAATATCTGCTCCTTAATATCATTTGCAGCCCTGTATGCCGCATTATAGAGGTCAGTTTTACAGGATTTTATAATTTCGGCAAACGGCTTTTCTTTTTCAATCGCAAAATACATCTGAGAAACGCCGCATTCAAGAATTCTTTCTGCGCCGTCTCCCCTGCTTCCGCATACGGT
>JAFXJO010000153.1 GCA_017532185.1 Clostridia bacterium | reverse complement strand
AGCTTCGATAAGGCAGTGGGGGTCACCTTCAAGAACTGAACGGTCCATGAATGCGCCGGGGTCGCCTTCGTCAGCGTTACAAACAACATACTTCTGGTCAGCAGCGTTAGCAGCTGTGAAGCTCCATTTGCGGCCTGTGGGGAAGCCGCCGCCGCCTCTGCCTCTGAGGCCTGAATCGATAACTTCTTTGATAACGTCCTGAGGAGTCATCTCTGTGAGAACCTTACCGAGTGCTGCGTAGCCGTCCATTGCGATGTATTCATCGATATTTTCGGGGTCGATGAGACCGCAGTTACGAAGAGCAACTCTCTTCTGTGTCTTATAGAAGTTTGTGTCGTTGAGTGAAACTGTTTTGCCTGCTTCTTCAACGATGCTCTTATCAACATCCTTATAAACAAGTCTGTCAACAAGACGGCCCTTGAGAAGATGCTCGGTAACGATTTCAGCAACGTCTTTTTCTTCAACTCTGCTGTAGAATGTGCCTTCGGGGTAGATGATAACAACGGGGCCGAGAGCGCAAAGACCGAAGCAACCGGTCTGAACGATTTTAACTTCGTCCTGAAGTCCGTTTTTCTCAAGCTCCTTCTCGAAGGTGGACATAAGTACCTTACTGCCTGATGAAGTACAGCCGGTACCGCCGCAAATCAAAACATGAGAACGAATCATATTACTTTAACCTCCATTATGAGATAGCGTTGGTGATTGTGTATTCCGAAATGGGAGCGCCGCCTTTGAGATGCTTCTCAATAACTTCTGCAGCCTTTTCGGGGGTCATCTTAACATAAGTAACCTTTTCTTTGCCTGCCTCAAAGATTTCAACAACGGGCTCAAACTGGCAAACGCCGATGCAGCCTGTCTGTGAAACCATAACTTTGTCTGTGAGACCTGCATTGCTTACGCCTTCAACGAAAGCGTTGAGAACGGGTCTTGCGCCTGCTGCGATGCCGCAGGTAGCCATACCTACAACAACTCTGATGTCACCGCTGCCTTCGCGAAGAACAACCTTGTCCTTCATTTTGTCTCTGATAGCAGCAAGTTCAGCCAATGATTTCATAATATCTATCCTCTCTATAAAATATTAAACTTATTTAATTGAACCGTAGCCTTCGTTGAGATAGGCTTCAATCCATTTAATAACTTCGTAAGTGTCAAGCGGTACGTCGCCAAGAATTTCGCGCAGTTCAAGCGTATCAAGCTCAACCGTTCCGCCTTCAAGGTGGTGTTCATAGCGCCAGTCAATATCGGGCGAACCCTGAATGAGCGCTGTGACGGTTGAAACTATATCGCCGAGTGGCGTGAAATCAAGGTGGTTTTTAAAGAATACCGCCGTGACCTTTGTTCCGCAGTTTTCAGGGTTGTCCTGTTCGCTGACGGATTCAATTTTTACCGAGCCGCCTGTTTGCTCTGCCGCGAGCTTGAGAAGCGGAATTCCGAGCCCGACCTTACGGGTTGTTCGGGTGGTGCAGAAGGGGTTGATAACGTTTTCAACCATCTCTTTGCTCATTCCGCAGCCGTTATCCTCAATCAGCAGTGTGAGAGTTTCGGCGGTTTCGGTAAGCCTTATCAGAATATTCTTTGCTTTTGCCTTAACGGAGTTTTGAGCAATATCGAGAATATTCAGTGACAACTCTTTCATAAGCCTTTCAGCCTTTCAAAAAGTGCTTTGCGTATATCTTCGTGATTTTCGCTGCATTCAAGTTCGAATTTGTTGAGCCTGCCGCTGATATCCCAGAGATAATGGGCGTCAGACGAAACAACAAAGGGCTTGGATTTCAGCAGTTCAAATTTTGCTTCATATTCGGGTCGCTTATCGCTGTCGTGATATTCGGCACAGGGGAAAAACGGGAATTCGGGAAAAACGCCGAGCGTTGCAACGATTCCGTTTGCTTCTCTGTCGATGTGAGCAGGGTAACATATGCCGCCGTGCTGCTCAACAAGCGAAGGAGCTTCGTCAACGGTAATCATAGTGGCGTTTGAAAGAAGATTTTCTTCAACGCCGATAACCTCGTCATTCTCGTTCATTATCATCTGCTCGCCGAAAATATCAACCCTGTTTTTGAAGGGTATGCGGCGCTCGCTGACCGTGAGGTCAAACTGCATTGCATCTTCAAGCTTTTCAAACAGGCAGACAAGGTGAATATCCTCTGCCGTTGTGAGTTCCATACCTGCAACGGGCACAATGCCGTTTGCTTCTGCCGTTTTGAAAAACGCAGGGCAGTTGCGGCAGGTGTTGTGGTCGGTCAGAGCCATAATATCGAGCTTTGCAACCACGCCCATGCCAGCAATGTTGTTTGGCGTCATATCGTCGTCGCCGCAGGGGGATAAGCAGGAATGAATATGAAGGTCGTAATAATAATCTTTCATATCAGATTTTCTCAAAAAACGTTTTTGCTGCTTCGTATGCAGGCATCGAGCAGGAAAGGATGTTGACTCCCTTTGCCTTTGCGGTTTCGGTAACGGCTCTTTCGAGCTGAACACCTTCTGTAAGAATGATGCAGGCAACGTCTGCAAGCGATGCAACGGCAACGATGTTGATGTTGGACATGATTGTTATCCAGGCATCGTCTGCCTTCGCTCTGCCCATGACCCAACTGAGAAGGTCGCCGATATAAACGCCGCAGATTTCTCTGTCTCCGTCAGGCATTGCCACGGTGCCGAAGCCTTCAAGGCAGGCAAGCTCACTT
>JAFXJO010000152.1 GCA_017532185.1 Clostridia bacterium | reverse complement strand
TGGATTACAAAGATTATTGAAGACAGACTTGAGGAAATCAAGCCCTGTATCTGCTGCCACAGCGGCTGCTTCAACTTCTCATCTTCAAAGGGTCACGCAAACACTCAGGACCTTCTTGACACAATGGGTCTTTCACGCTGCGCTATCAACCCCGAAACAATGCAGTCCAAGAAATACAGCATCAAGCCCGCTAAGAAGGCTAAGAAGATTGCTGTTATCGGTGGCGGCATCGGCGGTATGGAAGCTGCTATCGTTTGCGCAAAGCGCGGCCACAGCGTAACAATTTACGAAAAGACCGATAAGCTCGGCGGCGTATTCATTGCCGCTGCAGCTCCCTCATATAAAGAAAAAGACCGCGACCTTATTGCATGGTATAACCGCGAAGTTGCAAAGCTTCCCATCGAAGTTAAGCTTAACACAGAAGTTAAGGATATTGCCTCTCTCGGCGCTGACGAAGTTATCGTTGCAACAGGTGCAAAAGCAAGAAAGATTCCGATTAAGGGCGCAGATACAGCTATTGAAGCTGTTGACTTCCTTCTCGGCAAGGCTGAAGTCGGCGAAAACGTAACAATCATCGGCGGCGGTCTCACAGGCTGTGAAATTGCTTATGAACTCTATCTCAACGGCAAGAAACCCACAATCGTTGAAATGCAGGATGACCTTGTTACAACACCCGGTATTGCTCTTGCAAACACCAGCTATCTCAGAGATTTCTTCAAGACAAACAAAGTTCCCGTTCATCTTGAAACATCCGTTTGCGAAATCAATGACGGCAGCGTAAAGGTTAAGGATAAGGACGGCAAGGTATTCGACATTCCTGCCGATTCAGTTGTTATGTCCGTCGGTTACGTTCCCACTCCCCTTGCTCCCAAGAGCAAGCACGTTCACGTTATCGGTGATGCCGCAAAGGTCGGCAACCTCCGCACAGTTATCTGGGGCGCTTGGGACGTTGCAATGAAGCTGTAATAAATCTCGCCTAAACGAAGGCTTGAATAAACCTTGTAAGGGCGTTATACGAACTAAAAACCCCTTGGTGGATACTGAAAAGGTTTGCCGACCGCATTCCTTTTTCAGCTAACCATCAAGGGGTTATTTTTATGCTTTCTTGTTCTCGCTACCGGCAAACAGGGCTATATGCTCTTTAAGGTTCGTTTGGTCTGCCATCTGAACTTCCGCAAGACGGCGCAAATACAATATGGTTGTTGACGTTTTCAATTCGCATATTACAAACAAAATAAAACGCCCCGCTACGATCAACCGACCGCAGCGGGGTATATTGTTGAGTTATGAGAAAATAAAGCCGAAGAATAAAATTCTGAGAATCCACTGCCAGAAGCTGAGCTTCACCTCAACCTCAAACGTATCTCTGTACTGACCGTAGCTGACGGTGACTGTCTGCTTACCTGTTTTTGTGCTGTCAAAGCCTGAAACGGTAAGCAAAGAGGTATCGGTAAGCGTTTTGGTTACACCCTTGTCATCCGTATAAACAACCTTTATACCCGTCAGGTCGATTTTTTCGCCGTAGCTGTAAACGGTTTTTGCAGGAGTTGCAGTGACCTTTATTGATGCCACAGGAACAAGCACCTCAAATTCGCTGAAGCTTTCGACCTCAAAAATCAGATAACCGTTTTCAACTCTGACTGTACCTGCAGCGGTTGAAAGCTGTTCTCTGCCGCCGCCGACAAAGCGATGATAGATAACGAACTCTTTCTGATGTTTATATGCATCGGGCAATGCAATTCTGATTGTTACCTTGTAACCTTCATTGGGCTGAACAACGGCAGAACTGTCATTGACAGCTTTGATGTTATAAAGACCGACCTGATCGTAGTATTTGCCTTCAACCATATAAACTCCGCCGGGTTCTCTCTCGGTTTCGATTTCCTTAACGTCAAGGGTAACGTCCTCATCGAAACAACCTTCCTCATAGCTTGCGGAAACGTCATGCTTATCGGACTTTACAACTTCATTGAATTTTGCGGTGAATTTAAGTCCGTGTGACGGCATTTTTTCGGGTATTTCAGGTGACCAGCCTGCAAACTCAAAGCCATCCATTTCGGGCGGAGCAGGAGGTGTGATGCTCTCGCCCTCTTTTACAGACGTAACCACGTAAACGTCCTCGCCGACCATCCAGTTGACAAGGTAAGCCTTGGCAAGAACGCCAACAAGGCATTCTGCTCTGATTTCGGTACCTTTGAGAGTAACGGTGATTATTGCTGTGCCAGGCGAAACGGCGGTTACTGTGCCGTCCGCTGAAACGGTTGCAACGCTTGTGTCAGAAGAGGTGAAAACAAAATCGTCTGATATGTTTTCGGTAACCGTAACGTTGATTTTGTGAGTTTCACCGCTGAATTTACGAACAGTCTTATAGTCAAGCTCCATTATAACCTTAAGACTGTCAAACGATTTACCGCAGGTTGAGCAGATGCCCGAGAACTGATTGCCGCTTTCATACTCCCACTTTCCGAAGGTGTGGGAAAGCTTGGGATGTATTGAAGTCTTGGTATAAGGACATTTTGTGCACTTGAACTTCTCATAGCCATCTTCGGTACAGGTAGCTTCTTTAGAATCGATAACCTCTAACTTATGACCGGTTGAAGGAATGGTTTCAACAGCACCTACGGTCACGCCGCAAGCGGTGCATCGGTTATATTTTTTGCCCGGAGCAAAGCAATCGGGCTCTTCGATAACCTCCTCAAGGCTGCCGTGCTGCTTATCAAAAAACGTGTCGCGGTAATATTCATCGCCGCATTTTCTGCAGCGGAAACGGACGGTTTCCATGGTGCAGGTTGTTTTGATAACGGTTTCTTTATAATCGTGCGATTTTTCAACAACACGGGAATCTAACGTTTCGCCGCAGACGGAGCAAGGCAGAATCTCAAGTCCGTCATCATCGCAGGTGGCTTCGGTTTCTGTCTGCCACTCCCCTGCCGTGTGACCCTTTGCAGGGTAAACCTCAAGAGGTTCACCTAACGTTTTACCGCAAACGTCGCAAAGCTTATAAAGTCCGCCGTCATCGTTGCAGGTTGCATCAATCTTTTTCGTTTTGTCTGTTGCGGTGTGTCCGTGAGCTTCAACATAGTTTTCGCTGTAGCTGTCTCCGCAACGTGAGCATTCATAGAAGATGCCGCCCGGCTGGTCGCAAGTAACTTCCTGCTCGGTCTTAACGTAATTATGGCCGAGGCTCCAGTCATAAATTGTTTCTGCAACTTCGCCGCAAACAGAGCAGTATCTGACACTGATTTTTCTCTGTGTGCAGGTTGCGGGCTGAATAACAACCGCATTTTTCTCCGCCGTATGACCGTTTCGGGGAATTTCGTTGATATGCTGATAGCCGCATTCGCAGGCGATTGTTTCAGCACCCTTTTCGGTGCAGGTGGGGTCGGTAACGGTGATTTCAGAATTATAATGTGTACCTTCAGCAACAACGCCGTTTTTTCTCTCAACATTATTAATCAGGAACTTTTTATAATCATCTTCGCCTGCAAAATCAATCTGCACAAAATCCGCCATACCGCCGCCGTAGTTGATTGTCATATCGGGATTTGTACCGAGACCGTTTTTGCCGATTTTCTTGACTGATAAGGGAATATACTTATTTGAAAGCATATCGTTGAAATCGAGAGCATACGGAGCGATTTCCGTTACGCCCTCAGGCACAACAAAGCAAGCCTGCTTGTT
>JAFXJO010000151.1 GCA_017532185.1 Clostridia bacterium | reverse complement strand
TATCCGCGCCGAATTCAAAGGGACGGCAGTTAACGGGTGTGGGGAAAGTATTGTCGATGATGAGCGGAACGCCGTGAGCGTGTGCGGCATCGGCAAAGGTTGCGATATCAAGCACTTCAAGAGCGGGGTTTGAAAGGCTTTCTGCAAAAACAGCCTTTGTGTTGGGCTTGAAGGCAGCTTCAAGTTCTTCTCTTGTTGCCTGAGGACTTACGAAAGTAAAATCAATGCCGAGCTTTCTCATCGTAACGTTGAAAAGGTTGAAAGTGCCGCCGTAAATCTTTGCGGAGCTGATAACGTGGTCACCTGCCTGCGCAACGTTGAAAACCGAATAGAACGACGCAGCCTGACCCGAGGAGGTAAGCATTGCGCCGACACCACCTTCAAGAGCGGCAATCTTTGCGGCAACGGCATCGTTTGTGGGGTTCTGCAGACGGGTATAGAAATAGCCCGAAGCTTCAAGGTCAAAAAGCTTGCCCATTTCGTCGCTGGAATCATATTTGAAAGTTGTGCTCTGATAAATGGGGAGCTGACGGGGCTCGCCGTTTTCGGGTGAATATCCGCTTAAAATACATTTTGTATTAATCTTATAATCCATCTTATTTTACCTCCAGAAATTCTTTCATAAGACCGGGACCGAAATCAACAAAATCGCCTGTTGATTCGGCTGTTTTTTCGTTTATTGATTCAACGCCGCTGTCCTTTTCGCCGTTTTTATGATAAATCATAAAGGGTACGGGATCGCTTGCGTGAGTCTGCGTAACAATGGGTGTGGGATGGTCAGGCAAAATCATAACCTTATAATCATCGCCGCAACCGTTGAGATAATCGAGAACAATGGGCAGAACCTTTTCATCGATAAGTTCGATAGCTCTGATTTTATTTTCGGGCTCGTTTCTGTGACCGCATTCATCGGGAGCTTCGATATGAATATAAACAAGGTCTCTGCCGTTTTTCCATTCTTCAACGGCGGCGTTTGCCTTGCCTTCAAAGTTAGTGTCAATATAACCTGTTGCACCCTCAACCTCGGGAGTGTTCATACCTGCGCAGATGCCGATACCCTTAAGCAGGTCAACGGCAGAAACTATGCTGCCCTTTACGCCGTAAGTCTGCTCAAAGTTTGAAAGAGCAGGCTTACTGCCCTCACCCCAGAGCCAGATTGAATTTGCGGGAGCCTTGCCCTCGGCAACTCTCTTCTGATTAACAGGGTGGTTCTTAAGGAAAGAATAGCTTTCTTTCATCATTGCAACAAGCTTCTCTGCGTTGGGAGACGTTGAAAGATATTCGCCGATAACTCTGCCCGAGATATCGTGGGGAGGAGTCATTTTGCCAAGCTCCGTTGTGCCGCCGTGATGGATAAGGCAATGACGGTAGCTTACGCCGCTGTAGAAAGCGAATTCATCGTTACCGAAATGCTCCTGCACGGTTTTGATGATTTCTGCCGCCTCTGCGGTTGAGATATCGCCTGCAGAATAATCGAGCATTGTTTTATCGTCATAGTTTTCTTCGTCGCTGAGGGTTACGATATTGCAGCGAAGAGCAACGTCATCGTCTGCCATTTTAACGCCGATGCTGACTGCTTCAAGCGGCGAACGGCCCGTGTAGCAGATTTTGGGATCATAGCCGAGTACGCTGAGGTTTGCAACGTCACTGCCGGGCTTAAGACCGTCAGCAACTGTACGCACAAGACCTACCCTGCCCTTCTGAGCAAGTGCATCAAAGTTCGGCTTTTTGGCAAGCTCCATGGGAGTTTTGCCGTCAAGAGCAGGAACGGCATAGTCCGCCATTCCGTCATAAAGAATTACTGCGTATTTCATGTATCATTCTACCTTTCTGAATTTAGGTATTGTTTTTTATTTGCAGGGGACGGCGACCCGACGATATAATCAAAAGCTTTGTCAATAATCGTCGCCTTTGCCGATTATCCATTTAAAAGGATTTTCTTCAATATATTCCCAAACCTCTGCATATCCCTCAACAGAATTTACAACCCTGTCGTAGAACGAATCCTGCCATACGGAATATCCGATTTCTCTGGTAACCATCGTTTTGAATGACCTGATAACGGTGAATAGTGTAGGGCGGGATGCCCTCATCCCGCCGTCATCGCAAAGCGTTGAATCAAACAGTAAAAGTAAGTGAATGTGGTTGGGCATAATCACATAATTTTCAACCTTTACACTTTTATATGTTTTTTCAATATTGAGAATATATTTCTCCGCAACTTTTCCGATTAAAGAAAGAACCGTTTGCGGCGGGATGAGGGCATCCCGCCCTACACTGACGCTACCAAGCAAAGGCTTCTTATCTTTAACACAGATTGTCACAAAGTAACAGCCGTTTTGACCGTAATCATAGTTTTTTAGCCTGGGGTGTTTTCTTTCAGGATAACTTTTATTCATTTATCTCTTTATCCTGGAATACTCTTGAGCCTGTTGCGCCTCTCTGACCCTGATATTTTCCCCTGTAGGGGTTGAGTGCGGTATCATCCATTTTTGCGAAAACAAGCTGACCAACTCTTCTGCCCGCTTTGAGTTCGATTGCGCAGCGGTTTGCATTGAAGAGTTCGAGGGTAATCTCTCCCTTGAAGCCGGGGTCAACCCAGCCTGCATTCTGAATGAACAGACCCATTCTGCCGAGTGAGCTTCTGCCCTCAACAAAAGCGGTCAAATCATCGGGAAGCTCAAAATACTCCATTGTTGTTGCAAGAACGAACTGCCCCGGAAGCAACACATAGGTATCGGTTTCAATGGTTTCGTATTCAATTTTATCTTCAAGGTTGATTATTCCCGTTGAGGAATCCTTGACTATACTGAACGTGTTGCCGAGTCTGATATCGATGCTTGCAGGCTGAATCTGCGCAGGCTCAACAGGCTCTGCAACAAGCGTTCTTTCTTCAAGCATTTTCATTAATGTTTTATCCGATAAAATCATATTTTCTCCTTAATTTATGATATCAATAACCGTTTATTTCTTTTCTCTGCATTGCGCCGAGGATTTTTTCGCGCACGTTGCCGTATTTTTTCTCAAGCGAACTTAAAAACTCCTTGACCTCCTGCCTTTCGGTTGTGCCGTCGGCAGGACATTTGCTTTTAACAACGGGTAAATTTTCTTTGCGTGCAACCCTTGCGCAATCGCTTTCTCTTGCAAAAATCATGGGTCTTATCATATAGATATCTTTTCTTGAAAGATAAGTGACAGGCATAAAGCAATCAAGCGTACCGCCGTTGAAAAGATTCATTATGAACGTTTCGGCAACGTCGTCAAGATGGTGGCCGAGAGCAATTTTGTTGCACCCTGCCGCTTTCGCCGCATCGTGAAGCGCACCCCTGCGCATTCTTGCGCACAGACTGCAGGGGTTACTCTCTTTTCTTATATCAAAAATAACCTCGGCAAGCTGTGTTCTTTTAATAATATACTCAACGTCAAGCTTTTTGCAAAGCTCCTCAATCTCTGAATAATCGGCATCTTCGCCGCCGAAACGGGGGTCAAGAGTTATTGCAACAAGCTCAAATTTTTCGGGATAAAAAATGCGAAGATTCGCCATCGCCGCAAGAAGCGCCATCGAATCCTTGCCGCCCGAAACACCAACGGCAATTCTGTCGCCCTCTTTTATCATTTCATATTGCTGGCAGGCGGAACGCATATAGCTCAAAAGTTTTTGCATAATTCCACCTTATTCTATTGTTACGGGCTCGATATTGATTACCTTGCCCGTTTTGTTTTCAATTTCAAAAATACATCCGTTCACCATACAGTCGCCTTCTGCGGTATCAAATCT
>JAFXJO010000150.1 GCA_017532185.1 Clostridia bacterium | reverse complement strand
TCTGCATCCTCTTCGGTATACTTGTTGGGGTTGAGTTCATAGCCGAACGAACCCCAGAGAGCAACGTTGCCCTCGGTTTCATAACCTGTTCTTCTGCAGGCAGAAACGTGAGCACCCATTGTTGATGCAGGGTAGCACATTGAAGTGCCGAACTGAATCATAAGACGTTCAATCGGGTCGGTATTGTCGCTGGTCCAGATCTGCGGCGAATAATAGAGCATACCGGGGTCAAAGCGTCCGCCGCCGCCCGAGCAGTTTTCAATCAGCATATCGGGGAAGGCTTTTGTGAGTCTGTCCATAACCTCATATGTGCCGAGCACGTAGCGATGGAAAACTTCTTTCTGATTTTCAGCAGGCAAAATTGCTGAGCCAACCTCGGTAAGGTTGCGGTTGAAGTCCCACTTAACGTAGTCAACCTTATTGGTTGAAAGAACCTTATACATCTCGCCGAAAATATAATCGCGAACGTCCTGTCTCGAATAGTCAAGAACATACTGATGGCGGCCAATGGATTTTTCTCTGTTGGGAACGTGCAGACACCAATCGGGATGCGCTCTGTAAAGATTACTGTCTCTTGAAATCATTTCGGGTTCATACCAGATACCGAACTTAAGACCGAGAGCGTTGATACGCTCAATGAGGTTCGCAAGAGTGCCGCCAAGCTTTTCTTCGTTAACCTGCCAGTCACCGAGAGAGCTGCGGTCATCGTTTCTGTAACCGAACCAGCCGTCGTCCATAACAAGCATTTCAATGCCGAGTTCCTTGGCTTTTGCGGCAAACGAAACAATTGTGTCACCGTCAAAATCCATACCTGTTGCTTCCCAGTTATTGATGAGCAAAGGACGCTTGATATTCTTCCACTTACCTCTTACAAGGTGTTTGGAATAAAGTCTGTGGAAAATTCGGCTCATTTCACCGATACCTTCGGAAGAATAAACCATAACCGCTTCGGGAGCGCTGAAGCTGCAGCCCGATTCAAGTTTCCAGCCAAAGGTTTCGGGGTTGATGCCCATAAGAAGTCTTGTTCCGCCGTAGCCGTCAACCTCAACGTCAACGGCAAAGTTGCTGCTGTAGATAAGATTAAAGCCGTAAGCGTTACCGAAATCTTCGTTTGTATTGTTATCAACAAGAGCTGCAAAAGGATTCTGGAAATGGCTCGATGAACCTCTGCGGCTCGAAACGCCCTGTCTGCCGTAAGCAAGAGCGCGTCTTTCAACGTTTCTTTCTTTTCCCCACTTACCGTAAAGAGAGATTAAATCAAAATCGTGGGTCACAAAATCAACGGAGCAACTGTAAACCTTTTCAATATCAACCGTTTTATCTGTAGGGTTGAGAATTTTTACGCTTCTTGCCATCGCACCGAGCTTTTCGAAAACGGTGTAATAAAGAATCGCCTGAATACCTGTTACGCTGTCTTCCGTAAGGATTTCAAGGGTTGAAGCATCGGTTTCGTCCTCAACGTAAAGCGAAGGCATACCTTCGATTGAGGGCTTACCCGAATAGATTTTATGTGACTTATAGCGAAAATCGGTAACGTTATTGCCGTCAGCGTTTTTGATTGCTACCGCACTGCTTCTGAAATCGCCGCAGCCCTCGCCCTGATATTCCAGAGGGCAAACGTCGGGCGAAAAACGCCAATCATCAATGTTGATGTTATTGGCGCTGAAAGAAGCAAAAGGACTTCTGAATTTGAAAGCACCGAGATTTGCATCGGGAATCTTTGCGCCGTAATAAAGATGCGCAAGATACCCCTGCTCATATATTTCAATAATATAGCTCGACGTTGCGGTATCAAGCTTAAAAATGCGTTTTTCACTGTCAAAAACAATAGGCATATCAGATATTCTCCTTTATCAGCAAATTGATTTTTTCGCGGGTTTCAAGAAGCCATTTGGCATCCTTCGGGTAGTCTGTAAAGTTAACAAGCTTTACAGCTTCATTTGCAAGAAACTCCTGAACTTTTGCCTTACCCGCTTTATTCTCAAGGGTTTGGAGAGCCATCATATCCTGGAAGCCGTCGTAAAAGACCTTGAGTCTGACACTGGCAAGGGCTTCACCTTTACAGGAAGGATAAACCGCAAACGAGTCGCCCGAGGGGAAGTTTCCGCCTGCGTCCGTTACTTTATAAGGGTCAATGGCTTTAACCGAATACTGCAGATTATAGAAGTTATAGCCCCAATGCAAAAAGCCCTTTACATCATATTTATAAAGCAGCATACCGAGGATTCTGTTGCGCTGTGAAGGCATCGCCATAAAGCGGTTTGGCAAATTGTTTTTATCCTGACCGCAGCAATAATATGTCCAGAGCTCGGGCACGTTGCCTTTGAAATCTTCAATATGATCTTCACACGGTACGGGAAGCTTGACTGCTCCGTTTTCGTAAAAATCAAATTCCGAAAGAGCATCAATAAAACGCATACCGCTGAAAATTTTGTGAACAAGAGCTGCTCTCTTTTTGAAAACTCTGAGATGCTTTTTCGCAGGCTCATCGGAAATATGAAGAAAACATCTGTCTTTAATGCCGTTTTTATCAAGAAAATCTACAAGCTCTTTGCCGAAAGCAATAAGGAACTCATCATATTTTTTGCTTGAAGTGCGTGTTTTCCAGCCAAAAATCTTCTTCACCCTGCCCTTGCTGTCTGTTGCAACAATCTTGGGTGCGTGCTTTGCGCCCCACTGCGTAAAGAGATGGCTGATTTCAAAATATTCAACGCCGCATTCCAGACACATATCAATCCATTTTTTGAGATTGCTGAAATTGAATGAATATGTTTTTCCGCTGACCTTAACGTCAACAAGCTGAACAGTTCTTCTTTCGCCGCCAACTTTTGTATCAAGAGGCGGAGTAAAAACAGGAGTCAGAATGCAATTAATACCGTGTTCAACAGCGGTTTTAATAAAGTTTCTGTTGATTCGCCAGAATTCATCGCTCATAGCTTCAACGTCATAATAATTGCAAAGGCAGTCAGCGTGATACCAGTTTGTATGAATAAGAGTCTGTTTATCAAGGTTGCAATCGATAACCTCAACGCTGATTGAATCGCTCGCTGCAACGTTACCGTTTTCGCTGAATTCAACGGCAAGAACGGATTTGCCCGTAAACTTTTCATCAGGCGAAACTTCAACCCATACGCTGTACCATTTTCCGCCTTCAACGTTTATCTCACCGTCAACAGGCATCAGCACGTCGGGATACATACCGGAGGTTTTGCGAAGAAAGAAATCATCTGCATCTTTATTGCAGGCTGTACCCACAGGAACATCCTTAACGATATAAAGCTTTGAATATGCGGCAAGCTCACCGTTCAGCGAAACACCGAGAGTTGAATTTTTTTCGCAGCAAAAAGCCGCCTGAAATGACGTTTTTTCATTTTTAAGCATCGAAAAACTTTCGAATTTTTCAGCATTCGGTTTTTCATCCGCAAAAACTTTTTCGAGAGAACTTAAAATAATAAGCTCCATAACGTACCTCCGTTTATTATTTACCACTCATTTTCCTGTCTTTTTCAACAGTCTTGTCAACAGCGGTGATAACCGAGTTTTCGAAGCCTGTTTCTTTAAGGCTGCAAACGCCTTCAATTGTTGTTCCGCCGGGTGAGCAAACGTTTCTGATAAGTTCACTGACCGCAAGAGGACTCTCGAGAAGCATCTTCGCGCTGCCGAGAAGCATCTGCGCCGCAATATCCTGCGAAACCTTTGCAGGCAGACCGTATTTAACGCCTGCCGAAGCAAGAGCATCGGCAAACATATAAGCAAAAGCAGGTGCTGAACCCGCAACTGCTGTGAAAGCGGAGAAATATTTTTCTTCAATCTCAACCGCTTTGCCGAAGCAGGAGCAGAAATTCATTACAAAAGCCTTATCGTCATCCCCTGCCGCACCGTTTGCACAGAAAGCGGTCATCGATTCGCCGACTGCCGCATTGATATTGGGCATAATACGGATAATCCTCGCATTATATCCGAAACAATCAAGCAATTTTTCGGTTGTTGTGCCTGCGGCGGTTGAAATAAAAAGAGGATTGTTTACCAAAGCCTGAGCCTTGACTGAATCAATAAGCGCCGCAATATCCTTGGGCTTAACGGCAATAACAACTCTCTCGCAGTTTGCGGTTATTTCGTTTGCCGATGAAAAAGCCTTTACGCCAAGCTCTTTTTCAAGCATAGCGGTTTTTTCGCTGAAAATATCAAAAATCGCAATCTCGTTTGCCGCAACGATTTCCGAAGAAACAACTCCTCTGAGAATGGCGGTTGCAAGATTGCCGGTACCTATAAAACCTAATTTCATAGTTAAGACTCCTTTGTTTTAACTGTTGAGAAAAGACAGAAAGCGATGTTTCTGCCCTTTATCAAGAGTTAAAAGCGCAGAGCGAAAAACTCTGCGCTTTTCCGAAATTAAAGCTGTGATGTGCAATGGGGGCATCTTGTTGCTTCGATAGCGATTTCGCTCTTGCAGAAGGGACACTCTTTTGTTGTGGGTTCTTCTGCTTCTTCGACCTCTTCTTTTTTCTTTGCCTTATCAGCAACAGAGTTGATAGCTTTTACAAGGCAGAAAACAACGAGTGCCATAATGAGGAAGTTGATGATTGCGCTGATGAAGTTACCGTAAGTGATAACTGCGGCACCTGCAGCCTGAGCATCTGCAAGGGTTGCGTATTCGCCGCCGTCAAGAGCAACAAACTTGCTTGAGAAATCAATACCCTTTGTGATAAGGCTGATAACAGGCATAACGATGTCATCAACAAGAGACTTAACGATTGCCTGGAAAGCACCGCCGACGATAACGCCGACTGCAAGGTCAATAACGTTGCCTCTCATGATAAACTTTTTGAATTCTGCCGCAAAACCTTTTCCTTTTGCCATTTTGGAAACCTCCTTAAAAATATTAACAACAATAATTTATCAAAAAAAATGTCAAAGGTCAACACCTTCGAGATTAAAATTTGGAATAAAACTCTCTGTTGCGGCTTCTCCGCTTTGAAAATTACAGTTTTCAAAGCCCATAGCAAGAATTTTTGCCTTTACAATCGAATATTCTCTTGCCGAAAGCTTGCGGTTGACGGGCGGCATATCCTTTGCTTTTCCGAAAGGCGTATACTGCCGCATAACGCTTATGTAGGTTTCAATCGGCAGATTATCTTTTACCCATTCAAAAACCTTGACCGCCTGCGAAATGTTTCCGGGCAGAACCATATGCCTGATTATCAGACCTTTTTTTGCGATTCCGTTCTCATCAAGTTCAACCTCCCCGACCTGCCTGTGCATCTCAAGAACAGCTTCGGATGCATATTCAAAATAATCGGCGGCTCCCGAATATTTGAGTGCAGGTGCGGAATCGAAATATTTGATATCGGGTAAATAAATATCCACCAAGCCCTCAAGCATCTTAACCGTTTCTGCTTTTTCATAACCCGAAGAATTATAAATAACAGGCACGGGCGAATTATATTCAGCAAGAACCCTTGCAAGCATAGGCACAAAATGGGTCGGCGTTACAAGGTTAAGATTATGAACCCCGCTTTCAAGCAGTTTATCGAATATTCTCTTGAGTTCATCGGGCGTAACGTCTTTGCCGAAAGCACCGTGGCTTATATCTCTGTTCTGGCAAAATACACAGCCGAGATTGCAACCCGAAAAGAAAACGGTTCCCGAGCCTTTATCGCCGCTCAGGCAAGGCTCTTCCCAGTGATGCGGCGCCGCCCTTGCAACTCTGAAACTTTCGCCCACGGAGCAAACACCGTGTTTTATATTTCTCTGAACCCCACAGTTTCTGGGGCAGATATTGCAAACCATAATCTCACCTTCTTTATATTTGTAATTATACACTATAATATTATAAATACAAGTTGATTTTATAAATATTATAGTGTATAATGAAATATGTATATATCCGAAAGGGTGATTTAAATGTTTCTTGCTATTGATATAGGTAACACAAACATAACAATGGGCGCTTATAACGGCGACGAGCTTGTTTTTGTTTCGCGTATTTCAACAGACCGTTCAAAAACTCCTGACCAATACGCCGTTGAGTTCAAGCAGATATTTTCGCTCTATAACGCTTCCTCTGCAAGCTTCGGTTCAGCAGCTCTGAGCAGCGTTGTGCCCGAGCTTTCGTCAACAATGTGCGAAGCGATTGAAAAGGTAACGGGCAAAAAGCCTTTGATGCTCGGCCCCGGAATAAAAACCGGTATGAACATACTCATCGATAATCCTGCCCAGCTCGGTGCCGACCTGCTTGCAGGCTGCATCGGCGCGGCAAACCTTTATCCTCTGCCCTGTCTCGTTATCGATTTGGGCACGGCAAGCAAGATAAGCGTTATTGATAAAAACGGAGCATTCAGAGGATGCACCATTGCTCCCGGCATCGGAATCTCGCTTGACGCTCTTTCACAGAGAACCTCACAGCTTCCCAGCATCAGCCTCAAAACTCCCGACCACGCAATCGGAACCAATACGCTCGATTCAATGCAATCGGGAACGGTTTTCGGCTTCGCGGCAATGATTGACGGTCTTTGCGAAAAGCTTGAAGCGGAACTCGGTCAGGGCAAGATGAGCGCCGTTGCAACAGGCGGTCTTGCAAAAGACCTTATCAAGAGCTGCAAAAGAGAAATCGTCTTTAACCGCGAGCTTGTTCTCTACGGTCTCAAGGTTCTTCACGAGAAAAACACCAAAACCAAATAACAGGATTTTACAATAATTATGTTAAATTTTGCGTTGCATCTTTCTGAATAAAGAGCAACAGCAAGGAGGAATATATTATGAAAAAATCACCCGCAAACACCAAGCGCACGTTACGTCTGACCCAGTTATCCGTGCTTGTGGCTTTGCTGATTATCTTCGGCTTCACAAGCATCGGCTACATCAAAATCGGCGTAATCGAAATCACGCTCAACGTGATTCCCGTTGCAGTCGGCGCAATTGTACTCGGTCCTTATGCAGGGGCAATATGCGGCGCGGTATTCGGTCTGACGAGCTTCTGGCAGGCCGCTTCGGGAACAAGCGCATTCGGTGCCATGCTCTTTCAGCACAGTCCCGTCAACACTTTCATTCTCTGCTTTGTTCCGAGATTGCTTGTCGGTCTGCTGACTGCGTTAATTTTCAAAGCGCTGATGAAACCGTGCAAAAACAACAATTCAGTCCCCTGCGCCGCGGCAAGTCTCGCCTGTCCGCTGCTCAACACTCTTCTTTTTGTTGGCTCTTTCATTCTTCTTTTTATGAAAACCGATATCTTCACAAGTCTTTACAGCGAGTCAGCCGCAAACAACATCGCTGCATTCTTCATCTGGTTCGTCGGTCTCAACGGTCTGGTTGAAGCAATTTCAGGTTTCATTATCTCAACCGCGGTTGCAAAAGCGCTTCTCATCGCTAACAAAAGAATGAAACTTTAATATCAACATATCAGGTAAGGTGATAAAATGCCCATCAAAATAGCTAACGAATTGCCTGCACATAAGGCTCTTGAAGCAGAAAACGTTTTTGTTATGACGGAAGACAGAGCTATGACTCAGGATATCCGTCCGCTGAGAATTATTCTGCTCAATCTTATGCCCACCAAAATCGAAACCGAAACGCAGATTCTGCGCCTTCTGAGCAACTCTCCGCTTCAGGTTGACGTTGAGCTTCTGCAGGTTAAATCCCATAAATCAAAAAACACCTCTGCAGAGCATATGCTCAAATTCTATAAAACGTTTGACGAAATCTGCGACCAGAAATACGACGGTATGATTGTTACGGGCGCACCCGTTGAAAACCTTGAATTTGAGCAGGTTGACTATTGGGATGAGCTTTGCACCATTTTTGAATGGAGCAAAAAGCACGTTTATTCAACCTTCCATATCTGTTGGGGAGCTCAGGCAGGTCTTTATTATCACTACGGTGTTCCCAAATATCCGCTTGAGAAAAAGCTCTTCGGCGTATTTCCTCACAGATGCCTTGATAATCTGCATCCTCTTATGAGAGGTCTTGACGATGAATTCTACGTTCCCCATTCAAGGCATACGGAAAATAAGATGAGCGATATTGCCCTTGTCAAAGATTTGCAGATTATCTCATATTCGGATATGGCAGGCGTACATCTTATCTCAGATATGGCTTGCAGAAACTTTTTTGCAACGGGTCACTCGGAATATGACCGCGATACCCTTTCAAAAGAGTATTTCAGAGACGTCAACAAGGGGTTGCCGATTGAAGTTCCTTTCAATTATTTCCCCGATGACGATTCAACCAAAACGCCCAAAATGGAATGGAGAGGCACGGCAAACATTATTTTTGCAAACTGGCTGAACTATTTCGTTTATCAGCAGACACCCTATGATTTAAGCACACTTTAATTTTTCGGGAATAAAAAAAGAGCCGCCCTGCAAAAATGCAAGGCGGCTTTGAAAGAGAAAATAATTATTTCGTATAAATATAAATTGCGGCAACAGCCAGCGCGGCGTGCAGAATGATTTCGGCAGGCAGACCGAGCATAAATTTTTTATGTTTCGTTTTGTGCCTTATGAGCTTCATTGTGATAAACATTGGCAAAGCTCCGCCGATAAGACCGATAAACATCAGCGTTGCTTCGGGAACGCGCCACGCGCCTATTTTTGCACAAACCTTGTCATAAACCGTTATCAGAACAGAAAAAACTGCAACGGCGGCAAGATAAACCAACACTAATTTAAGATATTGCGGCATCTTGAATCTCCTTTATTTTGAAAATAAGTGAGGACCGATATGAAAAGAATATCGTCGCTTTTGATTATTATATGCCTGTTGCTCACCTCCTGTCAACTGAGCAGCGGCAATGCGCCAAAAGAAAATTCTCCTCAGGGCGAGCAAAACACAACCGCGCCAAACAGTCTTGAAGGTGTTACCCTGACGGAGCTTACGTCGGTTACGGATTTTGAAACTGTTACCGATATAAACGGCTCAACGGTTACCGTTATTCAGAACACGGTTTCAAATCCCGTCTCAACTCCGTTGCCGGCTCAGAACACCACCGCACAGGCAACCGTCAAACCGACTTCTCCCGTTACGCAGAAGCCGACGGTGCCTGCCACCAAACCTCAGCCCAAACCTGAACCGACACCTGCAGAGATGAAGGCAATCTGGATTTCCTGCTATGACTATACAAGTGCCGCAGGCAAAACAAAGGCACAGTATAAAGCCGTTACCGATAAAATGTTCAAAACAATAAAAGAAAACGGCTTCAACACTGCATTCGTTCATCTTCGCGCTAATTCCGATGCATTTTACAAATCGGATATATTCCCCTATTCCGTTTATATTGCAGGCAAAGAGGGCGGTTCTCTTTCCTTTGACCCGTTCGCCGTTTTGCTTGAAAGCGCAAAGACAAACGGAATTTCCGTTCACGGCTGGATAAATCCTTTCCGAGTTAACACTCAAAGCAACGTGAATGTTTTGAGCGCATCAAACCCCGCAAAAAAAATTCTTGATTCGGGTAACGCCGACGGAAGAGTATGCGTGCTTTCAAACGGCATTTATTATAATCCCTCCCACACCGAAAATCACAAGCTTATTCTTGACGGTGTGCGCGAAATCATTAACAAATACGATATCGACGGCATACATATCGACGATTATTTTTATCCGTCAACAAGCGAAGAAATCGATAAGGCGCAGTATTCCGCTTACAAAGCTTCGGGCGGAACCATGAGCCTTTCAAAATGGCGTATCGCCAACGTTAACGCCTTTGTTTCTGCGCTTTATTCAACCGTTAAGGCAAAAGATTCCTCGCTCATCGTGAGCATCAGCCCTGCAGGTCAGATTGATAAAACGCTCAACGAAGCCTATGCCGATTGCCGCACCTGGCTCAGGCAAAGCGGCTATGCGGATATTATCATTCCGCAGATTTATTTCGGATTTGAGCATCAGACGCAGGATTTTGAAAAACTTCTTAAACAATGGGCTTCTCTGCCGCGCCACAGCTCTGTAAGGCTTATGTGCGGCATCCCTGCCTATAAATGCGCAAAATCAGACGCTTATGCAGGCACAGGCAAAAATGAATTCGTTGAGAATTCCGATATCCTTGTGCGCCAGCTCAAGAGTATCAGAAGCAATAAAAATTACAGCGGTTTTGCGCTGTTTTCTTACGCCGACCTTCAAAGAGCTGACTGCAAAACCGAAATAACCAATCTCAAAAATGAAATTTTGAAATAACACGGGGTAAAAGATGAAAAACAACAAAGGACTCATAATTGCGATAATCTGCATCGCCGTTGCCATCGCAGGCATAGTTGCCGCGATGATACTAACGGGTGTATTCTCGCAGAAAGACAACGAAGAAACAGCGGTTTCAACCACCGCAAAAATCGAAGAAACAACCGTTATACCTGCCAACACACGCCCCAAAAGCGAAAATCCCGAATCGATTGTGGCGGCGGTTTATAACGCTTATTCCGAAAAAAGTGCCGAAGAAATTGCGGCTTTCGGAACGTTCGGTCTTAATACCGTTATTTTTGAGCTGACCGAAGACAATGGCGAGAGCGTTGTATCTCTTATTGAAAAAGCAAAAGAGGCAAAGCTTTATTTCGGCGTTAAAGCAAACTCTGCCGAAAATGCAGGTTACGTCACAAACTTTGTTAAAGCGAATAACGTTGATTTCGTTATTATTTCCGGTCTTGACGAAACGGATGCCGCATACGGCGAAACTGCAGGCAAAATCTGCGAGAGCATCAAAAGCATCGACGCGGCAACGGCAATCGGCATTCAGCCTGCCGATATTCAGACGGCAAAAGCCGCAATCAACAATATAATCGGCTCAAAGGCAGATTTTGTTTATATTGAGCAAAACGCAAACGACAAAGCAGGCATTGAAGCTTTTGCCAAAGCCCAACTCACCTGGAGCGAAAACGGTTCGCCTGTCTGGCTCTGCCACAATCTTACCGGCTTATCTTCTTTTGATACGGCAAAGGCAAGCGAAATAATAGCTCTTATTTCAGGCTCTGCCGATATGGCAACCTGCAAAGGAATTTCGTTCTATCCGTTTTCAGATATCGCTTCCGCAAGCGGTGCCGCCGCCGATTCGGTTGTTGAATATATCAAAACCAGAGAAACATTTCTTCTTGATAAAGAGCTTGAAATCACAAGCCACAAATCAACAACCGTAACCGTTGAACAGTCAACCGTAACTTTCAGGGGCACTTCAAGCCCTGCCTATGACCTTATCTGCAACGGACAGAAGCTTACCGTTGCAAAAACAGGCGATTTTTCCGTTGACTGTGAGCTTCAGCCCGGCGAAAATAAAATCACTTTCGAACATAAAGGCAAAACCTACGTTTATACGGTCACTTATAAAATTAAGCTTCTCAAATCCGTTTCTCCTTCAGAGGACTCAACGGTTCCCGGCGGTATGCAGGTCAACGTTACCGCAACTGCTCTTAAAGGAGCAAAGCTTACCGTTACGTTTAACGGCAAATCGGCTGATATGACGGAGCTGAGCAATATGGTTTATGAGGATGACGATTCGCCCGATACCGAGTCGGATTTCACAACCTTCACCGCAACGCTCACAATGCCTGCGGCAACCGCCACTGCCCAGAAGCTCGGCAAAATCACGGTTAAAGCAACCTACGGTTCACTCACCGAAACTCTCAGCGGCGGCAACATAACCGTCAAAGCAAAGCCTGCGCCGCCTCCTGCTCCTCCCGAGCCTCCCGCAACAACAACCACCACAACCGAAAAGGCAGATCAACCGCCATCGCAACCCGTTACAGGCGAAGCAACAACCGAAGAACCCGTTTCTTCAGATATAACTTCAAATTCGGGAGACAGCGGCGACAGACTTGAAAAATACCAATACACCAAAAACTACGGTCTCGGCACCGCAAAAATCTGCGAAATTATCGACGATTACGTTGAAGTTTTCCCCGGCAACACGTCCGCAACCTATTCCGTTCCCGATTGCTCTCCCCTGCCCAAAACCACCGTTGACTACGTTGTTGACGAAGCAATATTCGACGAAACGGATACATATTATATTCTCTCATCAGGCGTTAAGGTTCCCGAGCTTCACGAAGAAAGACTTGCATCGGGTGTTAACGGCTCAATCAAGCACGTTCGCATTTCAAACGGCTACGTTATGCCAAAAAACAGCATCAAGGTTGTTTCAACCACCTGCAACGACGACGAAACCGTTATTGTTCTTGATATGAACCGTCCCGTTGCATTCAACGCAAAGCTGACAGGTCAGACCTACGGTCAGTATGCTCCCGACAGATTCACAACCGTAAGCTCCCTTAACTGCAAGGGACTCGAGTTTGTTTTCAGCGACACTCACGATGCAAGCGGCTCAAACGCTTTTATGAATTCCGTTATCAAGAGCAGCAAGTGGAGCAGCGACAGAAGCAAATCAACGGTTACCCTTTCGCTCACTCTTGCACAGGCAGGCAAATTCTACGGCTTCCATTATGAATACAACAGAGAAGGTATGCTGGTTATAACAATCAGCCATAAGCCCTCTTCTCTCAAGGATGCAGTTATCTTGCTTGACCC
>JAFXJO010000149.1 GCA_017532185.1 Clostridia bacterium | reverse complement strand
TCAACCTGCCAGGTCTGGAGGTTGAATTGCTGTGTCAATTCTCTGATAATATCCATTTTTTCACCTTAATAATTATTTTTAATCTGTCTTATGTCTTTTCCCAGGAAAAGCAGCGAAACGTAACCGCCGATTATCCTTGACGTTACTCGCTGTGTATATTTTGCTTCAAGCTCGTTTTTGGTCAGATTGGTGCTGATTATAACGGGCTTTGAGCGGTTGAGGCGAGTGTTGATGATGTTATAAACCGCCGCCACGGTAAACTGCGTTGTGAATTCAGAACCGAGGTCATCGATTATAAGCAAATCGCAGTCAAGTATTTCTTTTTCGCGCTCACCGTTGTTGCCGTAGCTGAATTTTTCTCTCTCAAGCGATGAAAGAATATTTTGAGCCGTATCATAGATAACCTTGAAGCCGTTTTCAGCCACAACGTTTGCAATCGCAAGCGAAAGATGCGTTTTGCCCAGACCCGTTGCACCGTGCATATACAGGCTGTCTGAATGTGCGCCGAAATCCTCTGCGTAGCATTTGCAATATTCAAGAACTTCAGCCATTCGCTTCTGCGCCGAAACGCCTGTTGCGTCATCAGCAGGCAGGGGATAATATTCAAGCATAAAATTCTCAAACGTGCAATCGGCACTCTGTGAAACGCTTGCAAGGCTCTCTTTGGCAATTGTTTTCAGAAGCTCCGTTCTGCATTCGCACGCATAGCCCTCAACAAAGCCCGTATCCTCGCACTTTTTGCAGGTGTAGGGGATATCAAGATAGTTTTCGGCATATCCGTTTTCTTTGAGTGCAGATTTGATTAGCGCCTGAATTTCACCGTTTATCTGCGCAAGGCGTTCAATATAATTCTGTGCGTCCTCTTTGCCCATACCCAAAGCCTTGATAACCGCAAGACCCGTCTGCGAAAGCTTTGTTTCATATTCAACAATCGCAGGCACTTTTGCCGTTACCTCGGCGTGGCGCGCCGTCTGAATGCTCTGCGCTTTGCTGCGTCTGGCCTCAAGAATCTGCGTTGCTTTAAGAAGTGTATCTTTTGAGTAACTCATTCATTATTCTTCTTTCTGTATTTAAGCGTGCCGTGAAGCGAACGCTCCTCGAATTCGTCAAGGTCATAGGATGCCGTTCTTTCAGGCTCCTTTTGCTTTGCTGATTTAGCGGTTTTTTTGCCGCTGAATTTTTCAGCCAAAACGTTTCTTCCGTTTTCAACGTCATCAGGCGTTTTGTAGCCTGATTCAAACCACGATTTAAGAACCGAATCGGCATATTTTAACTGAAATTTACCCGTATTGTTAACGGTTTCTTCGTAAGCGTAGATAATCATTTCTTCATTGAACTTGAAATCACTTATCCACCTCTTGATATAAGGCACGGTTCTTGTTGTCGGTCTGTGGTTTGAAAGACCTTGGTTTGTCGCAAGAATGCGCCAGATTCGGTTGATGCTGTTTAATGATTCAATCTGCTCTGCAGCTTTTTCAACCGTGTCAACCTCACGCATACCCCAATCTTTGCCGACTGCTTTGATATATGCATAATTCGTTTTGCCCACTGAAACGCAGTATT
>JAFXJO010000148.1 GCA_017532185.1 Clostridia bacterium | reverse complement strand
TATATGTCGGCTCTAATGTTCAAACGATTGAATGGGGAAACTTTTATGAGACCGTTTACGACCCTGAAACAGAGTATAAAAACGAAACACGCTATGAAATATACTATGACGGAACGGAAAAACAGTGGAATGAAATATTTGAGGATAAATATGAAAGAGAAGAAATAGATAAAACTAAAGTCATTTATTTGAAGTAATAACAAAACCGCAATCCATACCTAAAGGTTATGGATTGCGGTTTTGTTTAATTAAAAGGCGAGTACCTCAGTCCTTCAAATCCTGTCAGATAAAAATAACAGCCGACCAAAGTCGACTGTTATTTTCTGGTTGCGGAGACAGGATTTGAACCTGCGACCTCCGGGTTATGAGCCCGACGAGCTACCGAGCTGCTCTACTCCGCGATATATTTTGTTTGCTGAATGCTTTATTATTATACACGATTATTTTGAAAAGTCAATAGTTATTTTAAAAAAATTTGATTAATTATTTTTAATAACCTTTTCAACTTATTTATATGCAAAAATTTGGTTATAAATTCGTATATTATTTACTAAAAATGTTCTGTTTTTACTAATGGTTTGACAACATTAATATATATATGTTACTATATTTAAAATATACAATATCCCAACGCCCACAAAAGGAGATGAGAGATTGGATAAAATTGAAAACGTAACGGTTGAATCACGTTCACCTGATTTTACGCAAAAGCGTCTTGTTCGTCCGCGCGAAATTGCCGCTTTTGCCGCAACTTCTTACACAATCAATAACCTTACCTCGTTCGTAGGCGCCACTAAGCAGTATTTTATGATGAGCTTTATGGGTCTTTCGGGCACAGCTTTCGGCACTCTGAGCATGATTTCCACAATCTGGGACGCGCTCGATGACCCGATTTCAGGTGTTATTATTGACCGATGCAGAACCCGTTGGGGCAGATTGCGTCCGTTTTTGGTTTTCTCAATGCCTTTCTGGGCAATAGCTTCCGTTCTGTTTTATACCGTACCCGTGAACTTCAGCGTTTCGCAGACGTTTATTTACGCTCTTGTCTCAACCATAATTTACGGCATAGGCTTTTCGTATCTCAGCGGTTGGGAGCTTCTGCTTTATAACATAACGCCAAACACCAATGAACGAGGCACTTTGATAGCAACGCAGAAATTTGTTAACCTTTTCACCTGGCTTCCGTCGCTTGTTCCCGTTTTTGTTGACTTTGTGCCGGGTGTTACCAAAAATGCCGTAACTCAGCCCGAGGTTTATAACGGTTTTTCAATCTTCTTTGTTCTTTTTGCGGTTGCAGGCGCGCTTTTCGGCTTCTTTAATATGCGCGAACGTGTTTCAATTGCTTCAAAAGAAGAGATGAAAGAAACGGGATTTTTCAAATCTGCAAAATCAATCATCACTTGCCGACCTCTCGGCGCGATTCTTCTTTCTAATTTCTTTGGAGGAATCAAGGGCGTTGGCGGTGCTTCTGAAGACTTCTTCTGGCTCAACTGCACCGGTAAGCTTTCAAACCGTCTTCTTTGCAGCCTCTTCACAGGTATTCCCAACTATTTCATCACCCCGCTTGCTCCGAAGCTTATTGAAAAAATCGGCCTGCGAACAACAGCCGTTTCGGCAGGTCTTTTCAGCGGCGCGGCTTACACGATTCTTTATTTTATCGGCTATAAGCCCACAGGCAACAGCCTTGTTGACTTTATCATAGTTACCGTCGGTCTTACAATATGCGGTCTGCCTAACCACGTTATGGGTGTGTGTGACCCGCTGCTCAAGGGTGATATGTATGACTATCTTGAATGGCAGACAGGTATCCGCAACGAAGGTATAGTTAACGCCGTTTCAAGCTACGTTAATAAGCTTTCTTCGAGCGTACATTCATGGCTTTCGGGTGCGGTGTTTGACTGGATTAAATTTAAACCCCAGAAAGATATTTACGGCAATATCATTCCGCATAAGAATCCCAAAGTTTTGCAGGGCATCTGGGGAATATTTTGCCTTGCTCCTGCGGCTGCAAGATTCGGCTACGGAATTTCGCTCCTTCTTTTCAACGTTCACGGCGAAACAAAAGAACGTATGCTTGCAGAGCTTGAAGAGCACCGCATAGCAAGAACGGCAATCAAGCACAAGGAATTATCAGATACTATAACGGAGACAGATAATGATTAAATACAGAGAATTTAAAATATTCTCAGAAACTCCGCTGTCAAAAAAGGCGGCGGAGCTTTTTTCTGATGAATTGAAAAACAGATTAAGCGATATTACCGTAGAGTATTGCGAAAAAAGCAAAGCAAATTTTGCTTTTGAGCATGATGATACTCTGTCAAAGGATAGCTACAGAATAGACTGTGCCGAAAACTGTATATCTGTTTTTGCAAGCGGAATAAGAGGATTTATATTCGGTTTCGGTATGTTTCTGCGTAAAATTGAAAAAGACGGCGAGGCAATTATCCTGGCAGATAATATCAGCGGCACGTATGTGCCCGATAAAGCTATCCGCGGTCATCAGATCGGCTACAGAACAACGCCCAACACCTATGATGCCTGGAGCTATGAGGATTACCGCAGATATTATCTTGATATGATGTTCTTCGGTTCAAACACTGTTGAACATATTCCTTATGAAAGAGGAGTTTCAAAGCGCAACAGACTGATGAAATACGATGAGGAAGAATTCCTTGTAAAGGCAACCGAAATGGCGGATGAATTCGACCTTGACGTTTCTCTCTGGCATCCTAATAACGACGGGGAAACTGTTGAATTTGCAGCAGAAAGACGCGGAAAGCTTTATGAAAAGATACCGAGGCTCAACGTTGTTTTTCCGCCCGGCGGTGACCCGGGTGAGTATCCGCCTGAGGAGTTTGTTTTAAGATGCCGTGAAATTGCAAAAGCGGCAAAAGCTTCGCATCCCGACGTGCAGATGTGGCCTTCGGCTCAGCAGCCGCATTCATTTCCCGATTGGGGAGTTCGCTTCATAACCGAAATGGAAAAACTTCCCGATGAAATTAACGGCGTTATCATCGGCCCCAACAAGGCTTTTCCGATTGATGAGCTTCGCCGCAGACTGCCTGCAAAATATCCGCTTCGTCTCTATCCCGACATCACGCACAACGTCAGATGTGAATATCCCGTTCACTTTGACCGTGATGACTGGCATTTTGCGTTAACAACAGGTCTGAGCCGCGAGTGCACCAACCCCAGACCGCGTGAATACAGGCTCATTCACCGTCTCACAAGACCTTATGTTGTTGGCTCTGTCAGCTATTCCGAGGGCATAACTGACGACGTTAATAAAGCGGTATGGGCAGATATGGATTTCTTCCCCGATTGTGATTTGAATACAACCCTGCTTGATTATTGCCGCCTGTTTTTCTTCGGTGCAGATGCACAGAAAGCGGCTGACGGCATAATGCTTCTTGAACTTAACTGGCAGTGCGACCCTGCCGAAAATCCTTCAATCGATAACACGTTACGTCTTTTTAAGGAGCTTTCAGCCGATTATCCTTTCCTTAATGATAATTGGCGTTTCCTTCAGCTTCTTATGAGAGCGAAGTGTGATTGGGTACTTCGCCGCAGACGCCTTTTTGAGCTTGAACTTATCAAAAAAGCAACGCGCGAAATCAGAAACGGTAATCTTGAAATTGCAAAAAGCATTCTCCTTGCCGACTTTGATGATAATTATAAAAAAGAGCGTGATGATATCACCGCGCTTGCAAAGCGTCTCTTTGAGCTTATCGGTCTGCAGTCTGATATTGAGAATTACTGTGCCGATAACTGGGAGAGAGGTGCAATTCTTGAAACAATGGATTTGCCGATTACAGACAGAAAATGGCTTCTCGGCAGACTTGATGCCGCTGCTGAAACAAGCGATGCGCAAAGCTATATGCTTAAAATTCTTGACCGCAATAAGGTTGACAGCGATGAATACTATTTCTCGGTTGCTCTTAACGGTCTCGAACAGTGCGGAGTTTCGCAGACGGGCGAAGTCTATATGAATTTTCAGGGCGACAGACCCAACGTAAATAACGGTCAGATGCCCGTCTGTATGTTCAAGGTTTACGATAACCTTACCTTTAAGTGCAAAATCGGCGGTCTTACGGCGGATTGCGATTATACTTTGAGAATTACCTATGCAAACAGAAAAATTGATTCTCACAGCCATAAAATCACCGTAAACGGCAACCTGATTTATGAGGGCACGCAGTTTGGCGGCGAGAGCGATGAAAGCTACGATAAAGCGATGCTCTGTGACGGCTTTGTGAGCGCAAGCTACACAATTCACAAAGAAACGCTTGTTAACGGCTGTGCCGAGCTTGAAATCAGCGAACCTGAAATGGGTGTAATGTTTTCAGAGTTTATAATCAAAAAGAAGATATAAAAATAACGGGTTGACTCAATTGAGTCGGCCCGTTATATGTTTATATAAGTTTTTTCAGTCTTGTGATGTCTTTTTTCATTGCAGACGGCATACCTGATTTAAAACCCGGAAATGTGAATTCAATAAGAACTGCACCGTCAAAGCCGAGCGAAAGAAGCTTGGAAATAAGCTCGCCCATATATCCGAAATCGTATTTAGGAAACTGTTCTCTGACCATATCAAAATATGAAACGTGAACGTTTTCTGTGTAGGGGAGTGTACGCGCGATTCGGTCAAGGTCATATGCCTTGCGGCGGTAACGCGATTGGAAATAGGTTTTGAAATTATCACAGCCGATATCTTTGCGGATTTTCAGAAACGCATCGGTGTTGTTATTATAAGTGTTATCGTGGCACTCGGGACAGATGATAATTCCGTATTCTTTTGCGGTTTTGCAAAGAGCTTTTGCATCTTCAACAAGGTTTAGGTATGTGTCTGCATCGGTCTTTTCGCTGTCTGCACTGCCCAGCCAAACTCTGATTGATTTTGCACCGAGGGCGTTTGCAATTTCGCAAACGGTATTTCGCTCGTCTGCATTGTTGCTGCCGACCTTGTAATAACTGCCGAAAGAGCAGATTTCAATGCCCGCATCGATACAAAGCGATTTTGCTTTTTCAGCGGTTGCAACGTCTTTTATATGAACGTCGCCGCCCCACTCAATGCACTCTGCACCCGTGGCAAGTGCGATTTCAACAATTTTTTCAATCGATTTAATTTGCCTGAAAGAATTTGAAGTGAACCCGATTTTCATATCCTGACCTCGAAATATTATATTATAAATCAATATTATCACACACCTAAATAAAACACAACAATAAAAACGGAGCAGAAAAATCTGCTCCGTGAATTTTCAGGGTTAAATTTTGGTTGAACTGTATTTATAAGTTCGGTTAAATCAATCTCTGTATTCTTTTTCAGATTTCAGAACTTTGCCGTTTTCGGCGCTGACTTCGTAATCATATTCATAGTTGCCTGAGCTGAATTCAACCTCATAAACAAGGCCTTTTCTTGCCTTGTCGAGTTCGGCTTTAAGGAATTTAACCTCATTTTCTGCAAGACCTGCGTGCTTAAGCGCTGCTGCTTTAGCTTCTTCCTTTGAAACCTTTGCCTCGGGTGAGGGGACAGGATTTTCTGAAGGTTTTTCAACAACTCTTTCAGGCTCTTTTTCAGATTTCAGAACTTTACCGTTTTCGGCGCTGACTTCGTAATCATATTCATATTTGCCTGAACTGAATTCAACCTCATAAACAAGACCTTTTCTTTCCTTATCAAGTTTGGCTTTAAGGAATTTAACCTCATTTTCTGCAAGACCTGCGTGCTTAAGCGCTGCTGCTTTAGCTTCTTC
>JAFXJO010000147.1 GCA_017532185.1 Clostridia bacterium | reverse complement strand
GCAAAATCCGTATAGGATTCTACGGGTTCTCCCTTTTTACAACCCGCAAAGCAGGTAAGAATAACCACAAATGTGATAATTAAAGCAATAAATCTTTTCATAAATATTTTTTCCTTTCGTTAAGCCTTGCGGCTTGCATATATATGATAAACTCGCGAGAGATATCATCAGTTTATAAATTCGATAGTATTAACGATTGAAACGATTTCATTCCAAGAGGAAGAAATATCGCCTGTTGAAGAAACCATAGTTGAATAAAATTTACCTTGATATACAAAATCAATATAACCGACAAACACACTGCTACCGTTCAGAGTTGTGTAGGTATAAACAATATCAGCGTCACAGCCTGCGACCTTTTCTGTTTTCTTAACTACCTCTCCCGTTGCACAACTCACAACCAAATTTTCGTGAGCTTTTTTTAAGGTTGTTTCATCTTCTACTGAATTTGTCATTATGGTGATTATCGTGTCTGTGCTGTCTTTTTTGATGTTAAGTATATTGTAGCTTGCTTCGTTTGACCAACCGTCGGGAATGTTGATTGCAAAATCAGGCATTTCTATGCGGTTGCCGACAACAATTGCACTTCCGACAGCTTCTGCTTTTGTAACAAGCTCACCGTTATCGTTTTTAACAACTTTGCCATCGGCATCTGTTACAAGAACAATAACGTTACCGTTTTCATCGCGCAAAACTTCTCCATTTTCTTTTGAAACAACAGGAATTATTTCCTCTGCAAAGTTTGTTATTAACAAGCCGCCCACATCAGAAACTTCTTCTTTTCCAATTGTTGTTGTGGTTCTTTTGTTTTTCTTTGTGATTTTTTCGTCTTCAGTTTCTTTCTCACAAGCTGCAAACGCAAACAGCGCAATAAACACCGCCAATAAAATTGAAAGAGCTTTTTTCATATCAATCACCCGTTCAACGCTTTGAACGCTTTCTTGTTGTTAGCATAAAGTGTTTTATAAACCTCATAGTTGCGGTCATAAACGTCTTTATTAGATGCGTTGGGTTTGAAGATTTTGCTTGCAGGGATAAGCTTCTTTGCATCAGCAACGCTTTCAATCATTCCAAGACCTACAGCCATAATAACCGCCGCACCGACTGCGCCAACGTTCTGCGGACTGTCAACGGTTTCAACCGTTCTGCCCGTAACGTCTGCAAGAATCTGGCAGGTTACGTCTGAAAGTGCGCCGCCGCCCACGAAACGGATGGTTGAAGACGTTTTGATTTTCTTATCCTGCGTTTCAAGGAACCAGCGAAGATGCATACAAACGCCCTCAAGCACAGCCTTGATAAGCTCGGTTTTACCTGTATCGAGGCTTACGTTGAAGAACATTCCCTTTGCGTTGGGGTCTTCAAACGGACAGCGGTTGCCGTGAAGCCACGGAGTGAAGATAACGCCGCCGCTGCCTGCAGGAATTTCGGAAACAACCTTTGACATATAGTCATAAAGGCTTGTGTAAACGGATTCGGGAGATTCGGCAACGTGAGTTTTCTGCATAAAGATGCCGATTTCGTCAAGTGCAAGGTGGTCCTTGACCCATTCAAGGCACTTGCCTGCGGTTTCAAGCTCTGCAAAATAATTGAATCTGCCCTTCTGCGCGCCAACGATTGCGGCAATCATAGCCGAAGCGTCAACAACGCTCTTATCAACAACGGTTGAAACCCAACCCGAAGTGCCCGAATAAGCGTGAGTATCGCCAAGCTCAACGCTGCCTGCGCCAACGCCGATAAGCGATGCGTCGCCGCCGCCGCCGAAAACAGCAGTACCCTCTTTAAGACCGAGCTCTGCCGCCGCCTGTGCGGTGAGACCTCCTGCTTTCTCTGTGCAGTCAATGATTTTTGCAAGGTGGTCGGGATTAACGCCGAGAAGCTTGCAGATTGTGGGACTCCAGTTTTCGTGTCCCTTACGGATATCATAAAGCAGAGTGCCGAAAGCGGAGTCTCTTGTCATAACAAACTCCCCTGTCATACGGCTGATTATGTATTCCTTAACGTCAAGCCACTTATGGATTCTCTTGAAGTTTTCGGGCTCGTTATCCTTGACCCAGTTATATTTCCAGACGGGGTCCTTAACGCTTGCGGAAACAGCGCCCGTAATCATCAGCGAAGGCAGAAGCTTGAAGACGTTTGCGCCTGCAACCTGAATGCCGTTTGCCATACCCTCTTTAATCTGTTTCTTTGCGCGCTGGTCCATATAGCTGAAAGCTCTGTGCACAGGCTTACCCTCTTTATCAACAAGCACAAGACCCTGCATCTGCGAGCAGAACGAGATGCCCTCAACCTGCTCGGGCTTTACGTCGCAGTTTTCAAAAATTGTTTTTGTTGTTGAGCATATTGCACCCCACCATTCATCGGGGTCCTGCTCTGCACCGCCATCGGGCAGTATATAAAGCTTATAACCTTCCATTGCCGCGCTGACAAGCTTTATTGTTTTTTCAATTTCAAAAAGACAGCTCTTAACGCCCGTTGTTCCTATATCATAGGAAATAACATATTTCTTGCTCATATTTTCCTCCTTGAAACTGTTGTTAATCTTCGTTTTCGGGAATTTTACAAACATCAACCCATTCCGCCGCCTGCGAGCTCTCAAAAAGCTCTTCGCAACTCAGCTTGACTGCGCTGCCGGCACTGCCCGCGGCAGGGAAAACGGTTTCGAACCGTTTGAGAGATTCGTCAAGATAAACGGTTACGCCCTCATTGACCGCAAAGGGACAAACACCGCCCACGGGATGACCCACAAGGTCAATCGCCTCTTGCGCCGTGAGCATTTTTGCTTTTGCACCGAATTTATCTTTATATTTGCGGTTATCGATTTTTGCATCGCCTGCCGCAACAACAAGAATAACGGCTTCATTCACCTTGAAGGACAGCGTTTTGGCTATTCTTGCAGGTATAACGCCGACAACGGCGGCAGCAAGCTCAACCGTTGCGGTGGATTCGCTGAATTCCGTTATCCTATCGGCATAGCCGAATTTTTCAAGATAATCTCTTACCGCCTGAACAGACATTCTTTCAGTCCTTTCATTTTTGATGATAAAACCCTATTATCCTATTATGATGATTATTATAAATACTTTTAAAGAGAATTACAAGAGTTTATTTTATTTTTTATGTAAAAAGTATATGAATATTCTGTAAAGCCGACTTGACAAACAAGCTGAATCAAACTAAAATTTTTTCATAAGCTTTTGAAAAGAGCTTTTGAAAGGAGCTTTGCGATATGGTTAAAAAAATGCTTGAAGATCTGAAAATTCCTTCTCCGCTTGAAATCGGCGGCAAAAGAGTTCAGACCGTTGACGAATGGAAAAAAATCAGACCTCTTGTTCTTAAATCGATGCTCGAAAACGAATACGGTTATCTGCCTGAAGAGCCTGAAAACGTTGAATTCAGCATCATTGACAACGAGTTCGGACGCTTCGGCGGCGGCAAGGCAAACTATCTCACTCTTGAGGCGGCCTGCACCGTTTACGGCGAAAAATTTGTTTTTCCGTTTTCATACGTCTACCCGACAAAAGGTGATAAATTCAAGACTTTTCTTGTTATAAATTTCAGACCCGATATTCCCGACAGATATATTCCCACAGAAGAGATAATCGATAACGGTTTTGCCTGCGCATCGTTTTGCTATAATGACGTTACAAGCGATGACGGTGACTTCACAAACGGGCTGGCAGGCTTGATATATAAGGATTCCGAGCGTTCTGAATATTCTCCCGGCAAAATTGCAATGTGGGCTTGGGCAGCAATGAGAGTTATGGATTTTCTGCAGACGCGCGACGAGGTTGACAAAGAAAATATCTGCGTTGCAGGTCACTCCAGACTCGGCAAAACCGCGCTCCTCACGGCGGCGGTTGACGAGCGTTTTTCTGCCGCACATTCCAACTGCGCAGGCTGCAGCGGCGACTCGCTCAACAGGGGAAAGACCGAAGGAAACGAACTCATCGGCGACATTCTTGACCGCTTTGACTTCTGGTTTTGCGAGAATTACAAAAACTACCGTGACAGGGATAACGAAACACCGTTTGAACAGCATTTTCTGCACGCACTTATTGCTCCGAGAAAGGTGCATGTTGCATCGGCTCTGGGCGATATTTGGGCAGGTCCGCAGGCGCAGTTTCTTTGTTGTGCCGCCGCCTCCGAGGTGTTTGAGCTTTATGGCGAAAAAGGCTTTGTCTGTGAAGATTCCGATTTTCTCAAGCCCAAATATCTGCACGAGGGCAGGGTAGGACTTTGCACTCGCGAAGGCACACATTTTTTCAGCCGCGATGACTGGCACGGAATTATGGATTATATGAATAAATAACATAAAATACGGGGCTGTTTCAAAACAGAAACAGCCCCGTATATGATAAAAGACGGAGAACGCGCAAATCGTTCTCCGTCTTTTATCGGATGGCTCTGACATTGTTGCTCACTAATGCAGAAGTATGGATATACCATACAGTTTAAGTATATCCGTTTTTTTCACAAAGGTCAATAGATTTTATGAAATTTAATTAATTTTTGAGTTTTTATTTCTTTGTCGGAACAAAAGCATCACTGTGCCGCGGCTGTTGTTGAAACCGCAGGTGTGTTTGCGGCTGCCTTAACAATATATTTCGCGCTTACCCAACCTTGCAGGGTGCTGTATTTTACGTATGCCCAGCCGCCGACTGATTTCGAAACCGTAACGGTTGCTCCGTTGGGAATCTGGCCGAGCTTTGTTGCGCTTGAGTTTGCTTCTGCTCGGATATTAAGCGGGTCGCCCGAAGTTTTAACGATATAGCTGCCTGTTTCAACGGGAATTCCGGTTGCGTCTCCGCTATTCGCGGCGGTTGTTTCAACCTTGGCAGTAAGCTGCTCTTTATCGATGGTTATAAGACCCCATTCACCGTCTTTTTTGGCAAGATAAACGCCGTTTTTGCCCTGAAGAATTGCTTCAAAAACAAAGTTGACAACGGTTTCGCCCGAGGTGTTGATGATGCCGTATTTGCCGTCTTTTTTAACGGGTGCAAGACCGTTTCTGAAAGAAAATGCGCGGTTTTCATTCATAACGTCAAGCTCGCTTACGGGGTCATAATCAAAGCCGATTTTTGTTACGCCTTCTCTGTTGATATAACCCCATTTTCCGTCCTTGCAAACAGCCGCAAAATCGCCGCTGAAATCCATTGCTTTTTCGTAGCTGAGAACTATCTCAAGCTGCAGATTTTTGTTGATATAGCCCCATTTTGAGCCGTCAGAAGGGGGGCAGGAGACAGGGTAAATTCCATCGCCGAGAGAAAGCTCGCCCACCTTGACTTTGCCCTTATATCCCTTGGCATCGTGCCAGGCAAGATGGTTATGTTTTTCTTCCCAATAGGGGTTATTTTCAGGCTCGGTAAGACCGTGATACTGCCTTGTTGTGACGGTGCCTGTCTGAGCATCAACCAAAAGATTATATTCGGATATTGAAGGGCTTTTTGCGATATATCTGTTACTCCTCCATATATCGCTCACAACGGTGAAACTCTCGTGCTTCGCCTGCTCCGTAATTTTACCGTCAAGAGCCATAATGCCCTGTTTTTTGCTTTGAGAATCGGTAAAAATTATCATCGTTTCGTCAAGCATTTTTGCATCCGAAACGTTTTCAAACCCCTCGGTTGACCAGGTGCATTTGCCAAAAGATTCCGCCTCTTTTTTCTCTTTCGTAACGTGTGTGATAACAAGCACTGCAATCGCAACGGCAACCGCCGCAACAACCACGCTCAGCACAATAACCGGCGCTTTGGGAATCTTCGGTTTTCTTCTTCTGAATTGAATATTTTGCGTCATAGCTACCCTCCGTGTTAATCTATGAAAAATAAAAATATCCTTGTTTTATATGGATTATATCACACCATTTTCCAAATCGCAATTACAAAAGGGTGACAAAAAGGTTAATTTTTAATAAAAATCGGAGTTTTTCGTTCATAATCAATTAATTCTTTAGATTTTATTCAAACCTTCAAAGAAAAAATCAGACATAATTTCCGTTCAAGGCGTAAAAACTTCTTGACTAATTAGGATAAAAGATTTATATTATAAAAGTACGGTACTTATGTACAAAATTAAGGAGGAATATATTAATGAAAGTTTTTATGATTGGCGGCACAGGTCTCCTCGGATGTGAAGCAGCTCGCATTTTCCTCGAAAGAGGTCATGCTGTTAAGAGCGTTGCTCTTCCCCCTCTTCCCGAAGGCGCTCCCATCCCCGAAGCTATGGAGCTTGAATTCTGCAACATCTATGCAAAATCAGATGACGAAATCAAGGCTATGATGCAGGGTTACGACTGCTTCGTTTTTGCTGCAGGCATTGACGAAAGAGTTGAATTCCCCGCACCCGTTTACGATGCTTACTATAAGTATAACATCGAACCTCTCAAGAGAATTCTTCCTCTCTGCAAAGAGGTTGGTATGAAGAACGCTGTTATCCTCGGCTCATATTTTGCTTATCTCGCAAAAGAACGCCCTGATATGAAGCTCACCGAAAAGCATCCCTATATCAGAAGCCGTATCGATCAGGAAGAAGTTGCTTTCTCCTTCGCTGACGAAAACTTCGACGTTGCTGTTCTTGAACTTCCCTATATCTTCGGCACACAGCCCGGCAGAAAGCCTGTTTGGGTTATCCTCATTGAGCAGATCAAGATGATGGATAAGCTTCCTCTCACAATGTATCCCGGCGGCGGCACAGCAATGCTCACAGTTCGTCAGGTTGGCGAAGTTATCGTTGGCGCAGCCGAAAAGTCAAAGGGCGCAAAGGCATGGCCTATCTCCATGTATAACCAGACCTGGAAAGAATTCCTCAAGATCGTTTATGCCGCAAGAGGTATGGGCGATAACAGAAAAATTCTCAGCGTTCCTGCCTGGATGATGAGAATGGGTCTCGGCAAGGTTAAAAAGGAATATGCAGAAAAGGGCATTGAAAGCGGTATTGATGTTGACGGACTTGCAGATATTATGGCTCTCAACCTCTTCATCGATAAGAAGTATTCCGTTGAGCTCGGCGCAACAGAAGACGATATCGTTGCAGCTATCACAGATTCAATCAAGGTAAGTCAGGCTGTTTATGACGGCACAGCTAAACTCCTTGAAATGAAAGGCGAATAATTCGGAAAAATACAGGAGCTGTTTGTTAACAGCTCCGTTTTTCCGTTTTTATAATTATTTTTTTAAAAAATGAATTCCAAAAGGCAAAAAAGGTGATTACTATGGCACAGCTTAAAATGTATTGGCTCAAAGGCACTCCCATCAGAGACCTCGAACTCCCCGAAGGATACTCAATCGTTAACTTCAAAAACTGCGTTGAAGATAAAGCAGCTTGGGTTGAATGCTGCAAAAACGGTCTGGTAGGAGACGATACCGCACCCGAATTTTTTGATGATTGCGTTGCCGACGTTGACGATTGCGTTCCCGAAAAAGACGTTTTCTTCCTCGATTATAACGGCGAGCATATCGGCACTGTTTCCGCCATTTACCACCCCGACAAAAAAGAGGGTCAGGTTCATATGGTCGGCATCAAAACCGAATTCAGAGGCAAGGGTCTCGGCAAATATCTTAACAACGTTGCCGTTAAAAAACTTGCCGCACAGGATGCGGATTACATGTATCTCACAA
Source organism: Clostridia bacterium (assembly GCA_017532185.1). Classification (GTDB taxonomy): domain Bacteria; phylum Bacillota; class Clostridia; order Oscillospirales; family Acutalibacteraceae; genus CAG-177. Next base: position 3,812 of record JAFXJO010000147.1, on the reverse strand, counting down.
CCGATGAGTGGCGCAAAGGCGCAGTCAAGAGCTATCTTTCAGAAGGCTTTATCCCCGTTGAATATGAAGAAGGCGAGGATATGAAGGGTCGCTGGGAATGGATGCTTTGCGAACTCGGCGTTGACAGCGTTGATATGGTTTATGAAGACCGTTCATTCTGTAGAAAGCTTGAAAAGGCACCCGTTATCAAAATCGGCGTTGTAGGCGTTGGCAGAGGCAGAACAATGATTAACCACTGCGACGGTGTAAAGGGTGCAAAAACTGTTGCAATCTGCGACAATTACGATATTCTGCTTGATAAAGCCAAGAAAGACTATGCCGGCAGAGATATCACTTTCTATGATAATTATGAGGATTTCCTCAACCACGATATGGACGTTGTTGTTCTTGCAAACTATGCAAACGAACACGCTCCTTTTGCCGTAAAAGCTCTTGAAAAGGGCTTCCACGTTCTCAGCGAAGTGCTTCCCGTTCAGACTATGAAGGAAGCTGTTGAACTTATTGAAGCTGTTGAAAGAACAGGCAAAAACTATTTCTATGCCGAAAACTATTGCTATATGGGCGCTCCCAAAAAGATGAGAGAGCTTTACCGCGACGGCGAGCTCGGCGAATTCGAATACGGCGAAGGTGAATATCTTCATAACTGCGAAAGCATCTGGCACAACATCACCTTCGGTGAACCCAACCATTGGCGCAACACGATGCACGCTTGCTATTACTGCACACATTCAATCGGTCCTCTTATCCATATCACAGGTCTTAAACCCGTTAAGGTAACAGGCTTTGAACTCCCCTTCAATGCAAGAATGGCAAGAATGGGCGCAAAAGCAGGTCATACGGGTATTGAAATGATTACTCTTGAAAACGGTGCAGTTCTCAAGAGCATCCACGGTGTTGGTCCCTCAAGAAACTCCGTTTGGTACAGCATCTACGGTTCAAAGGGCAGAATGGAATGCGCCCGCGAAGATGTTTGCGAAAGCGACCACGTTAACAAGCTTTACGTTAACCTCGATGAATATGAAGGCCAGAACGCAAACGAACCCTATGAAAAGTCAACGGACGACTGCTTCTCCCGCCTTGCCGCACCTTCGGGTCACGGCGGTTCCGACTGGTACGTTATGCATAACGTTGTTGAAGCAGTAAGAGGCAGAGAAAATATGGACGTTATCGACGTTTACGAAGCAATGGATATGTTCCTGCCCGGTATGTTTGCTTACCGTTCAGTTCTTCAGGGCGGTATTCCGCTTGATATCCCTGATCTTCGCAACCCCGAAGAGAGAGAAAAGTGGAGAAACGATACCGAATGCACCGTTGCAAAGGTTGCAGGCGATATGCTCGTTCCCAGCTATTCCAAGGGTAACCCCGATGTTCCTGCCGAAATCTACGAAGGCATCAAAGTCAAATTCGAAGAAGAATGGGCAAAAAAGATTGCCGAAAACTAAATAAAGGGAGAATTTTTTATGCAGGATAAAAAATACGTCAGCAAAAAAGAGCTGTGGATGTACGCTCTCGGCGCCGGCGGTCAGGGTATGATTTATGCCTCTATGTCAGGCAAAATCAGCGACTATTATACCAACGTTCTTCAGCTTGATCTAATGTTTGTTCTCATTCTTATGCTTGCTGCAAGAATCTGGGACGCAATCAACGACCCGCTGATGGGTATGATTGTTGACAGACGTTCTCTCAAAACAGGCAGAATGAGACCTTATATCATAATCGCAACACCCATTATCTCTGTTCTCACAATTCTTATGTTCCTCAGCCCCAACCTCGAACCCGTTCCGCTTATGATTTTCACGGCGGTTGTTTACATCCTTTGGGGCATGGCTTATACCCTTGCAGACGTTCCGTTCTGGACTCTGCCAAACGTTCTCACACCCAACTCAAAAGAACGCAGTGACGTTATCTCTTTCACAAAGATTATCAACAGTATCGGTTCGGCTTTTCCCGAGATTTTCTTTGCCGTTGTTCCCATCGTTGTAGGTCTTTTTATAAGCCAGGATACAGACCCCATCGCATTCGGCAAAATCAAATACCTCGTTATTGCAATTCTGACTGTTGTTATCGGCGGAGTTCTTTATATTAACAGCTATTTCCATATTAAAGAAAAAGTTGTTTTGCCTGATAAAAAGAAGGTTCCCGGTCAGCCCGGCAGCCTTTCATGAATTTTCAAGTGCAAACCGCTTATGCTCGTTGTTATTATGGGCGTTCTCTCAAGCGGCAGATATCTTGTTCAGGCCGCTGCAGCTCACGTTGCACGTTATTCATTCTATATCGGTCCCGAAATCACCGACGCTATGAGCCTTGCCGAAAAGACCGCCGCTTACGAAAAGAGCATCGGTCTTGTTAACACAATTTTCCTCGTCTGCACGGTTGTGGGTATGTTTGGCACAACAATGCTTATGCCCAAGCTGATGAGAAAGTTCGACTATAAGAAACTTGTTATCGTTACCTGTCTTGCAGGTTTTGCCGCAAGTATTCTTACAACGGTTATCGGCTATTTCACAGAACTTGAAAGCATTTATATCCTTGCTCCGTTCATCATTATTCAGTCAATTCCGTTGGGCGTTATAAACGTTGTTTCTTACGCTATGATTTGTGACAGTCTTGACTATATGGAACTCAAAACAGGCCACAGAGAAAACGGTCTGGGCTCCGCCTGCCAGGGTTTCATCAACAAAATCGGCAACGCTTTTGCAACCTCGGGCATCATCGTTCTCTATATGGCAATCGGTATGGAGCCAAAGGATATGCTCTCATCCGAAGCTGTTAAATTCGCATTCGAAGTACCTATGAACCAGAGATTCTCAATGTTCCTTCTTGTTTCTCTTATCCCCGGTATCAGTATGCTCCTCTGCTCAATCCCCATGTTCTTCTATAAAATTGCAGGCAAAGAAAAAGAAAAAATGCTTGCAGAGCTCAAGGCGAAGCGCGAAAAAGAAGGCTTCACCGTTACAGAATAACGTTTTATCGGGGCAGGTTACGGTGCCTGCCCCGATATCCGAAAAATTTACCGTCTTAACTTGAAAACAATTTCTTTTCATATAAATATTCTATCCTACGGAGGCGATTCCCATGTCGCAGAAAAAAGATTTAAGAAACGTTGCCATCATCGCTCACGTTGACCACGGCAAAACCACTCTTGTTGACGAGATGCTCAAGCAAAGCGGCACTTTCCGCGAAAATGAGCAGGTTGCAGACAGAGTTATGGACTCTAACGACCTTGAACGCGAAAGAGGCATCACAATTCTCTCAAAAAACACTTCAGTCCATTATAAAAACACTAAAATCAACATCGTTGATACTCCCGGTCACGCAGATTTCGGTGGCGAGGTTGAGCGTATTCTGATGATGGTTGACGGCGTTTTGCTTCTTGTTGACGCATTTGAAGGCTGTATGCCGCAAACAAGATTCGTTCTCAAAAAGGCTCTCGGTCTTAAGAAAAAAGTTCTTGTTGTTATCAACAAGGTTGACCGTCCCAACGCAAGACCCTATGAGGTTGTTGACGAGGTGCTTGACCTTTTCATCGACCTTGGTGCAGACGAAGACCAGCTTGAATTCCCCGTTGTTTATGCAAGCGGCAGAGACGGATATTCGAGCCTTGACCCCAACGCAAGAAGCGGCGATATGCAGCCTCTTTTTGATGCTATTCTTGAAAACATCGATGCTCCCGAAGGCAATCCCGAAGAGCCTCTTCAGGTTCTTTTCTCAAGCCTTGATTATGACGATTACGTGGGCAGAATCGGCGTTGGCAGAGTTGAGAGGGGACGAATCAGAAAAAATCAGCAGGTTACTCTCTGCAAGGACGACGG
>JAFXJO010000017.1 GCA_017532185.1 Clostridia bacterium | reverse complement strand
GCGCAGCTGCCCAGGGAGGCGTTTATGTTCCCGTTTGCTCTGACGGCGGTATTGTTTATGACCACCATATAACACTTGCACTTGCTATGGGCTCGGATTTTGTAATGCTCGGCAGATACTTTGCACGCTTTGACGAAAGCCCCACTCCCAAGCTTAACATCAACGGCACATACGTTAAGGAATACTGGGGTGAAGGCTCAAACAGAGCAAGAAACTGGCAGAGATATGACCTTGGCGGCAAATCAAAGCTCAGCTTTGAAGAAGGCGTTGATTCATACGTTACTTATGCAGGTCCTCTCAGCGATAACGTTGCCAAGAGCCTTTATAAGGTTAAGTCAACAATGTGCAACTGCGGCGTAACAAATATCCCTGACCTTCAGAAGAATGCAAAGCTCACTGTTGTTTCGGCAACAAGTATTGTTGAAGGCGGTTATCACGACGTTATGCTTAAAACAACCGCTACTTCTGCTCGCTAAAAACAGATTGCTCTTCGGAGCATATATCAAAAGGGCGACCATTACGGTCGCCCTTAATTTTTTTGTTTATTTATAAATTATCTCGATATCCTCAGGCAGTCCGTAATATTCGCAGAATCGTTGCATATATTTCGGTGCATAGTTTTCCGTATCAATCGAATAAACAAAAAACGAAAGCTTAGTGTGCTCAATAACAATCTGCTTGTTGCCCTGTGCGGCTTGTTCGCGGATTGTTTCAATTTTGTTTTTATTCGATAAACAAACAATTGAATAACAAATAACGTCAATCGCTACCACCAGCGCAAGGGCGGCAGATGCAGCCTTGAGTGCTTTTTTGTTTGCAAGGTCAAATTCGCCGAGCATTTCGCAGACGGCAAGCAGGAGAATTATGTAAGCTCCGACGAAACAACGCGGACCAACAGGATAAACAACGCTCAGCGGTACGCAGAGAATAAGGAGCATTGCAAACAGAATGGCTATGCGGATTTTTGTTTGTTTATTTTCAACTGTTGCAACCGCAACGGCGCAAACCGAAAAATAAAACAGAAGAAAAATTCCGAGGCAGTAATTTGCGGTTTCAGTTTGTTTTGCAATAAAGAAAACAACGGGAAAGCAGAGTAACGATGCAATCATCAGACCGAATGCCGACCAAAACGCTGCTTTGTGTTTTTTGTATTTGGCAATAAGCAGAACGCTTAAGATAACAGTGACGATTACAGCAGGTATGCAGGCGAAAATTGCCGCTGAAGATACCGAAGAAAACAGACTTTTTACGGCATTGAATATTTTGTTGATTAAACCGCCTTCGTTAACGGGTATTTTCTGATAAACGTCGTCGCCTGCGGCAATTTTACGGTAAATTCCGTTTGAAAACATAATAACCGCACCGATAACCGCACCTGAAAAAAAGCTTAAACTTTTTATAATACCGTTCTTTCTGAATATGCTCAGAATAATTGCCGCCGCACCGCAGACCAGAGCAAATATGGTGTAGGTTTCCATAAAGAGCTGACAGCTTATGCCGAGAATAAGCAGAAGAATTGCGTTCAGAACGTTGTTTTTGCCGTTGAGAATTATATCTGCCGAAATCAGCAGAAGCAAAGCGGAAACGGTATAATTGGCGAAGCCTGCAGTCCACACAAAACCCTGAATAAACAGGGGGGAGGGTATCAGCAGAAGTGCACCGCAAAGAATGAGGGAGAAATCGTTTTTCTTTGCTGAAAGCTTTTGTATATAAAAAAGTATTGCAGTCATAACAAAAGCTTTTATCGGTGCAAGCAGAAGTCCGATTCTTGTGAGCGAAACCGCAAGCAGGTTGCCGAGGTATCTTCCGTTATAGTTTGAAAAGCCTCTTTCAAGCAGAGCCGCGCCTTGGCTCGTTGCCCAACCGAGGTCATCGGCAGAAGGCGGAAAAAGAGCCGCAATCGCCGTAACCGCGAAAAAGAAGATTATATATAGTTTTTTTGATTTGATAAAATCAAGCATTTTTTCTGTCCTTAAATGTGTCAATCAGCATTGCCGAAATTGCAATGAATGTGATGAACATAATGAAAAACGTTCTCTGACCGGAAGCCCAGACGGTTGGCGAAAAGCCCATAATCATTCTGGCGGTGAGAGCAACAAATAAAAGCGCAAACGCGGCAAGAAATTTTGTTTTACCCAAAAGCTTATAAAGGGAAAAAAGAATTGCCGCAATAACGGGAATATAAATAAGATAGGGGATAACGGCAAAATTATAAACCGCTTTATCGAGCGAATATCCCTTATAGCCGAGCGAGAATGAAGGCACAAAGCTGAGTGCGCCCAAAACTGCCGTTGCAGTAACAGGAAGTGTGCCTGCAAGCTTTTCGGCAGCTTTTTCAGAGTTTTTAAAAGAGCAGAAGCAGATGAATCCCGTAAAAGCCAAAAATGCGGCATAAGAAAAATGAGGATACATCATAAGGTTATAGAAGGTTGAAGAGAATCCGAGCTCTGCCTTTTGAAAAACGTTCAGCTCAAGGAATTCGGGAAAATATCTTGCTGTTTCTCTGACCATTCTGTTGTTTTCGCCAACGGTATTGAGATAGAGCGCAAATGCAATTCCACCGAGAAAAAGGAGCGATTCAAATAAGGTATATAAAACGAAACGCTTTGTTGCGGCAAAATATATTACGCAGCAAACGAAAACCAAAAACATAACGGCTCCGAGCTGCTGCATATTCGTTGCGTATGCTGTCAGCGGAATGCTGATAAGATATTGCCAAAAAGCAATTTTTTTGCCTTCAAAAGCTTTTTTGAGAATGTTTAGGATTATCAGGGCGCAAAGACACGGATACATATAGTTGACCGTTGTTGCAATGAAGCCTGCGTCAACAACCGCCATGCAGGGATAAACAACCGAAACGGCAAAGAACCAATTGATTTTCAGCCTGTTTTCATCTTTTACGGGTATGAGCTTTGCGAGGAAAAACGCAAATGCGGTGAGAACAAACGGATTGACAATTCGCCATAAGAAATGCCATTTGGCAAAAATATAGGTGAAAGCATCGGATATGGGTCTTGCGCTGTGGCTGAGAAATTTTGCAAGAGTGTAATTGGCGGCGTTATTTGCAAAAATACTGTCGTCTGCCCAGTTAAGCGGCAAAAACAGATGCACAGCAAATGCGGCTGCAAGAAGAACAACAAACGGCAGATTATTGCCGAATTTATTTTTTAATACTGACATATCATTCTCCGAGGTGCTAGAAATCAGCACTTTTCTTCAATTAAAAGGCAGGGTTCACCTGCTTTTTTCATATATTCGAGCAGAATGCCGCGGAGCATTTCACGCTCCGCCTTATATTCAGGGTCAGAAACAAGGTTGTTTCTTTCATAAGGGTCAGCCTCAAGGTCATAGAGACAGTCTTCGGTATATTTTTTAGCGAAAGCGCAATCTGCATTTGGGGCAGTAACGCTGTATTTCCATTTATCGGTTCGCACTGCTCTGCCTATCTGGCTCTCTGAAATCTGCATAAATACGCTTTCGTGACCCTTGAGGTCGCAGAGGCTCTTGCCCATAAAATGCTCGGGTATTTCAGCGCCTGCAATATCAAGCAGGGTAGCAGGCAGGTCAATGAGCGAAACAAGGTCGCTTACCTTGCCGCCGCCCGTGAAGCCGCCGCCGCAGATAACAAGCGGCACTCTGGTGCTTGCTTCGTGGCAGGAACGTTTATATTCAAAGTTTCTTGTTCTGAAATGGCAACCGTGGTCAGAGGTATAGATAACAACGGTGTTATCATAAATACCTTCGTCTTTGAGCGTCTGAATGAGCTTGCCGAAATTCATATCAACCCTGTTGCAGCAGGCGAGATATGAGGGCATCTGCAAACGCCAGTCGCCCAACTGACCTTTGAGGTCACCCGGTACTTCGTAATTTTTGAAATTCTTTTTTGCACCTTTGGGAGCTTCAAAGCGGAGTCTGTCATTCTGATGATGAGGCTCAAGCTGAGAAATAAACATAAAGAAAGGCTTCTCGTGCTTTTGGTTCTTTATATATTCGATAGCGTAATCGTTGATTCTGTCTGCTCTGTAGCCCTTGAAATCAAGACGGTTGCAGTTTTCGTCAAAAACGTAGCCGTTATATCCGTGGGAGGTAAATTCAAGAATATCCGCCGCACGCCAATAATCGTAGCCGCCTCTGCGTTCTTCAGGTGTTGGCTTTGTTGCGAGTCTGTGGTCTTTATCGGATGCAAGATGCCATTTGCCGATATATGCGGTGTCATAGCCCGCATCTTTCATATAATGAGCGATTGTTTTGCAGTCTGTGGGCAAGGCGATATCGTTGCGGTAGCAACCGATTTGGGAAGCGTAAACGCCGCTTTGCAGGCAGGCGCGCATCGGGCCGCAAACGGGCTGGCAGGTGAAAGCGTTTTCAAAAAGAGTTCCTTCCTCAGCCATTGCATCGAGGTTAGGGGTTACGGGTAATTTCTGACCGTAACAACCTGCGCTGTCGGCTCTTTGCTGGTCTGAAAAATAAAAAATTATGTTTGGCTTCATATTCTTACCTCACGTTCCTCAGTTTTTCAACAGCGTGAATAATAAAATCCATTCTCGGGCAATAACCCGAAAGCTGATTATATAACTGTCTGTAGCGCTTGCAGCCGCCGTTGCAGATGCGTCTGACAGGGCATTCGGCGCAGAGCTTGTTTTTGGGCTCGTCAAAGCTCATAAACTTGTTTAAGCCTTCGCTTTCAAGGATATCACTGATTGAAGCGGAATTGATATTCGGACATTCATATTCGTCGAGACAATAAAAATCGCAGGGGTAGCAGGTGCCGTCTGCCTCAACAACAAGCTGGGCGTTGCATCTGCCGCTTGCGCCGCATTGTTCGGCGTAACCGTTAGTCAGCAAAGAGAGAAGATTATCAAAATCCCTTACGTAAAATCTGCTGCCCTTTTTTGTTTCGGCAAACCATAGGTTGAAAAATCTTTTCTGAAATCTTGCAAACGCTTTTGCGTCAAGGCTGTAGTCGCTTTTTGAACCGTCAAGAGGGTCAAGACAGTATATCGGCTGAACGTCGCGAAAACCGTTGCTCATATAAAACTCAAAGAGTTTTGCGGCATCGGTGTTTGCGGTTATAACCGAGAGAATATTGAAATCAACGCCGTATTTGCGAAGAATTTCAATTCCCTGCATAACCTTTTCAAAAGAGCCGCAACGGTTGAGGTTATGGGTTGCCTCATCGCCGTCAAGCGAAACGCCTATTAAAAAATTGTTTTCCTTAAAGAATTTTGCAAATTCTTCTGTTATGAGCGTGCCGTTTGTTTGCAGGGAATATCTGATTTCTGTTTTTTCATCTTTAAGTTCGTTTGCTTTTTGAATGAAAAATCTGAAATATTCAATGCCTGCCATAAGCGGTTCGCCTCCCTGAAACATAAAGCTGATATCGGAGCTCTCGCCGCAAAAGGCAAAAACCTCTTTTATTAACTTTTCGGAGGTTTCGGCAGACATAACCGATGCGTTACCTCCGACTCTGTTTTTGGCTTCATCGCAATAAAAGCAATAACTGCATTTAAGATTGCACAAAGAAGAAGCAGGTTTTACCAAAACGGTCATTTGCCGCATAAGAGCACCTCGATTGCTAAATATATTGAAGGTGATTTGATGAGGGGATTAAAAGAAACTTTGTTTTGCTTTGCCTTCGGCGGAGTTTTCTACGGTATGCTTGAGATAGCCGTGAGAGGTTATACACATTGGACAATGGTGCTGACCGGCGGAGCAGTGCTTGCATTGCTCAATTCCGTCAACAAAAGCAAGCATATCAATCTTTTTTACCGCTGCGTTATCGGCGCGGTGATAATAACAAGCCTTGAACTTGCGGTAGGTATGGTTGTTAATATCCGTCTCGGCTGGGGAGTTTGGGATTATTCCGATAAACCGTTTAATTTTTTAGGGCAGATATGCCTGCACTTTTTCGGATGCTGGTTTTTGCTGAGCATACCTGCCTATAAAATATGCGATTTGATTGATAAAAAATTTAACTCTTTGACATATAGTTCTTAATGCCGTTAACCGTTGCCTTTGCAAGAATATCGCGGCTTTCGGCATTCTGGAGCGTCTGGCATTCTTCGATGTTTGAAACAAAACCGTATTCAATCAGAATAGCGGGACATTCTTCAACCCTTGCAACTCTGAATGCATAGAAGTTTGTACCTCTGTCGGTTTTGATGTCAGGCTTATCTTTATAAATTTCGGTATTGTATGCGTTAACAAGGCTGTCGTGCACCGCTTTTGCGAGTGGCTGTGAATAGGCTCTGTAATAGAATGCCGAGGTGCCTGTTGCGGAAGCGGTTGAGCTTGAATCGCAATGGATTGAGATAAACATATCGGGGTTGCGCTCTCTGACTGCATTGTTGCGCTGGGTATAGCTTTTCCAATCATCGCCGCTTCTGGTCATAATTACCGTTGCGCCTTCTGCTTCGAGCAATTCTTTGACCTTGGTTGCGATTGAGAGGTTGATATCTTTTTCGTTATTGAAGCCTGTAACTTTGACTGCGCAGGCGGCGCCCGGGTCGATTCCGCCGTGACCTGGGTCAAGCAAGATAACTGCATCCTTGAGAGAAGAGGGCTTATGGCTGATTGTTATAACCAGCATACCTTCTCTGTTGTATTCATAATGGAAGCCGTAGAATTTGCCTGCCTGTGCAAGAGTGAGCGAAAGGGTAACCGTT
>JAFXJO010000146.1 GCA_017532185.1 Clostridia bacterium | reverse complement strand
TGTTTCGGGAAGGAAGTTTTCCATTTCGGAGAATTCCTGCTCGTCGCTGAGACCGAGGATCATGCAAACAACGGGAAGTGCTGTTGCAGCAATGTTTACGCCTCTACCCTGGATTGTAACACCGTTTGTCTTACCTGTGAAGCTCTGTGTGCCGAGAGACTTGATAAGGTCGTGTACGAATGTGCCGAGAACGTCATTCTGAACGAATGCATCAAGGCTGTCGATTGTCTTGGGGAATACGTTGGGGAAGAGAAGATCGAAGATGCCGCCAAGAAGATCCATGATGATCTGAACGCCGTTCATATCAGCAAATGCACCGTCGGGATTCTTCATGAAGATCTTAGCGATGTTTGTAGCATCAAGAGTGTAAACAGGCTTAAGGATATAGTCGAAGATGAATGCCTTTGAAACGAGACCGCTGTTTGCGATTTCATCATAGATCCATGCGCCGTCACCCTTGATGGGGATAATCTGGTTGAGAACTGTGTCAAGGTCTGTCCAAACGTCATCGATTGTGAGACCGTTAACGCCGCCGTTATCGTTATCGCAATTGAAATCAAGAGCGAGGATACGGCCATATGTTGTGATAGCCCAAGCAGCTACCTGAATAGCAGTTGTTTCCCAGCTGCCTTCATCACCCTGATATGAAAGGAGACCTGCGCCTGTTACGGGGTTGGAGCCCTGTGCAGGAACCATATCAAGCGACTGGTTGAGGTTATAAACTGCAACATCGAGAAGGATGTCGAGTGCCTTCTGAACTACTGCATCATAGTATGCAATGTCGTCTGCAAAGTCAGCTCTTGAGGGCTTGGTGTATGTGTACTGAGGAATATCCTGCCATGCAAGCTGTTCAACCGCTGCGTAACCAACGTCAACGATTGACTGGTTGGTATCATCAATGTACATCCAATCAACTGAACCGTTGAGGATACCTCTCATGATGAGAGCAACAACCTGCTGATCTGAATAACCTGCAAGTTCTTCTGCTGAAGGAACTGTGAAGTATTCGGGGAAGAATTCAGCACCTGAAATCTGAAGAACGAATTTTGCAACGCTGGCAACGTTTGTGAGAAGGTGGCTGTTGTCACCGTATACCCAGTTCCAAGAATAACCTTCTGCTGTGGGTTCACCGCGCTTTGCAATGAGAAGATTGTTGATGAAGTCACCGAGGATATCGTTGAAGTTATCAACAAATGTTTCGCCTGCGGGAATTGTAACCTTTTCAGCTACAACATCCATATTAAAGATGTCAGCGAAAACTGTTCTTGTTTCATCTGTGAGGGGTTCGCCTCTGTAACCGGGAATGTAATCGGGGTTGGGGATCCATTCCTGAGTTGCTTCGTCGTAGATTTCCTTGTTCTTATATTTATCAAGGTATACAACGCCGCAAAGTTCGCGGAGCCAGGGAGCTGTGTCTCTGTTGAGAACGGGAATAAGAATTTCGTTATAAGCTCTCTGAATGAGTGCTTCGATGAATTCATAACCGTTCTTATCAGTTGTGATGTCTACGATGTCATAAACGGGAGCGGGAGCTGCTGCACCTTCGGGAACAACTGCGCAACCGCCGAGAGCGTATGTTACCCACTGGTCGGGATGTACCCAGCCGTAGTAATCGTTAGCTGCTGTGTTGCAAGCACCTTCAAACATATAGTCTTCATAATCTACCCAGCTGCTTGTATCAGCGAAGAGATCATCAAGCTTTGTCCATTCACCAAGAACAAGACCATTGAGAAGGTCCTGACCAAGAGTGATGAGACCGTTGTCGGGATCGAGGTACTCTGCGGGGATACCGTCGGCACCGTCATCAAAGTAGTCATAGTCAGCAGCTTCACCTGCGGGAGTGAAGCCGTAAACAAGACCGATTGCAAGCTCACGAATGTTGAAGAGGAAGCTTGCGATGAAGGAGTTCATGATGCCGAGGCTGAGAGAACCGTTTACAAATTTCTCAAATACTTCTGCGTTGATAGCAAGGAAATCGAGAAGGTCATAAATGATTTCAAGGTCGGCTACTTCACCTCTGGCGTCACCTTCAATGGGAGTGATCTTCAGAGAAGCTGCATCACCAAGAAGGGGAAGAAGTGTTTTAACACTGGTGAGAAGGCTTTCAACGCTGGCGATTGTTTCTGTGATGCTGCCAAGATCAAGAACACCAATGTAAATATTAACACTGAGCTGCTCCTTAGCAAGCATACGGTCTACTTCGTCGAGTGCCATAGATGCATACTGCTCAAGTGTAAACACAGGAGCGTCTACATCGTTGTACTCTTCGATCGCCTCGTTCTTATAAGCCTGGTACGCATTGCCCATTACGGAGAAAGAACCGATGAGCATTGCAAAAGCCATAAGGATTGAGAGAATGCGGGTTGACTTTTTCAAATTGTACACCTCCAAAAAATTTTTGAAATTTGAAAAAATTTCGGACAATTAAATCAGGGATTATGAACGGCCCATCTATAAACATTATATTAACGCATATGCCGAGCCATTCTCTGACCGACCTCCTTCTTGATTACGCTGCGCCAGACACGCCAAAATCCGGCGCAAAGCAACAGTCAGAATCACTTAATTTAGCTGTCCAACAGTGGGTTTTACGGAACTTGCGTCTCAAAATAGAGACACCTATCCCCTAAAACCACCATATGGTCATAATAACTATACCTAAAACTCGAACCAATGTCAATGATTTTCAAAATTCATTTCATATTTTGTTAATAATCAACAACCTGTTTGACGCGTTTTTGTTTATTATGCCAACGCAATTTCGTGAATCAAAAAATTTTTTGTCCGTTCTTCTTTGTAAAGCACTTTTACTTTACAATTCAGTATAAAACGCTTGCTTTTTCAGGTATTTATTTTACTGCCAAAAAAGTCTCTCACAATGACACATATATAAAATGTATAGTAATTTACTAAATTTTTAATGTTTTTTTGCAATCAAAAACTTTAAAAACGAGCATCCGTAAAGGTGTTGTGCTTTACAAGAGCCCGTTTTTAGTCAGTTTAAATTATACAAATTCATATCGTAAATACTTTAAAAAATCTTCCATTTTTAATTCTAATTTAAAATATATGCTGATAAAAAATACACTTATCACGTTTTTCGTCTGTTTTTATCTTCTGCAACACATTTGTAACAGTCAAATACTTTACATTTTGTTTTAGGCAATCCCTTTTCTTTTACATTTTCTTCTGTGGCAATTGACGGATAATTCTCAGCTAAACAACGATAAAACCAAGCTGCCGCCCCTGTAAAATGCGTCCATCCTCCCCTTGCAACAGCTCCTTCGGCATATGAAACGTCACCGGCAAGCACAAACGGCTCAGCTCTGTAGCTTTCAGCTTTTTCAACCGTGTCATAATAACCCGCAGGATTAATCAGGTCAACCAACTCCGTTGCGCGCTCTCTGTCTCCGATGTTAAACAAAGCCATAGCCAACCATACCGCTGCGTGAGTATATTGTCCGCCGTTTTCTCGAATCCCCTTTGGATACGCCGCAATATAACCGACTTTTTCAGCATCTTTTTGTAAAAACGGTGGTGAGAGCAATCGAATCACTCTGTTTTCACGGTCAACGAGCTTGTTATATGCGGTTCTTACTGCAATTTCGGCATTTTTCATACCTGCAAACACAGCAAAAGCCTGAGGCAGGATATCAATAAAATCACCGTCAGCTCCGAGAATTTTACCGTCAGGCATAAAGACTCTTGCATATCTGTCATCAAACCAAGCTTTTTCTTCAATGATATTTCTCAGTTCGCGCGCTTTGCTCCGAAAATCATCAGCTTTTACTTTCATTTTTCCCAATTCGCACAGATGAGCAGTCTTTTCAAGCACAATAATCAAAAACATTCCTAACCATACGCTTTCGCCCTCTGTATCTGTGCCTATTTTACTGAAAGCGTCATTCCAATCGCATGAGCCTATAAGCGGCAGTCCGTTCGGTCCGAAATTACAGGCTTTTTCAACAGCTCTGACGCGATGTTCAAGCAAAGTGCCTTTTTTGCCGCTTCTTTTGGGAGAAATATAGCGTTCCTTTTCGTTTTTGAGCAGTTTCTCTGCTTCCAAATAGGGTATTACCTCATTCAGGATGCTGTAATCGGCTGTATTCGAGACATATTCGGAGCACACAAATGGCAACCAGAGCAAATCATCGCCGCATTTTGTTCGAATTCCTCGAATAATTTGCTTTTTATCTACCGTTACGTGCCACCAATGGAGCACGTCTCCCTCCAAAAACTGAACCGCTGCACACCGCAAAAGATGTGTGCGCGTTATTTCAGGCTCTGAATATAAAAAAGCCAGGCTATCCTGCAGTTGGTCGCGAAAACCGTATGCTCCCGAGCATTGCCAGAACCCTGTTTTACCATAAAAACGAGTCTGTTTTATCTGGGAATAGAGAAAAGAATTAAAGAAAACGTTCAATTTTTCATTTTCGGATTCAAGTTTGAGTGGATTTAATTTTTTTCTTTCAAAATCTGAAACTTGCGGCATCATCGAAGCCGCTTTTTCGCTTGCACCCCAAGAAACGTTAAATTCCAAACGCAGTTTGCCTCCTGCTGCAAGTGAAATCCGTCTGCCCACTGCAACACAGCTATCCTGCGGCACCAAGTCCGAACTGTTAAACTTTCCGTTAAAAAAATCAACACGGGAGAAACAAGCAAAATCCGTTTTTTCAGCACATTCAACCGACATATAGCCCGGTATGCTCGAAGACACGTTGCGAACAAGTGCGCCGTTCGGAGTCTTTTTTACATCAAAAACCGACCTGACATTTCTTGCGGAAGAAAGCACAGGCAAAGTATAAAACATCAGTTCACCGCTATTGACGGATGAAGAATTATTGCTTATTTCAACGCTGATTTTTTTGATCATTCCCCTCTCGGGAACGCTCACGGTTACAGCAAAATCAACTCCGTTTACCTGCGATTTCCATACGGCTTTTTCGGGATAAAAAGTTGCTTCTGAAACGGCAATTATATCGTATAAAACACCGTTATTTTTCCAAATCAGCATTTCTCCGCGGTTGTCTGACGACGAATCATTGTACCACGGAGTAAGTTTGTTTTCTCTTGAGTTAAGCGCCCAAGTAAAGCCCAATGCCTTGTCGGACACCATAGTTCCGAAGCATTTATTAGCAAAAACCATATTCCAAGGAATATCAACGGTTTCGCCCTCATTTTTAACCTCAATTTTGTTATCTGTAAAGTTATACAGCTTTACAGAGCTATTGTTTTTTGATGCATCCTTTATTTCTAAATCGGAAACAAACTCAAGTGGTCTGAAGTGGATTTCCGCAGAATTCGGTTCAATTTTTTCGGCGTTTGAGCAGAAAGCCGCATAACCCTCCAGAGCTTGCAAAAGTGAGGGAGAAATCGCTCTTGAATTCACCGCATGAACACCGCTTTTTATGCCGAACATAAGCTCACAGTTTTCTTCGCAAAGCAATTTGCGAAGCGCTCTTGAAAACGCATTGTTATATCCCTCATCGGCATCATAAATCACAACAAGGTCTGTTTTAATTCCGCACGAGCGAAGTTCTTTGTTGACTCTTATATACGGCAAAAGACTGCGCATATCTTCTTCTTTTTTTATTTTGACAAGAATTATCGGATTATCGCCTGAAATTCCGAAACTCCATAAATCTTCAATTCTGAAACTCGCATTCTTTTGCTCTTTGATAAGACTTCTCGGATAAATAACCGAAGGCAAAACAGACTCAGCTATCGCCGCATCAAGATTCTCTCCTCCGAAAAGTCTGCTTGCGGTGCGAATCTTCCCGTTTCCTTTTTTAACCGTAAGAAACGTGTTTTCTGCGCTCTGGACAGATTCATCAGCGGCAATCAGCAAGGTTTTTTTCATTTTTTCTCCCGGTTTAAGAATAACGGGAATTTCAAAACACGCACAACAGTCAGGATTGCCTCTTCCCTTATGCAACTCCTCCCTGAGACCGATTGAAAATACTCCGAGAGGTGTTTTGAGTGCTCTTTCTTTTAAAAAACAGCAATGCACACCGTCGTTTTCGGTAAAACCTGCCGCAATTGCAGGCGAATTGCCGCCGACAGAGCTTCTTGAAAAGATGACGCAACCCTTTTCCTCATCATATTTGTCTCTCAAAAACAGTTTGGAATATGCAGGATGTGCTGAAAAAGCCTGAAACGAATCGAGACAAGGCTCAAAATAAACCGTCAGCTTGCCTTCAAAGGTTGATTTTGAATTATTTTCAACCGTAAATACCCTTATCTCGCAATTAAAATCGCTCATAACTGAAATTTTTGAGATTAATTTAATGTTTTTATGAATTACCGAGTGCAACGCATACCTTTTGTCAAACTCTGCGGAATGTGTTCCTTCCGAACAAAGCGCTTTTGACGTGGAAATACGCATTTTTTCATCTGATAAAACCGCAAAAACACCTTGAGGGTGCGAAAGAATATCCTCACTTCTGACTGTTACATCAGTACCGTTGATGAGGGTAAACCCTGTGCCGCAATCTGTAATGCAGACGGCAAGTCTTCCGTTTGAATAAACAGCGGCGCGCGGTGAGACGGGCGAGGGATTTCGCGAAACACTGCTCGTACCGCCTGTTTTTTTACGGATTTCAGGCACTTGGCGGTGCGGAATATCTTCATAAATTCTATCCTGCGCAACAGCTTTCTCATCAAGAAGCACCGACGCGCCTTTCATAACGGGATTTCGCATAAAACGTCTCTGCATACGGTTGTTCTGCAAAGCATTTACCGCGGCAACAAGGCTCATACCCTGATGATGCGCCATAAACGAGCGAATAACGGCAAAATCGTTGCGCACCCTGCTCTGCGTGAAATCCGCAGCTTCATAAAACCCGTATTTGTCTGTCATTCCCATTTTTTCAAGCCTCTCAAGATTCCTGACAGCAAGATTTGGCGCAATAGCTGTGCAAAGAAAAGAAGAATACGGAGAAACAACGGTTTCGCTGTCAAGACCTCTGCTTAGACCCAGTTTGCCTGCACCGTGAGCCTTATACTGATAGTTGAGATTACCGTCAAAAGCATAAAAACCGCTTTCGGATATGCCGAACGGACGTCTGCCTGCTCTCTTACGCTGATACTGCAAACAGAAATGCAGGGATTCATCAACAACGCTTCCTGCGGGTGACGGCAAAAACAGGCTCGGCATAAAATATTCAAACATCGTGCCTGTCCACGAAACAAGACCGCAACGTCTGCCGCCGCTGACGTAAATTCTGCCCAATGCAGACCAATGATTTTTCGGCACAATCCTGTTTGCAACCGCAAAATAAGAGGTCATTCTGGCTTCGCTCATAAAGAGGTCATAGTAGCTCTCGCTTTTTTCTCCCGTTTCAGGATAAACACCGATATGAAACAGTTTGCGGCGACGGTTATAAAGACACCCCAGGTCGGTGTTTTCTATAATTTCTCCGATTTTTTTCGATGCTTCGCAAAGCGAAGGACATTCCGCAAAATATTCTGTCAAGCCCTCTTTGAGAGCCGTCAGACAACAGAGAAAATTGCCGCTGTCAACCGTTGAAACAAATCTCGGCTCAAGCACCGCGCAATCTTCGGTGCTGTACCAATTGAACAGATTGCCTTTATATTTTTCAAGCATATCAACGCTTTTCAGGCTCATCTCAAGGCGCAAATAAAGTTCCTGCGAAGTTATAAAACCCAGATCTCTTGCAGCAAGAAATGAAAGAAGCATAAGCCCGATATTTGTTGGCTAAGTTCGCTTTGCTGTTGCCGCAACAGGCGAAAACTGAATATTATCGGGCGGCAAAAAATTATTTTCTTTGCCGCAAAGTTCATCAAAAAACTGCCACGTTGCTCCTGCGTAAGCAAGAATCTTTTCGCGGTTGGTCGGAGTGAGTTTTCGCTCTTTTGCAGGTTTAAATGCGGCTGTTAAAAGGGTCAGGGGTAAATCGAAAAGCAAAAAGATTGCAAACAGACGGTGAAACGGCGAACCGAAAACAAAAAGCACCGCCGCAACAGCCAATGACGGCAGGCAATAAACCGTTTTTTTAATCATTGAACCGTTTGCTCCGCCGCCTGCCGCAGGCGCCCATTCCAGCAGTTTCTTTTTCGTGAAAATCATACGCCACAAGGCTTTTGCCGCAGCAACAAGGCTTACCGTGCTTTCGTGCACTGAAAACGCAACCGAAACAAAAGCTCTTGCAAAGCAAGCAAGGGCATTCGGAACAACTCCCGAATAATAAAGCCTTGATAATGCGCGTAAACCGCCTGCGATAATGTGTTTGACGCCTGAAACAAAATCATCGGCACAAAAAGCAAAAGCGGAAACCGAAACAATAAACGCCCCTGCTTTGCCTGTAAAAAGCGATGCAACTGCAGAGAAAAAGCATAAAGGCTTTATCAGACTGCGAAAAATATTGTCAAAAAGCTTGTAGCGCGAAAGTTTATTCATCGGATTTTTGCCGAAAATGAAGCGGATATTCTGCCAATCTCCCCTTATCCATCTTTCAAGACGCGAAAACCAGGCAGAAGCATTTGACGGTATGCTTTCTTTAACCGTTATATCGCCCGCAAGCGCCGCACGCAGATAACCGCCCTCAATTATATCGTGGCTGAGTATTTTTTCTTCAGGTAATCCCGAATGAAGAAGCGAATGGTATGCCTCAACGTCAATCAGACCTTTTCCGCAGAAAACGCTCTCGCCGAAAAGGTCTCTGTATTTTTCTGCAGACAGTGTGTCATAAACACCGCCTCCCGATAAACCTGCCATAACGCGTTCAAAAAGCGCTGATTTTTCATAGTCAACCGCATTTTCGCTTTTGGGAACAATAATCCCGTAGCCGCGCGTTACTCTGCCGAGTTTTTTGTTTATTACGGGACGGTTAAGCGGATGCTCGGCTATGGAAACAAGCTCTGCGGCGCTGTCAAAACCGGGTACGCTGTCCGCATCAAGAGCATAGATGTATTTGGTTTTTTTAAGCTCCGCCTTGTCACCGTAAATCAAACCGAAGGCTTTGCCGTTACCTTTGACGGCATTCACGAGGTCGGTTATCGCCCCTCTTTTGCGTTCCTTTCCTGTGAATTCACCCTGTGTTTTTGAATAAACTCTTGGGCGCAAAGCAAGAACAAAACCGCCCGAATGCTTTTGGTTGAGACTGTTGATAACCTCGCAAAGAGCCTTGACCGCCGTTTTATCTTCAGGCATAACAGGTGA
The DNA here is from genome assembly GCA_017532185.1 of Clostridia bacterium. Classification (GTDB taxonomy): domain Bacteria; phylum Bacillota; class Clostridia; order Oscillospirales; family Acutalibacteraceae; genus CAG-177. The sequence continues at coordinate 6,412 of JAFXJO010000146.1, read as the reverse complement.
CGGTGCACCCTTGAAATCGGCAAGGCAACACACCTTGACCCCTTCGGTCTTGTTTGAAAGATATAGCTTTTCAAGGTGTTTGCCGAGAGCTTTTGCCTTTTCGGGTGCAGAAACAAGGGTTGAAACAGTTATCAGCACACCCGTTTTCTGCACCCTTTTATCCGACTGATTGAGGCGCAAAAGCCTCTGCGGTTTTATTTTTTGCATAACCGCACTCTCGATTCGGCTTCGCAATACCGAATAAACGGGTATATACAAAAGAAACGGTACGGCGGCGTTTTTTAACAGAATTCCAACCGCCGCGCAAATGCAAACAGGCAGAAAGAATTCCATAACAATCATCAGTATGCCTGTTTTTTGGTTTTTTCTTTCGGGAACGATATATTCACCGATATGCGCACCTGTTTTGCGCGATTTTTCGAGTGCCACACGGGCAATTTCAATCTCTGCAAGCCCTGTTTTGCGTGATTTTGCGGCAATGCACGCGCGATAAAAAGCTCTGCTTTGTTCATCAAAGTGAGGATATTCCGAATCTTCGCGCAGAATTTTTTCCGTCTGGCTGAGACTAGCCGAAATCAGTGCAAAATCCGTTTCTGCCATCCTGCGAAGTGACCTGATTGCTTCCGAAAGGATTTCTCCGCCCTTTTCGTCACCCGAGCGTATGCCTTTTGCCGCATAATCAACGAGAGCGCAGGTTATGCACAGCGGAAGATATTCCGCCGTCAGCGAGCTTGCCGTTGATGCGAAAAAGGTAATGATTTCTTCCGCTTTGGGCAAAACTCCGTTTTTGCAAAGCCTCTCACACTCTGCCACCGTATTTTCAATAAACGCCGCACCTTTTATTCTTCTTTTTGCTTTGCGCAGATCCTTTACGGCAGTTTGCGACGCCCTGTCAAGGATATAAAAATTATCAATCAGCCTGTCATCGGCACCGTCAACGGCTTTTTGCCGAAAAAGCCGTGCCGCTTTTTTCATTCTGTTAATCATATAATCACCTTCGGAAACTGCGGTAAAGGATAAATCCGCAGACTGTTGCAGCAACAGCAACCGTTATTTTTTTCAGTGCATCGGCAATTTTTGCGGTTTTAAGAGCAAAATTCACCGTTTTAACCGCCGCCAGAATATCATTCATCATTTTTCACCGCCTGTTATCAGAACTCCGTGGGCTATGGCAGGTATGCTCTCGCTCTGAAGTGACGAAACACTTGACATCAGCGCACCTGTGCCTACAAACAACACCTTTTTAAGCTCGCCGCTTTCAATTTTCGGCAGAATTTCGCTGCAGAGAACGGCTCCGCTGCATCCGCAACCCGAACCGCCCGCACCAACGTCTTTTTGCTTGGCAAGGTCAAAAAGCATAAGTCCGCAATCTGCGTGAACCGCAGAAATATCAATATTTTCCTGTTTTGTCATAAGCTCGCACAGTAAATCCGAGCCAACCGCACCGAGATCACCTGTAAGGATCATATCGTATTCATCGGGGCGCGTGCAGGTATCATTGAGAAAATCCGCTATGGTCCGACAGGCGGCAGGGGCCATTGCGGCACCCATATTGTTTGCATCCTTGATGCCGTAATCCCGTATTGAGCCGATAATAATTTTTTCAATCGCCGCTTTTCCCAAACAGTTGGAAATAACCGTTGCGCCTGCAGCGGTTGCAGTCCATTGTGCGGTAGGCGTTCGCTGACCGCCGTATTCAAGAGGCATTCTGAACTGCTTTTCCGCAGAGCAGAAATGCGATGACGTTGAAGCAACTGCCGTACCTGCCAGACCGCCGTCAACACTTGCGGCGGCAAGTGCCATCGAAAGAGCCATTGTTGAACAGGCACCGTAAACCCCTGCGAACGGAATGCCCGTTTCACGGATTCCGAATGTTGTGCCGATACATTGATTGAGCAAATCGCCTGCAAAAATAACGTTTATCTGCTCATCGGTAAGACCTGCTTTTGAAATTGCGCGCCTTACGGCATCGCCGTGAATGATGCTCTCTGCCTTTTCCCAGGTTTTTGCGCCTGCAGAGGAATCCTCATAAACAAAATCGAACTTATCACCAAGCGGTCCTTCGCCCTCTTTTTTGCCTGCAACCGCCGCATAGCCTGCTATGGCAGGCATTGAAGGCAAACAAAGAGTATATTTGCCGAGCCTTTGCGCCATAAAATCACCCCGATTGATATATTTTTAATATTTTGGGCAACAGCGGAGTTGATTATGCGTTTGGCTGAATGCAAAACAATAAGCCTGCCTTGGAAAAACCAAAGCAGGCTTCAATTTCGGATTATTTATTTGTTATTCCCTTATACTCGGCTTTTACGTTTTCATAGCTCTCAAGATTGCCGATATCATAACGTTTGCCGGGCATTTCCATTGCGTAAACCTCCGTCTGACCGCAAAGCCAGGCAATATAGCTGCCCGGTGCATCGGTGCCGCAACCGCTTTCAATCCCCTTGCCCACAAGCGATGCATCCTTTTGGGTGTAATAATAAAACGGAGGGCAACACCAGTTTGTGGCAGGCTCGGGCGATTTCTCAGTCATTTTAAGCACCTTATCGTTTTCATCAACGGTCACAACGCCGCATTTGAGGAGCTTTTTGAATTCAGGCTCATAATAGCGCATTATGCAGGATGCGTTTTTTTGTTTTGCATAGGCAACAAACTTTGTGAGACTGAAATCAAGCACGTTATCGCCTGCAATAACAAGCATATCGTCATCAAGCCCCAGACCTTCAATCGCAAACTGAATATCTTTAACCGCGCCCAGTCGGGTTTCGTTTGTATCGGTGCCGTCATCAACAACGGTTATCTTCTGTGTTTTTCCCTTTGCCCACTCATCAAAGCAATGAGCATATTTATGGTTGGAAATAACAACGTATTCATCAACCTCGCCCGAAGCCTCAATATCGTCAATGAGCCAATCGAGAATTGTTTTTTCGCCAACCTTTAAAAGCGGCTTTGGATAATTTTCGGTCAGAGGATAAAGCCTTGTGGCGTATCCTGCCGCAAGAATCAAGCATTTCATATAAACACCGCCTTAATCAAGATTTATACCGTCTGCACTTTCACAGATATGAACTGAGAATTTGCCTTCCAGATGCGGAAAAGCCTTTAAGTATCCGTCGGTTACGGTTCTGGTTATACTCTCTTCAAAATCAGGGTCAATCAGCGCCATGCAGCAGCCCTTGAAGCCTGCGCCCGAAAAACGCCCGCCGTAAACACCCTCTGTGTTGACCATAATTTCGTAAAGAGTTTTAAGCTCGGGCGAGCCTGTTTCCCAATTATAAATTGAAGATTTACCGCTTTCGGTTGAAAGTGCGCCGAAAGGCTCGATATCTCCGTCACGCCAAGCCTGTGCCGCTTTCTGCACGCGGTCAAACTCGGTATACCAATGCTCTGCACGCTTGCGCCAATTATCGGGAAGCTTGTCCTTATGCTCAAGATAAACCTCATAGGGTACGTCGCGAAGATTGGTTTCTTTGAATTTGCCGTATTCCATACCTGCAAAAGCTTTCAGCGCGTATGCGGCGCTCCTGCACTCATCAACACGCATATTGAATGCCGAACCTGTGAGCGTACGCTCGATGCCGCTGAAAAAGATTGCGATTTTATAAGGCTTCATTATCGGATTTTCGGGAATGAGTTCATAGGTATCGTTCTGCAAATCCATATAAAGCAGGTGATTTTTTTTGCAATAAACCTCGCAGGACTGGTCAAGCTTGCCGCAGGCAACGCCAACGTATGAGTTTTCTGCTTCCTGCGAAATCGTGATAAGCTCCTGCGCGGTAAGAGAAATATTATTCATCGTGCAAAGAGCCGATAAGAATGTGATGATAACCGCCGCCGACGATGAAAGACCGCCGATGGGAAGTTCACCGTCAACAACAGCGCAAAGACCTCTGCGCAGAGGATAGCGTCTGCCCAGAGCGATTGTTGCACCGCGGAGATGGTCTGCCCAGTCATTCTGCACCTCTTCGGGTGTTGCCGCAACGTGCCACTGCGCTCTTTTTTCAAACTGCATGGACATTATCTCGATAACACCGTTTTCTTTGGGGCCGTAAGCTATATGAATGCCCTTATTAATGGCAAAGCCCGTTATTTTGCCGAGTTGATGGTCGCTGTGCGCACCGACGGGGCAAATTCTGTAGGGTGTGAAAGCATTATACTGAGCCGGTCTTTTATAAATATGCTCAAACATTTCAACCGAATTCATAGCCGATACCTCCGTGGTATTCCTTGTTTTTTGTTCAGAAACGCTTCTCGATTTCAACGAGAGTTCCGTTTTCGTTGATTGCATAAACCCTTGTGCAATATTGAAGCATACTGGGTCTGTGGGTTGTGATTATTCTTGTTCTGTTGGGATATGCCTTCATCATATTTGCAAGCACGCGTTCTTCTGTTTTTGCATCGAGAGCGCTTGTTGCTTCGTCCATAACAATAATCGGAGCATCGCGCAGAATCGCGCGCGCAATAGACATTCTCTGCACCTGACCCTCTGAAAAATTAACACCCTTTTCTTTGATTTCGGTGTTGATTCCGAAAGGTAATTCTTCAACAAAATTCCACGCGTCTGCGGTTTTGAGAGCATTGACAATCTCTTCATCTGTTGCTTCGGGGCGAACAATACGCAGATTATCCGCAACAGTACCCGAAAAAATCGCATTGCCCTGCGGCACGTAAGAGCAAAATCTTCTTGTGCTTTCGGAAACGGCAATCGAAGCGCCGTCTTTCGTTTTGATTTTAAGCTCGCCCGAATCAGCTTCAACAAGACCGAGAATCAGGCGGAGCAGCGTAGTTTTGCCTTCGCCCGAAGGACCTATGAACGCAATTGTTTCGCCGGGCTGGGCTTTGAAAGTTGCACTTCCGACTACGGGCTTATCGCCGTCGGGATAAGTGTATCTGAGATTGTTACAAACGATTGTAACGCCGTTTTCGTCTGCGGATTTTTCCATTTTCGCAGCTTTATCATCATCTTTGTTTTCCTCAAGAGGAAGGCTTGTGATTTCCATAATTCTGCCTGCCGAGGTTGCAATGGTAATCGCAGAGGGAACAAGCGAAACAAGAGAAGAAAACGATGCCGTCAGCTGACCCGATATCTGCAAAAAGAGCGTCATCGTGCCGTAAGAAATTGCACCCTGCCAAAGCCTGTAAACGCCCCAGCCATAGCAGGTATAAGTAACTGCAAGCCCGATAAGCGACATACAAAGGCTCATAACAATTGAAAATTTATCGTGGTCAAGTTTGATTTTTCTGTGAAGCTGAAGATTGACCTTCATCTGCTCAACGTAACGCTTGGTTATATCAAAAGCCTTTATCGTTTGCAGATTCTGGATTGATTCGGAATAAAAAGAAAGGATTTTGCCGTTCATTTCGCGGCTCTCTTTGTTATATTTACGAATCATTCGGGTTGTGATTTTGGAAGAAAAAACGAGGAACGGCGCGCTCATAAACGCAAATATCGCCATTGTGGGGTCATAATAAAGCACAACTGCAAGGCAACCCAGAAACTGCGCCGACGTTGTGAAAATATTTGGAATATAAGAAATTATACTGGTTGAAACCGAGCCAACGTCACCCTCAATTCTGTTGAGAAGCTCACCCGAATGATATTTGCGGATATCTTCCCATTTTGAATAGGTTATATGCTCATAAACGCCTGCTCTGATTTCGGTGCTGATTCTTGTGCCGACAACGCCTGCGAGCCTTGAAACGCCTGCACCGATAAGAATTTGCGCAATTCCCAGTGCAACGGCAATAACGGCGCTTCTCAGAATCGTGTCACCATTGCGCGTGATAACGGAATCTATAAGATATTTTGATGCAACGCTTGCGCCAAGCCCCATCGCGGTGCTAAACAAGCCGATAATAACGTAAAAAACTATCTGCAGGCGGTATTTTGACGCATACCGCAAAAGCCATTTCCATTCACTGCCGAGAGAACGGAAAAGCTCTGCATATTCACTTGGTTTTTTCATATTAAACCTCTTTTTTCTTCGTGTTAACGCAAACACTTCCGCATTATAAAATTAATTATAACACAAATATCAGAATATGCAATAACCATTATTTGGCTTGCAAGCAGAAAAATTATGACAAAACAAGGAAAGAAAAATTCCATAAATTTTGTATAAAAATACAATAATGATTTTAATTTTAATGTTGATTTTAAAATTCTAATATGATATAATAGCTTCAATTATGATGGAGTAATGTGGGCGTGTGTTTTGCTCTGCTTAACACCGCCGACGTTTGGCTATGAAAAAATTCTATTGCATTTGTGAAAAAACGATATGCATTGAGGCTGAGAGCTTTCCCGGCAACAACTCCGTCTGGGAGTTGTTTGAGACCGATAAATGCGAAGCGGATATCAGCATTGAGTGCAAGGTTTGCGAACCTTTTCCCGAGCTTTGCGGCGAACATC
>JAFXJO010000145.1 GCA_017532185.1 Clostridia bacterium | reverse complement strand
GCATGCCCGGCGATAACGTTGACATGGATGTTGAACTCATCACTCCCATCGCTATCGAAAAGGGTCTCCGCTTCGCTATCCGTGAAGGCGGCAGAACAGTTGGTTCAGGCGTTGTTATCGAAATCAACGAATAATTAAAAATTAATTTTTGGGAGCAGTCTTATGGCTGCTCCTTTTTTGCATAAAAAATAGGCTTGCAAGTTGTAACTTACAAGCCTATTTTTGTTTATTCTGTCTCAGATGCTCGGATATGCCGGGTCAAACGTGTTAAGGAAACTGTAGCATTGCGAGAGAGTTTCGCCTGTGATAACAACAGAAATTATTTTGTTATCAAGCATTCTCATAAGCATAATACCGTAAATGTTTGTTCCCGTATAATACATTGTTGAATAGAGATATTCGTTACCGCAAATTTTGATTTCTTCGATGCTGCCGAAATTGATGGGATTATAGTCTTTGAGCATCGATTCAGTCAATTCAATGGAAGATTGGAAGATTGTTTCAAGGTCGGAACCTGAGGCGTTGTCTTCATAGCTGATGGTGAGAACAGTACCTGAATATTGATTTATGGATATAAATCCGTATTCGCCTGCGGGAAGCTGCGAGTTTAGGCTGTTGTATGTTGCGGCGTCTGCTTCGGGATATTCAGACGTAATTTTAAATTTAAATCCAGCCCATTCGTTTACGTATTCACCGTTTCTGACCTCACCCTTTGTATACGGTGTGGAGGCGATGGGGTTATCAATGATGCTTTGCGACGGTGTCTCACCGGATGTAACAGGTTCTCTGTAAGAACCGTTATTCTCAACGTTGAATCCGTAGGTTCTGTCCGTTATATCCTCGGTAACTTCTTCTGTTGAGGTGGATCAGAGTCTTTTTTATCATCTTTTTTATTATCTTTATTAAAGGATAGTGTTCCTGTTATAAACAGAACGGCGATTGTTGCAATCATTGCAATGCAAAGAATAACCGCGCATACAGCAACCGTGACCGCTGCTTTATTTTTCTTTGGCGGTTCAGGAGGTGAAACGGGAGGCTGATAATACTGCTGAGGAGGAACTTCGGGAAACTGAGGTGTATTGTTTTTTACAGGCTCAAAAATTTGCTGAACAGGTGGAGAAACAGGTTCGGGATTAGGAACAGCAACGGTTTCTTCAAACGGGGAAGCTACGGATTCGGACGGAGCCATAACGGTAGGCTCATCGGACAAATCAACGGGAGCTATCTGTTTGCTGCCGCAACCTGTGCAAAACAAAGCGGAGTCAGCAATTTCTTTGCCGCAATTAAAACACGATTTTGACATCTTATAAAATCTCCTTTACTTCAAACCTTCTTCAACTGAAAGGTGAGCGCAGATTTTTAAAATCTTGGTTATTTCTTCGTTATATCCCGGTAAAACAAAAGTGTTATCAAGAACACTTTCTTTGAATATCATTTCGTAAAAGCAGGCACTTGCGAGATAACAACCCAAGTCGTTTCCATGAAAGCCGTCAACTGTCAGATTATCACCGATAACCGTTTGCCTTGCTGTTTCCCAGGCTCTGCCGCTTGGAATAATAAGCCCGATATCCGCTTCGTCGCTTGCTTCAACCGCACATTGAGTGAGCGCGCGGTACATTTCGGTCTGACTGCGGTTATAGGTTGTGAAAGCAGGATGCTCAGCACCGTTTTGGTATGCCCAGGTCTGATGAAACATAATTTCTGCCTTTGGCTGCACCATTCGGCAATATTCCGTGAGTTCGGAAAGATAGGGCGAATAGCTCTCCTTAACGCCGCTGAGAGCACTGCATTGCTGAAGGGTGATTACGTCCCATTCTTCGTCTTCAACTGCTTCGTGCAGAGCTACGCCGTCGGGTCGGCTCATTTCTGTTTCAAAAGGAAGATAAACCTCGTAATCATAGTCTGCATTTTCTTCGCGCCAGTTCTTCCAATGCTGTTCAAGCGAGCAGCCTCCGATAAAAAGATTGCACAGAAGCAGTTCTTTGCCTGCCGCTTTTGCGATGTGGGGCAGAAATTTATGGGCATTGGTTGAAAAACTGTTACCTATGGACAAAACGTTCATTGAGTGTCTCCTTAATTTTTCTTTTTAAGATAGATGGCGAATACTGCCTGCGAAAGACCGAGAACCATCATAAAATACTGGAGAGGCTTCAAACCGTAAAACAAGCAGTCTGTCATACCGCAGAGGAAAAAGCCCGAAACGGAAGCAAGCATGGTAACGCCGATTTCGCGCTGCTCTCTGCCGCACTTAACAAGCTTGATTATGTTGATAATAAAAACAACAAATATTGCGGCAAGCAGAAGCGGACCGATAATACCGTGTTCAACCCAGGCTTCAAGAAAGATATTGTGAGCATGAGGTTGCTTGATATTATATGTGTTATGAAGCATCTGACGAACGTTGTCAAAGCCTGTACCGTAACCGATAATCGGCTTGTCGGCAATCATATCGCCAACCGCATCCCAAAGGAGTTTTCTTGTGTTGACTGAAATATCTTTGCTGCTCATCAGGGTAAGCAGGCGTTTTACCGTTCCGTTGAAAACAATCAGTATGCCGCCGGCGGTAACGCAACCGACTCCCAAAAGAGTTTTTGTTTTTTTGCCGCCGTACAGAAGCAAGATTGCAAAAATAATGCAGGCATAAACATATGGACCTCTTGAATAAGAACAGGCAACACCGCCAAGACTTAACATAAAGCAAGAAAGACCGATGATTTTATTTTTAAGGTCATCATATTTAAGAAACGTGTGTGCCGCAAACGGGAACAGCATAATCTGAACGGTTGAGAAAAAGAGGGGGTTGGAATATGTTCCGCAGGCACGGGTTAAGAATGAATGAAAGGTTTTTGACGCCATATTGCTTTTGATGAAATCGGGCAGAAGAAAAACGAGCTTCTCAACACCGAAATCAATAAAGCGCCAGAACGGATTGAAATAGCGGCTGATTTCGGGTGAGAGATGATAGAGAACCATCTGACCCATTCCGATTGCGCCTGCAATACCTGCGCAGAGCGTGCCGCAATAAAACAGCTTGTCAATGTCTTCCTGTGTTTTTATTATCTCGGTGAAGAAATAATATCCGGCAAACATAAGCGACCATAAGCCGATGCTTGCAAGCGATGAGATAACGGAGGATGTGTTTAAAGAAGTGACAAGCATCCACGCCATATAAATAATGATGCTTATGCCGAGGTCGCCGAACTTAGGTTTAATTTTATTTTGAATTCTGTTTTTGAGAACAAGAATAAAGCCGATAACGGTGAAAAACGGCGCAACGTATTCGGGCATAAGACCTGCAAAAAGGAAAGTTACAGGTGCAAGCATACTCAGTTTATCCGTTTTGTTTTTTGTCAGAGTTGCAGTCACTTATCGTCAATCTCCTCTTGCTTGTTGTTTTGTGCGGCAAGATTCTTTTCTTTTTTCTCTTTTGCCACGGAGTATCTGTTATAAATCAAAGAGCAGGCAACGCTTAAAATTCCCGTTGTTGCAAAGATAATGATTGCGAGCGTGTAGTTTTTGTTGATGATTTCCTGACCGCACCAGGTTGAAGTTATGATTGACGGAATACGGGCGATGCCTGTAATGAGCAGGAATTTTCTCATATCAAGACCTGTAAGTCCTGCAACGTAGGTCAGAACGTCTTTTGGTGTGCCGGGTATAAGATAAATGAAGAAAAGCGAAAGATAAACTCTTTTTTCATCTTTGAGAAAGGGGAGAGCTTCAATCTTTTCAATCGGGATAAAAGCGCTGACAAGAGGTTTGCCGAAAGCGCGAGTGAGAGCAATGATAACAAACGAACCGATCATTGTGCCGAGCATACACAGAAGCAAGCCGCCCCAGGTGCCGTAAAGCACGCCTGAACCGATTTCAAGAGGTTCGGCGGGAATGATTTTGATTACGGTCTGGAAAGCTCTGATTGCCACGAAAACCCACTTGTCAAAGCCGTGAAACTGGGCAAGAAAAACCTTCAGGCTTTCTGCGTTGCCGAAAATTTCATAAAGCTGTTTGCCGTATTTTATATAGAAATAGAGAAAGATACCTGCCATAATAAGGCACGCACAAATCGCACCTATTTGCTGAAAACGGCGGACTTTCTTTTTATAATCAGAGGGATTATCAGAAATTTTTGTATTTTTCATAAAATTCTCCGAGCACTCCTTTATATTCGGGTTCGTTCCAAGGCTTATGCTTGCCGTTGAAATGGATTACCACTGAATTTTTGCGAACCCAATCAAGGTCTATTCTTCGGTCTTTAGCGGATTTCTTTGTGAAATAAACGAAAGTTTTTTCGTCGATATTATAAAGACGTTCATCAATTCTCATTAGCTTATCGGCAAAGAGAACGTTTATAACGTCCTGGTCTGCAAGCAGGAGATATCTGATTTTTTTCTGAATAAAATCAAGAATTTGCTTGAGTGTGATAGTTTTGCGCCAGGCGTTAAGGTCAATCAAAAGAACGCCTGCGTTAATATAATGAATTCTTCTCTTTCTGCTCACGCGCAGACGGTGGAAATTGACCCACTCGTTGAAACCGTAAAGATGAGTTCCGCCTGCAAGAACGTTGCCTTCAAGGTCGATATCATAAAGCTCAGATAAATCCTTGTTAATAACAATATCGGGGTCGAGATAGAGAAGTTTGTCTACGCTTTCGGGCAGAATATCGCCGATAAGAAGGCGGTAATAGGTTGCCTTGCTCAGCCTGTCAAGAACAGGAGCTCCTGCAAAAATGTTGTCATCAACAAGAACTCTGTGTATTCTTGCGTCAAGATTGCCGAGAGCTTTATTCATATTTTCGAAATCATCCTCTGTGAGAGATGAATATGCGACGTAAATGTCAAAGCTGTTGCCTGCATTGGTTTTTGCAAGAGAATTGAACATCACGCAAAGAGGGTGGATATAATTTGAATCAAGAGCAACAAAAATGTTCATGGCAAATCCTTCTCGGTAAATAATGTTTTATAATAATAAACATAAATATATATACATAAACATTATAACACAAGGATATCTAAAGTCAACTGATTATTGGAAGGTTAAAACAGTTCATTTATGACAATATTGTTAATTTTGGTAAAATATCTTGACAGTACCGTAAAAAGGGTCTAAAATAGCAATTAGCACTCAGGGTTGATGAGTGCTAAATCAAAAAGTATTAAATTTTGGAGGTAATATATATGACACTCAGACCACTTGCTGACAGAGTTGTTGTTAAGCTTGTTGAAATCGAAGAAACAACAACCAGCGGAATTATTCTTGCTCCTTCGGCTCAGGAAAAGCCCCAGGTTGCAGAGGTTATTGCCGTAGGTCCCGGCGGAATCGTTGACGGCAAAGAAGTTGAGATGTATGTTAAGGTTGGCGATAAGGTTATCACAGGCAAATATGCCGGCACAGAGGTTAAGCTTAACAAAGAGGAATACACCATCGTTCGCCAGAGCGACATTCTTGCTGTTGTAGAATAAGGAGGTAATGCAGAATGGCAAAGCAGATTATTTATGGTGAAGAAGCCCGCAAGGCTCTTCAGGCAGGCGTTGATAAGCTTGCAAATACAGTTAAAATCACTCTTGGCCCCAAGGGCAGAAACGTTGTTCTCGATAAAAAGTACGGCGCACCTCTCATCACAAATGACGGTGTAACAATCGCAAAAGAAATCGAGCTTGAAGACGCTTTTGAAAATATGGGCGCTCAGCTTGTTAAGGAAGTTTCAACCAAAACAAACGACGTTGCAGGTGACGGCACAACAACCGCAACTCTTCTTGCTCAGGCTCTTATCAGAGAGGGTATGAAGAACGTTACTGCAGGTGCAAACCCTATGGTTGTTAAAAAGGGTATGGCTAAGGCTGTTGAAGCTGCCGTTGCACAGGTAAGAGAAAACTCAAAGCCTGTTTCAAGCACAGCAGATATCGAAAGAATTGCAACAATTTCCGCCGCTGACGAAGAAGTAGGCAAGTTCATTGCAGACGCTATGGAAAAGGTTACTTCCGACGGCGTTATCACAGTTGAAGAATCCAAAATCGCTGTTACCGAAGCAGAAGTTGTTGAAGGTATGCAGTTTGACAGAGGTTATATCTCTCCCTATATGGTAACAGACACCGAAAAGATGGAAGCTGTTATTGACGACGCTCTCATTCTTATCACAGATAAAAAGATTTCAAGCATTCAGGACCTTCTTCCTCTTCTTGAGCAGATTATGCACGCAGGCGGCAAGCTTGTTGTTATTGCTGAAGATGTTGAAG